>JANMRY010000205.1:0-25780 GCA_031388695.1 Anaeromyxobacter sp. | reverse complement strand
TGTCGCCCTCCAGCTCGACCTGCCTGGCCGTCAGCACCGGGTCGGCGAATGCGGCCGGGTTGTTGCCGCGGGCCTTGACGACGGTCCGGCCGGCGGTGATGGCGGCGAAGAAGTCGCTCGAGGAGAGCGAGGGGCCGCTGCTGCCGCTCATGTCGGAGTGACCGCGCAGCCCGCCCACCTCGACCGACGTGACCGAGATGGTCTTGCCGAGGACGGTGAGGGTCCCGGCGGCGGCGTCCTTGGCGGTGACCAGCCCCTGGATGATGGGGCGGTCGTCGCCGGACCGCTCCACGCGGGTGGCCACCACCGAGGCGGCGTCACGGCCCAGGCTACCGCGGACCTCGATGAGATCGCCGGCCGCCAGCGAGGCGACGGAGTCGCGCTGATCGGTGAGGGCGTCGACCTGCACGGTCACGCCGTTGACGGTGAAGGAGCCGACGCCGGCGCCGTCGACCGAGAGGGCGGCGACCGCGCCCTGCAGCCTGATGCTGGCCTTGAAGGTGACCTTGTGCGCGGCCAGCACGCCGTCGGAGCCGAGCAGCCCCTCGGCCTCGGCCTTGACGCCGGGGAGCAGGTCGTCCGGCAGGCCGCCGGTCCAGGTGGTGGTGGCGCTGGTGGTCACGGTGGTGCCGGCCAGCACGAAGGAGGCGGCGGTGCCGGAGGTGACGATCCCCTCGATCTCGGTCTCGCCGCCGGCCTGGCCGGGGAGCCGGTCCTCGATGGTGATCTTCGAGGCCTCGATCACCTGGCCGGCCTGGACCGGCTTGAGCGAGGCGACCTCGACGAAGCTGCCGTTGGCCAGCCCGGCCGGCAGGGTGGCCCCGCCCAGCAGGTTGACGGTGTAGGTGTCGGTGGCGCCGGCGTCGGGCGAGATCTTGAGCGTGAAGCCGGTGGCGGAGAGGGCGGAGACGATCCCCTTGATCTCGAAGTCCTCGGAGGTGCCGGCCAGCTTGTCGATGCGCGTGGCGCGCAGCCCGCCGCGGTCATCGGGCACGCCGGAGACGTGGACGCGCTCGCCGGCCGCGATCGAGCCGAGCCGCGCCACGTTGTCCTCGAAGTGGGTCGAGTCGTCGACGCGGACCGTCTGGCCGCCGACCGAGATGGTGGTGGCGTCCTTGGCCTCGACCTTCCCCTTCACGGCGTGCTCGACCTCGACCTCGAGCCCCTCGCCGCGGTGGCCGGAGGCGTCGGCGCGGACCTTGACCTTGACCTGCATCCCGTCGCGCAGCTCGCTCTCGGGCCGCTCGACGCCCTCGATCCGGGCGGTCGCCGGGGTGGCGACGGCGACGCCGTTCACCTCCATGGTTCCGGTCGCCCTGGCGGTGACGGACCCCTTGAGGAAGAGGTTGGCGTTGGCGCCTGCCGGGTTGGTGGTGGTGCCACCGCACGCGGAGAGCAGCGTGAGGGCGGCGAGGATGAGGGTTCGGCTGGCGGTGGTCTTCATGGTCTGGCCTTTCGTGAGGGTCTCTCCTCCGATGACACTCAGCGTTGGTTTCACGGGCACCCCGGCTGCCGAAATTTGCCAGAGGGACCGGCCTGGAGCGACGTTGTACCCATTTGGGACCTGCATCCAAGTGCCCCATTTGTGTGGGCAACGCAGCCCTTGCGCGCTGAATTTTCGTGGATTGACGCTGGTCAAGGCCAGCCAGGCCCCAGATAAGGCGAGGTTGCTCGACCAGCAGGGCGCCACTCACTTCGCCCGCCCCAGGAGGTTCATGATGCCGCACCCAGAGGTAGCGGAACCCTCGGTCGTCACCCGCCGGGACTTCGTCAAGATCTGCACCGCGGCCGCCGCGTCGGTGGGGATGCCGGCCTGGGCTGGCGAGAAGATGGCCGAGAAGGTGGCCAAGGGGAAGAAGCCCTCGGTGATCTGGCTGCACTACCAGGAGTGCACCGGCTGCACCGAGTCGCTGCTCCGCTCCGCGGCGCCCGACCTCGGTGAGCTGATCCTCGACCTGGTCTCGCTCGACTACCACGAGACCCTGGCCGCCGCCGCCGGCTACCAGCTCGAGGCCGCCCTCGAGTCGACCATGAAGGAGCAGGCCGGCAAGTACGTGCTGATCGTCGAGGGGTCGATCCCGCTCAAGGACGACGGCATCTACTGCTATGTCGGCGGCCACAAGGCCATCGACACCCTCAAGCGGGTGGCCGACAAGGCGGCCGCAGTCATCGCCATCGGCTCCTGCGCGTCGTGGGGCGGCATCCCCTCGGCCTCGCCCAACCCGACCGGCGCGGTCGGCGTGGCCCAGGCCCTGCCCGGCAAGACCGTGGTCACCCTCCCCGGCTGCCCGGCCAACCCGTACAACCTGCTCGGCACGGTGCTGCAGTTCGCCACCTTCGGCACGCTGCCGGCGCTCGACGACAAGGGGCGGCCCAAGTTCGCCTACGCCCGCGTCATCCACGACGACTGCCCGCGCCGCGCCCACTTCGACAACGGCCGCTTCGCGCAGGCCTTCGGCGACGCCGGCCACCGCGAGGGCTGGTGCCTCTACAAGCTCGGCTGCAAGGGGCCGCAGACCCACGCCAACTGCTCGCTGCTCCACTTCTGCGAGGTGCCGGGCGCCTGGCCCATCGGCATCGGCCACCCGTGCATCGGCTGCACCGAGCAGGGGATCGCCTTCAACGTCCCCATCCACCAGAACATGCCCATCGAGCGGCCGACCGCCCCCATGGCCTACCCGAACGTGGGCGGCGCCAAGGGCGAGGTCGGCGCCATCGCCGCCGGCCTCGGCGGCCTGGTGGTCGGCGTCGCCGCCGGCGCCAGCTACGTGGCCTCGCGCAAGCTCAACGTCCAGGTGCAGAAGGCCGAGGGCGATCAGGAGAAGAAGCCATGACCATGACCCGGCGCGGTCTGCTCAAGGTCCTCGGCGCCGCGGCCGGCGCCGCGGCCATCGCCCCGGCCACCGCCGAGGCGCGCGCTGCCAGGAAGAGCAACCCCGACGATCTCGGGCTGCTCTTCGACGCCACCCTCTGCGTCGGCTGCCGGGCCTGCTCCATCGGGTGCCGCGACGCCAACGGCATGCCGCCCGACGTGGCCATGATCGGCGGGGCGCCCTACGACGCCCCCGCCGACCTGAACGGCAACGCCATGAGCGTCATCAAGCTCTGGAGCACCGAGAAGGAGACCGGCTACCTCAAGGCCCAGTGCATGCACTGCGCCGACCCGGCCTGCTCCTCGGTCTGCATGATGGGGGCGCTGCACAAGGGGAAGCGCGGCGTGGTGCAGTACGACGTCGAGCGCTGCGTCGGCTGCCGCAACTGCCAGATCGCCTGCCCCTTCAACGTCCCGAAGTTCGAGTGGGCCGCGGCCTCGCCCAAGATCATCAAGTGCGAGCTCTGCCGCCACCGCTGGGAGAAGGGCAAGGGGCCGGCCTGCGCCGAGGTCTGCCCGCGCGGCGCCGTGATCTCGGGCAGCCGCCCGGAGCTGCTGGCCGAGGCCAGGCGCCGCCTGGCGGCGACGCCCAAGGCCTACCAGGGCGGCATCTACGGCGAGACCCAGGGGGGCGGCACCGCCTGCCTCTACCTCTCGCCGGTCGGCTTCGGGCCGCTCGGCCTGCCGCCGCTCGGCGACCAGCCGGCCCCGGCGCTGGTGGAGTCGGTGCAGCACGCCATCTACCAGGGCGCCTTCGCCCCGCTGGCGCTCCTCGGCACCTTCGCCGTCGTGGCCTGGAAGAACCGCCACGCCGCCACCGCCGCCGCCGCCGCCGAGGAGGACGAGTCATGAACGCCCCGCCCCGCCCAGTCCACGGCGAGCTCTTCACCCCCTTCGTCAAGTTCCTGCTGGTCCTCTGGGGGCTCGGCACCGTCGCCGGCCTCTACCGCTTCATCATGGGGCTGGGCGCCGCCACCTCGATGAACGACGGCTACCCCTGGGGCATCTGGATCGCCATCGACGTGGTGGTCGGGACCGGCCTGGCCAGCGGCGGCTACGTGCTGGCCTTCCTGGTCTTCATCCTCAACAAGGGCAAGTACCACCCGCTGGTCCGCCCGGCGCTGCTCACCAGCCTGCTCGGCTACGGCGTGGCCGGCGTGGCGGTGGCCTTCGACCTGGGGCGCTACTGGACCATGTGGCGCATCCCGGTCTCGCCGCAGCACTGGAGCAGCACCTCGGTGCTGCTCGAGGTGGCGCTCTGCATGATGGCCTACACCACGGTCATCTTCCTGGAGCTCTCGCCGGCCTGGCTCGAGTCGCTGGCCGCCAGCCAGAACCCGGAGCGGGCCCGGCTGGCGCAGCGCTGGCTGCCCCGCGCCGAGAAGGCCCTGCCCTTCCTCATCGCCTTCGGGCTGCTCCTCCCCACCATGCACCAGTCGAGCCTGGGCGGCCTGATGATGATGGCGGGGTTGAAGCTGCACCCGCTCTGGCACACCGGCTTCCTGCCCCTCTACTTCCTCTTCACCGCCTTCACGATGGGCTTCGGGGTGCTCTACTTCGAGTCGATCTTCTCCAGCGTGGCCTTCAAGCGCCCGCTGGAGAACCGGCTGCTGGCCACCCTGGGCCGCTACGTGGCCGGGGTGATCCTGGCCTTCCTGGCGCTGCGCTTCGTCATCCTCGGCGTCGAGGGGAAGCTCGGCCTGGTCTTCTCCTCCGGCCGCTTGGGCTTCTTCTTCTGGGCCGAGGTGCTCATCTTCCTCGGCGCGGCCATCATCTTCCTGCGCCAGGGCGCGCTGGGGCGCCCCCACGAGCAGCTGCGGGCGGCGCTGCTGGCCATGCTGGGCGGCACCCTCTACCGCGTCGACGTCTTCCTGGTGGCCTACGACCCGGGCAACGGCTGGATCTACTTCCCCAGCGTCTCCGAGATCCTGGTCACCCTCGGCCTGATCGCCACCGAAACGGTCATCTACATCCTGGTCGTCCGGAAGTTTCCCATCCTCGCCGGCGTCACCACCCCTCGCGGGCGTGACGTGCCAGCCGGTCTCACCGAAGGGGCGGCGTCATGAGCCAGCGCATCACCATCGATCCCATCACCCGCATCGAGGGGCACCTGCGCATCGACGTCGAGGTCGACGGCGGGCAGATCAAGAGCGCCTGGTCGAGCGGCACCATGTGGCGCGGCATCGAGACCATCCTGCAGGGGCGCGATCCGCGTGACGCCTGGGCCTTCACCCAGCGCATCTGCGGGGTCTGCACCACCGTGCACGCCATCACCTCGGTGCGCAGCGTGGAGAACGCGCTGGGGCTGGAGGTGCCGCTCAACGCCCAGCTGATCCGCAACATCATCATCTCGGCTCACGCCCTTCACGACCACATCGTCCACTTCTACCACCTGTCGGCGCTCGACTGGGTCGACGTGGTCTCGGCGCTCAAGGCCGACCCGGCCAAGGCCTCGGCGCTGGCCGAGTCGATCTCCAACTGGCCCGGCAACTCCGTGAAGGAGCTGACCGCGGTGAAGGCGCGGCTGGCCGGCTTCGTCCAGGCCGGGCAGCTCGGCCCCTTCCAGAACGGCTACTGGGGCCACCCGGCCATGAAGCTGCCGCCCGAGGTCAACCTGCTGGCGGTGGCCCACTACCTCCAGGCCCTGGAGATCCAGCGCAAGGCCAACCAGATCGTGGCCATCCTGGGCAGCAAGACGCCGCACATCCAGAACCTCGCGGTGGGCGGCGTGGCCAACGCCATCAACCTCGACAGCCCCTCCACCCTCAACATGTCGAAGCTCTACCAGGTGAAGGCGCTGCTCGACGAGGTGAGCGGCTTCGTCACCCAGTGCTACCTGGTCGACGTGGCGGCGGTGGCCGGCTTCTACCCGGAGTGGTTCAAGTACGGCGCCGGCGTCACCAACTACCTGGCCGTGCCCGACCTGCCGACCGACTCCAAGATGACGCAGTTCGACCTGCCCGGCGGCGTCATCATGGCCGGCAAGGCCGGCGTCCAGAAGATCGAGAACTGGAACGACGACTACCTCAAGAAGAACGTCACCGAGTCGATCGCCCACTCCCACTACGACGGCGACTGGCAGAAGGGTCCGTGGGAGGAGGAGACCGTCCCCAAGTTCAGCGGCGAGTGGAAGGCCGAGACCGCCCCGCCCCAGAAGTACAGCTGGGTCAAGGCGCCGCGGCTCGAGGGCCGGCCCATGCAGGTGGGCCCGCTGGCCCAGGTGCTGGTCGGGTTCCTCACCAACCACCCGCTCACCGTGAAGTGGGTGGGGGCGGCCATCTCCACCGTCAAGGCGATCCACAAGATCGACGTGACCCCGGCCATGCTCCACTCCACGCTGGGGCGCCACGCCGCCCGGGCCATCCGCTGCGCCATGATGTCGGAGCTGACCCTCAAGCACTGGAACCTGCTGGTGGCCAACATCGGCAAGGGCGACACCAACATCTTCGTCGACCCGCTGCCCAAGATGGCCTCCGGGACCTGGAAGGGGGTCGGCTTCCACGAGGCCCCGCGCGGCACCCTCTCGCACTGGTGCATCATCGAGAACGGCAAGATCAAGAACTACCAGTGCGTGGTCCCCTCGACCTGGAACGCCGGCCCGCGCGACGGCAAGGAGCAGCCCGGCCCCTACGAGGCCTCCCTGGTCGGCAACCCCATCGCCGACCCCAAGCTGCCGCTCGAGGCGCTGCGCACCATCCACTCCTTCGATCCCTGCCTGGCCTGCGCCATCCACACCCACGACGCCGACGGGACCGAGACCGGGGTGGTCAAGGTCAGCTGACCGCCGCGTAGAGGGGGGCGAGCGGCGAACGGCGCACCCTTTCGGGATATGATCCCGGCATGGACCGGACCGTGACGCTGCCGCTCTGGGGCGCCCTGCTCCTGCTGGCGCTGGCGGTGGTGGCGCTGCTCGACCGGCTGCTCGTCCCCGGCCTGAAGTGGTACCTGCGCCGCCGCGTCAACGTGGTCATCGACCGGCTCAACGCCCGGCTCCGCCTGCAGATCCAGCCCTTCAAGCTGACCCGCCGGGAGGTGCTGGTCGACCGGCTCACCTTCGACCCGAAGGTGAGCGAGGCGGTCGAGGCCCACGCCCGCGAGTCGGGGGAGTCTCGCGCCGAGGTCCAGGCCCGGGTGGCCCGCTACGCCGGCGAGATCGTCCCGGCCTTCAAGCCCTACGCCTACTTCCAGGTCGGCTACCGGATCGCCCGCACCGTGGCCCGCCTGCTCTACCGGGTCCGCATCGGCTACCAGGACGACGAGGGGCTCTCCCGTGTCGACCCGAAGGCGAGCGTGGTCTTCGTGGTCAACCACCGCTCCAACATGGACTACGTGCTGGTCGCCTACCTGGCGGCGGAGCGGACCGCCCTCTCCTACGCCGTCGGCGAGTGGGCCCAGGTCTGGCCGCTGCAGACCTTGATCCGCTCGATGGGGGCCTTCTTCATCCGGCGCAACTCCAAGGACCCCATCTACCGCCGGGTGCTGGAGCGCTACGTGCAGATGGCCACCGAGGCCGGCGTGGTGCAGGCGGTCTTCCCCGAGGGCGGGCTGACCCGCGACGGGGCGCTGCGCCCGGCCAAGCTCGGGCTCATCGACTACATGCTCCGCACCTTCGACGCCGGCGGCCCGCGCGACCTCTGCTTCGTGCCGGTCGGCATCAACTACGACCGGGTGCTGGAGGACCGCGCCCTGCTGGCCCAGGCGGCCGGCGAGTCGCCGCGCGGGTTCATCGCCACCACCGCCTCGGCCACCCGCTTCGGCCTGCGCCAGGCGGTGCTCTGGGGGATGGGGCGCTGGCACCGCTTCGGCTACGCCTGCGTCAACTTCGGCACGCCCATCTCGATGCGCGAGTGGTCGCAGGCCCGCGCCCTCGACTGGCGGGCCCTCGACAAGGAGGCGCGCGCCGAACGCGTGGCGGAGCTGGGCGGCGAATTGATGGCGGCGGTCGGGCAGGTGGTGCCGGCCCTGCCGGTCTCGCTGCTGGCCTCCGCCCTGCTCGAGGGCGACGGCGACCTGCCGGTCTCCACCATCGACCTGCACGCCCGCACCCAGGTGCTGATGCGCCGGCTCACCGCCTCGGGGGCCCACGTCTACCTGCCGCGCGAGGACGAGGCCTACGCCATCGAGGTCGGCCTGCGCATGCTGGTGGAGCGGCGGGTGGTGCAGGAGCGGGAGGGCGGCTGGGTGACGGTCCCGGGCGAGGGGGCGCTGCTGCGTTACTACGCCGCCGCCATCGCCCCGCTGCTGGCGC
The DNA here is from genome assembly GCA_031388695.1 of Anaeromyxobacter sp. Taxonomy (GTDB): domain Bacteria; phylum Myxococcota; class Myxococcia; order Myxococcales; family Anaeromyxobacteraceae; genus JADKCZ01. The sequence continues at coordinate 17,660 of JANMRY010000205.1, read as the reverse complement.
GGGTCCAGCCGCTCGGCTGAGGCGAGGAGCGATCCATGGAGCAGAGCGTGGTGGTGATCGGCGCCGGGGTGATGGGGCACGGCATCGCCCAGCTCTTCGCCCAGGCCGGGGCCGCCGTGAAGCTGCAGGACCTCGACGAGCGGCGGCTGGCCGCCGGGCTGGCCGCGGTGGAGGGCTCGCTGGCGCTGCTGGTCGAGGAGGAGCTGCTCTCTCCCGCCGAGGCGGCGGCGGCCCGCTCCCGCATACGGCCCACCACCCGGCTGGAGCCGGCGCTGGCCGGGGCCGGGGTGGTGGTGGAGGCGATCCCCGAGGTCCTGGAGGCCAAGCTGGAGCTCTTCGACCGGGTCGAGCGGGGCGCCGGCGCCGAGGCGCTGCTCCTCTCCAACACCTCGACCTTCCCGCTGGCCCGGCTCGCCGCCCGGGCCCTTCACCCGGAGCGGATGGCGATCACCCACTTCTTCAACCCGGCCCAGCTGGTGCCGCTGGTGGAGGTGGTGCCCCACCCGGCCATGCCGGCGCCGGCGGTGGAGCGGCTGCTCGACCTGCTGCGGCGGCTGGGGAAGCGGCCAGTGCTGCTGCGCCGCGAGCTGCCCGGCTTCCTGGCCAACCGGCTCCAGGCGGCGGTGGCGCGCGAGGCCTTCCACCTGCTGGCGCAGGGGGTGGCCAGCGCCGAGGAGATCGACGCGGTGGTGACCGACGGGCCGGGCTTCCGCTGGTCCTTCCTCGGCCCCATCGAGATCGCCGAGCTGGGCGGGCTCGACACCTGGCAGCGGGTCCTCGACCAGCTGGCCCCCGAGCTCTGCCGGGACCAGCAGGCACCCGAGGCGATCCGGGCGCTGGTGGCGCGCGGCGAGCTGGGAGCCAAGACCGGCCGCGGGCTCCTCGACCACGCCGCCCGCCCGCTGGCGGAGCGGCTGCTGGCCCGCGATCGGTTCCTGGTCCGGCTGGGCAAGCTCAAGGGGCGCTGAGCGCGGGGCCGGCGTCTCACCCTCGGCGTCTCACCCTGGGGTGCGATGTCGCGTTGACTCGTCGCCAGGCCCTTGGCAATCTCCGAACCCTCCGCCGCCCGCAGGCGCCGGCCACCCACCATGCCCGCTCGATCTCGCGAACCCCTCGCCTCGCTGGCCGCCACCCTGGCGTTGCTGGTCGCCGGCTGCGTCCTCCCCGGTCCCCGGCCGCCGGGGGTGGCCATCGACCCGGCCGAGGCGGGGAGCAACTCGTGCCTGGGCTGCCATGCCACCACGGTCCTCGCCGGCAGGAGCCAGGCGACGGTTCACGCTCCCTTCAACGCCGGCAAGCCCTGCACCGCCTGCCATCAGCCGCACGCCAACAGCGGCCCCGGGGCCTCCGCCGCCACGGCGCGCGCCGGCGACGCCACGGCCCCGCTCGCCGCCTGCCAGGCCTGCCACGCCGCGAAGGCCTTCGAGGTGGCCCACGGCAAGGCGCCGGCCGACCAGGTCCGTTGCACCTCCTGTCACTCGCCCCACGGCTCCAGCGAGCAGCGGCTCCTCCTCGCCCCCGTCCCGGCGCTCTGCCTTCGCTGCCACGCCGACCTGCCGAAGCGCCACGGCGGCTACCCCGTGGAGCGGGCCCGCTGCGCCGATTGCCACAGGGTCCACGCCGGCGCCGCCAGCCTGCTCCGCGTCGCCGCCCACCCGGTCGCCGCCGACTGCTCGAGCTGCCACGTCGACCCTGCCTCGGGCAGCCCCTTCGAGCGGCAGAAGCCACCGCCGGCCCTCTGCCTGGACTGCCACGACGGCCTCGACAAGGCGCTCCAGGCGCCGGTGGTCCACGCCCCGGTCCGCGAGGGGCGCTGCCTCACCTGCCACACCCCCCACGCCGCCGATCGCCCGGCGCTGCTCCTCCAGGGCGAGCGAACCCTCTGCCTCTCCTGCCACGCCGCCATCGCCGAGAGGCTGCGGCAGGCGCCGCACAAGCCGGCCGCCTTCGGCCAGTGCACCGCCTGCCACGTCCCGCACTCCAGCGATGCGGCTGGCCTGCTCAAGCACCCGCCGGGGAAACGCTGCTCCGACTGTCATCGGCAGGTGGCCGCGTGGGGCCAGCGCGCCGACGCGCACGCCCCGGTCCGCGAGGGACGCTGCGAGGCCTGCCACGATCCCCACGGCGGCGGCACCCACCTGGTCACCCAGGCGCTCCAGCCGCTCTGCCTGGGGTGCCACGGCGAGAGGATGTCCGCCTGGAACAAGGACAGCTACGTCCACCGGCCGCAGCCGAAGGGCGACTGCCTCACCTGCCATGCGCCCCACCTCGCCGACCAGTCGCGGCTCCTGGCCCGGCCGGTCGGGCAGCTCTGCATCGGCTGCCACGGCACGCCCGAGGCCATGCGGCCCGGGATGGAGCTCCATGGCCCGTTCCGCGGCGGCGACTGCCTCACCTGCCACGTGCCGCACGCCGGCGGGCGGGCCACGCTGGTGGCCGACGGCGCCGCCATCTGCGTCACCTGCCACGTCGGCACCCGGAAGACCTACGCCCGCGCCACCTCGGTCCACCCGCCCTTCGCCGACGGCCCCTGCGCCGACTGCCACGACCCGCACGGCTCGGCGCAGCCGAGGCTGCTGCGCCGGCCCCAGCGGGAGCTCTGCCTCGACTGCCACGGCGACCTGAAGGTGGCGCTGGAGAGGCCGGGCGCCGTCGTCCATCCGCCGGTCGCCGAGGGCTGCCTCGAGTGCCACCAGGGACACGGCTCGGCGGTGGAGAGGCTCCTGCGCAAGACCGTCCCTGCGCTCTGCGCCGACTGCCACGACCTGGCCAGCGGCGACCTGGCGGCCAGCCACGGCGGCTTCGACATCAAGGCGTCGACCTGCGGCGGCTGCCACGTTCCGCACGTCGGCCAGGCGGGCAAGCTGCTGCGCCCCCAGCTCCACCAGCCCTTCGCGGACCGGAGCTGCGACGCCTGCCACGCGCCGCCCGGGCCGACCCCGGCGCCGGCCGAGCTCAAGGCGCGTGGCATCGGTCCCTGCGCCGACTGCCACGAGTTCGCCGGCCTGCCCAAGGCGCCGTGGGCGCACGCGCCCGTCAAGCGCGAGAACTGCTTCGGGTGCCACGCGCCCCACGCCGCCTCGGAACCCCACCTGCTGAAACGGACCGGCGCCGGGCTCTGCGCCGGCTGCCACGCGCTCGACACTGCGCGGCTGGCGGCGGCCCACAAGGCGGTGAAGGTCACCGAGACCTGCGTGGAGTGCCACCCGCCCCACGCGCCGCGGACGAAGAAGCCGTAGTCCCTTCGCCAGCCCTCCGCGCTCCGGCGCAGGCGGCGGCCAATCCGGAGGGAGGGACGGACCTACGCCGGCAGCACCGTCTCGCCGTGCGAGAGCCAGCGGTCGACCGACTGCGCCGCCTGCCGCCCCTCGCGGATGGCCCAGACCACCAGCGACTGCCCGCGGGCCATGTCGCCGGCGGCGAAGACGCCGGGCACGCTGGTCATCTTGTCGGCGTCGGTCCAGACGTTGCTGCGCTCGTCGAGCTTGCAGCCGAGCTGGTCGGGGAGCGGCTTCTCGGGGCCGGTGAAGCCGAGCGCCAGCAGCACCAGCTCGGCCGGGATGGTCCGCTCGCTGCCGGCGAGCTCCTGCGGGCCGAAGCGGCCGTCCGGCCCCTTCTTCCACTCCACCGAGACCAGCTGGAGCGACTCGACCCGCCCGGCGGCGTCGCCGCCGAGCCTCTTGGTGAGCACCGCGTACTGGCGCGGATCGGCCCCCTGCACCGCCTTGGCCTCCTCCTGCCCGTAGTCGAGCTTGTAGACCTTGGGCCACTGCGGCCACGGGTTGTCGGCGGCGCGCTGGTCGGGCGGGCGCGGCATGATCTCGAGCTGGGTGACGCTGCGGGCGCCGTGGCGCAGCGAGGTGCCGACGCAGTCGGTGCCGGTGTCGCCGCCACCGATCACCACCACGTGCTTGCCCTTGGCGGAGAGGTACTTTCCGTCGGCCAGCTTCGAGTCGAGCAGGCTCTTGGTGTTGCGGTGCAGGAACTCCATGGCCAGGTGGACGCCCTGCAGGCCGCGCCCCTCCACCGCCAGGTCGCGCGCCGCGGTGGCGCCGCCGCAGAGCACCACCGCCTCGTAGTCCTTGACGAGCCGGTCGGCGGTGATGTGGGTGCCGATCTCGGTCGAGGTGACGAAGCGGATCCCCTCGTCGGCCAGCAGCTTGACCCGGCGCTCCACCACGCCCTTGTCGAGCTTCATGTTGGGGATGCCGTACATGAGCAGGCCGCCGATGCGGTCGGCCCGCTCGAAGACCGTGACCACGTGGCCGGCCTTGTTGAGCTGGGCGGCGCAGGCGAGCCCGGCCGGGCCCGAGCCGACCACCGCCACCCGCTTGCCGGTCCGGACCGGCGGCGGCTCGGCCAGCACCCAGCCCTCGGCGAAGGCCCGGTCGATGATCTCGGCCTCGATGGTCTTGATGGCCACCGGCGGGTCGTTGATGGCGCAGGTGCAACTCCCCTCGCAGGGCGCCGGGCAGACCCGCCCGGTGAACTCGGGGAAGTTGTTGGTCTTGGCGAGGCGGATGTAGGCCTCGCGCCACTGGCCCCGGTAGACCAGGTCGTTCCACTCGGGGATGAGGTTGTTGATGGGGCAGCCCGAGGCCATGCCGGCGATCAGCTTGCCGGTGTGGCAGAAGGGGATGCCGCAGTCCATGCAGCGCGCCCCCTGCTGGCGCAGCGTCTCCTCGGCGTAGGCCGGGTGGGCCTCGCTCCAGTCCTTGATGCGCTCCAGCGGGGCGCGGTCGTGCTTCGGCTCGCGGCGGAACTCGAGGAACCCGGTCGGCTTGCCCATTAGTTCCCACCCACCCGCGCCTGGTCCTGCGCGTTCATCTCGAAGGCCGCCAGCTCCGCCTCGTCCTGGGACATCCCCTTGGACCGCAGCTGTCGCTGCGCCTCCACCATGCGCCGGTAGTCGTGCGGCCAGACCTTGACGAACTTCGAGAGGGTGACCTTCCAGTCGGCCAGCAGCCGCCGGCCCAGCTCGCTGCCGGTGCTGGCCAGGTGGCGCTCGAGGAGCGCCTTCAAGGCCCCGGCCTCCTCCGGCTCCACCACCGGGCCGAGCCCGACCATCTCGGTGTTGCAGGAGACGGCGAAGGCGCCGTCCGGGTCGAGCACGTAGGCCACGCCGCCCGACATGCCGGCGGCGAAGTTGCGCCCGGTCTTGCCGAGCACCGCCACGATCCCGCCGGTCATGTACTCGCAGCCGTGGTCGCCGACCCCCTCCACCACCGCGGTGGCGCCCGAGTTGCGGACCGCGAAGCGCTCGCCGGCCACGCCGCGGACGTAGGCCTCGCCGCCGGTGGCGCCGTAGAGGGCGACGTTGCCGATGATGACGTTCTCCTCGGCGACGAAGGCGGCGCCCGGCGACGGGAAGACCGCCAGCGTGCCGCCCGAGAGCCCCTTGCCGAGGTAGTCGTTGGCGTCGCCCTCCAGCAGCAGGGTCATGCCACGCGGCAGGAAGGCCCCGAACGACTGGCCCGCCGAGCCCGCGAAGCGGAAGGTGATGGTGCCGGGGGGGAGGCCGGCGGCGCCGTGGCGGCGCGTCAGCTCCGAGCCGGTCATGGTGCCGACCACCCGGTTGGTGTTGCGGATGGGCAGGCTGGCCTCGACCTTCTTGCCGTGCTCCAGCGCCGGCATGGCCAGCGGCAGCAGCGTGGTGGCGTCGAGGCTCCGCTCCACCCCGTGGTCCTGGGGGATGGAGCAGGTGCGGCCGAAGTGGCGGGGCACGGTCGGCTTGTAGAGGATGCGCGAGAAGTCGAGGTTGCGGGCCTTCCAGTGGTCGACGGCGCGGCGCATCTCGATCCGCTCGGAGCGGCCCACCATCTCCTCGATGGTGCGGAAGCCGAGCTCGGCCATGTACTCGCGGACCTCCTGGGCGATGAAGCGCATGAAGTTGACGACGTGGGCCGGGTCGCCGGTGAAGCGGGCCCGCAGCTTGGGGTCCTGGGTGGCCACGCCGACCGGGCAGGTGTTGAGGTGGCAGGCCCGCATCATGATGCAGCCGAGCGTCACCAGCGGCGCGGTGGCGAAGCCGAACTCCTCGGCGCCCAGCAGCGCCCCGACCACCACGTCGCGGCCGGTCTTGAGCTGGCCGTCGACCTCGACGGCGATGCGGCTGCGCAGGTCGTTGAGCACCAGCACCTGGTGGGTCTCGGCCAGCCCCAGCTCCCAGGGGATGCCGGCGTGCTTGATCGAGGTGAGCGGCGAGGCCCCGGTGCCGCCGTCGTGGCCGGCGATCAGCACCACGTCGGCGTGGGCCTTGGCGACGCCGGCGGCGATGGTGCCGACCCCGACCTCGGAGACCAGCTTCACCGAGATGCGGGCCCGGTGGTTGGCGTTCTTCAAGTCGTGGATGAGCTGGGCCAGGTCCTCGATGGAGTAGATGTCGTGGTGGGGCGGCGGCGAGATCAGGCCGACGCCCGCGGTGGCGTAGCGCACCTTGGCGATCCACGGGTAGACCTTGGAGCCGGGCAGCTGCCCGCCCTCGCCCGGCTTGGCCCCCTGGGCCATCTTGATCTGCAGCTCGCGGGCGTTGACGAGGTAGAGGCTGGTGACGCCGAAGCGGCCGCTGGCCACCTGCTTGATGGCCGAGTTCTTCGAGTCGCCGTTGGCCTCGGGCACGTAGCGCGCCGGATCCTCGCCGCCCTCGCCGGTGTTCGACTTGCCGCCGATCCGGTTCATGGCCACGGCCAGCGACTCGTGGGCCTCCTTGGAGATGGAGCCGTAGCTCATGGCGCCGGTCTTGAAGCGGCGCATGATCGCCTCGACCGGCTCGACCTCCTCGATGGGCACCGGCTTGGCCGCCGGCTTCAGGTCCATCAGGCCCCGCAGCGTGCAGAGGTTCTTCGACTGGTTGTCGACCAGCGAGGTGTAGGACTTGAAGGCCTTGTAGTCGCCGGTGCGGGTCGCCAGCTGGAGCCGGTGCACCGTCTCCGGGTTGAAGAGGTGGTGCTCGCCGCCCTCGCGGTACTGGTACTGCCCGCCGGCCGGCAGGCTGCGGTGGACGATGGGGCGGCGCGAGGGGAAGCCGCGCTCGTGGCGCTGGCGCGCCTCCGAGGCCACCACGTCGATGCCGACCCCGCCGATGCGGGTCGCGGTCCAGGTGAAGTACTCGTCGATGAAGTCCTGGTTGAGGCCGATGGCCTCGAAGACCTGGGCGCCGTGGTAGCTCTGGATGGTCGAGATCCCCATCTTGGAGATGACCTTGACGATCCCCTTGGCGACCGACTTGGCGTACTTCTTCTCGGCGTCGGCGGGCGTGCCCGGGATCATCCCCAGCTTGACCTGGTCGTGGATGGTCTCGAAGGCGAGGTAGGGGTTGATGGCCGAGGCCCCGTAGCCGGTCAGCAGCGCGAAGTGGTGCACCTCGCGCGGCTCGCCCGACTCCAGCACCAGGCCGCAGCGGGTCCGCGTCCCCTCCTTGATGAGGTGGTGCTGCACCGCCGAGACGGCCAGCAGCGAGGGGATGGGCGCGTCGACGGCGTCGAGGCCGCGATCCGAGAGGATGATGATGTTGTACCCCTCGGCGATGCACTCCGAGACCCGCCAGCGCAGGTCCTCGAGCGCCTTGCGCAGCCCGGCGCCGCCGGCCGCGGCGTTGAAGAGGGTCGGCAGGGTGATGGCCTTGAGCCCCTTGGAGCCGGGCCCGCCGTCGAGCCCGCGGATCTTCTCCAGGTCCTCGTTCCGGATCACCGGCGAGGGGAGCGCCAGCTGGCGCGCCGACTCGGGCCGGGCCTCGAGCAGGTTGCCCTCGGGACCGACCGCGGTCTCGATGGCCATGATGATCTCCTCGCGGACGGCGTCGACCGGGGGGTTGGTCACCTGGGCGAAGAGCTGCTTGAAGTAGGCGAAGAGCAGCTGGGGCTTCTCGGAGAGGACCGCCAGCGGCGTGTCGGTGCCCATCGAGCCGATGGGCTCGGTGCCGTCGATGGCCATGGGGGTGATCAGCCGGCTCACCTCCTCGGAGGTGTAGCCGAAGACCTCCTGGCGGCGCAGCACCGTCTCGTGGTCCGGCTCGATGACCTTGCCCGGCTTGGGGAGCTGGTCGAGCTGCACCAGGTGCTCCTCCAGCCAGCGGGCGTAGGGCTCGGCCCCGGCGATGCGCTGCTTGAGCTCCTCGTCCGGGACGATCCGCTTCTCCAGGGTGTCGACGTAGAAGAGCCGGCCGGGCTGCAGCCTCCCCTTCTGGACGATCTGGTCGGCCGGGATGTCGAGCACGCCGACCTCGGAGGCCATCACCACCAGGTCGTCGCGGGTCACGTAGTAGCGGCTGGGGCGCAGCCCGTTGCGATCCAGCACGGCGCCGATGCGGATGCCGTCGGTGAAGGCGATCGAGGCCGGGCCGTCCCACGGCTCCATCAGGCAGGAGTGGTACTCGTAGAAGGCCTTCTTCTCCGCGCTCATCGACTCGTGGCGGCTCCAGGCCTCCGGCACCATCATCATCACGGCGTGCGGCAGCTCCCGCCCGGCCAGGGTCAAGAGCTCCAGCACGTTGTCGAACATGCCGGAGTCGGAGCCGTCGGTGTCGATCACGGTCAGGATCTTCTGCAGGTCGTCGCCGAAGAGGGCCGACTTCATCATCGACTGGCGGGCGTGCATCCAGTTGATGTTGCCGCGCAGCGTGTTGATCTCGCCGTTGTGGGAGATGTAGCGGTAGGGGTGGGCGCGCGACCAGGAGGGGAAGGTGTTGGTGGAGAAGCGGGAGTGGACCATGCCGAGCGCCGAGACCACCCCGGTGTCCTGCAGGTCCGGGTAGAACTGGCGCAGCTGGGGGGCGTTGAGCATCCCCTTGAAGACGATCGTCTTGTAGCTGAGGCTCGGCAGGTAGAAGTAGGTGCGGCCCGGGATGGCGGAGCGAGAGACCTTCTTCTCCACCTGCCGCCGGATCACGTAGAGCTTGCGCTCGAAGGCGAGGTCGTCGGCCAGCCCCTCGCCGCGCCCGACGAAGACCTGGCGGATGACCGGCTGGGATCCCCTGGCCGACGGGCCGAGCGTGCCCGGATCGGTCGGCACGTCGCGCCAGCCGAGCAGCCGCTGCCCCTCGACGCGGATGGTCTCCTCGACGATCCGCTCGCAGGCGGCCCGCCCCTCGGCGCCCGGTGGGAGGAAGACCATGCCGACGCCGTACTGGCCGGCGGCCGGCAGCGCCACGCCGAGCTTGCCGCAGCGCTCGCGCAGGAAGGTGTGGGGCACCTGCAGGAGGATGCCGGCGCCGTCGCCGGTGTCCTTCTCGGCCCCGACCGCGCCGCGGTGCTCGAGGTTGCAGAGCACCTGGAGCGCCTTCTCGACGATGTCGTGGGAGGCCCGTCCCTTCAGGTCGACCACGAAGCCGAAGCCGCAGGCGTCCTTCTCGTGCTGTGGGTCGTAGAGCCCCTGCCTGGCCGGGTAACCTGTCTCGCTCATCGGCTCTTGTCTTCCTGTCGGCGTCAAAAGGACCGCGGAGTTTGACTCATGCGGGGAACGAGCGTCAAGGCCGCAGGGACTGATGGATCCAGTGCAGCTGCACGGTTTCCGTGCAGGGCGGACGACTCCCGTACGGGGGGTCGGGGGAGGCCCGAAAACAGGCGCGCAACCAACGTGCGGCCACCGGGTTGAGGTGGAGGAGCGATCACGCGGGACCACCCCCGCCACCGCTCGACCGGAGAGACGACCATGAGGACCACCACCACCCTGCTGTTGGCCACCGCGTCGGCGCTGCTGCTGGCCGGCTGCGGCCAGAAGACCACCGACTTCGCCGGCGCCACCCCCGACGTGGCCGGCCTGACGCTCGAGGTCCAGGGCGGCCTGGCCGAGGGGCTCCCGGTCGCCGCCCTGGCCGACGCCGACGTGGCCGAGCCCTCGGCGGCGCTGGCGGCGGTCCCAGCCGACGGCGACGAGCTGGCCACCCTTCGCGCCGACGTCAGGGCGCTCAACGGCGAGCTGCGCCGGGTCATGGAGCGGGTCGAGGAGGCGGTCCAGTCGGCGGGGGCGCCGGCCGTCGGCGACCGGATGATCTACGGGCCGGCCGATCGCTGCGTCGTCACCGACGGCGCCGGGGCCTGCACCGCCTCCGCCAACTTCGTCCTCGGCGTGAAGCACGAGCGGGAGCGCCTCTTCACCTGGCTGCTCGAGGCGCGGCCGGTCGGCTCGACCGCCCAGGCCGACTTCAAGCCGGTGGCCGCCGGCTGGCTGGCCCGCGGCGGGCAGCGGCACCGCGGGATGGGCCGGCTCGCCCTCAACCTGCGCAACCTCCAGGCGGTGCAGCCGGCCTACGCCGGCGACGGCTTCCTGCTGGCCGGCTTCGCCAACGGCCCGGCGGCCAAGGCGGTCCACTACCGGCTCGTCCAGTTCACCCCGGACGGCCTCAACCCGCGCACCGCCGCCTACGTCGGCATGAAGAACGGCGCCGGCGTCCGCCGGGTCCGCGTCGCCACCACCCAGGACCTGCTGCCCAGCCCGGCCGGCACCACCCCCAGCGAGGAGCTGCTGCTGGCCCGCGCCGCCTGGCTCCCGGGCGTGGCCGGCCGCACCAGGTCGATCGTCACCAACTGGAAGCCGCTCGACCGCACCCAGGTGCCGCCTGCCCTCGACCCGGCGGCGCCGTGGCACGGCGACGTGCCGGGCGCCACCCCGGGCGCCAGCTACTTCCTCGGCCGCGCCTGCTACACGCCGGCCAGCGCCGGGGCCCCGCTCACCCTCCGGTTCAAGGAGTGGTTCCTCTGCGACCGGCCCGAGTCCCCGTTTGCCTGCATCGTCCGCCAGGGCGGCGCCGGCGACGTGGTCACCGGCACCGGGGCCTGGTCCGACGCCGGCAACTGCCGGCTGGTGGCCGAGCCGCCCGAGCTCTCCGACCCGGGCGACAGCGGCGCCCAGCCGGAGCATGACAGCGAGGAGCCGGGCATGTCCGGCGCCGGGATGCAGCTGCCGCCCGCGCCCCCCACCGACGCCGACGACGTGGGGGCCCCGCCGGCCGGCAGCGCCGGGATGAGCCCGATGATGTAGGCCTTCGCCGGCCTGGCTGGACCACGGGGGTCGACCGCTCCAGGCGGCCGGCCCCCGTCGCCTTCTGTTTACCGAGGGTTGAAAGTCGGGGCGCCCCCTTGCCGCGGCGCTCCGGCCGGGAGGGCGCCGGTTCCGCTTCCGGTGCGACCCGGGTTGTGCCATGTTCCCGCCCTCTCTCACGCCCCTGTCCGGGAGAATCGGGCGGGTGCAGCGTTTGCGCCGATGGGCGGCGCCGTCGCTTTTCCTGCGGGGTGGGAGGCTGGAACAAGGCTGGAATACTCCCGGATCCCGGGTGGTTCTCAGCAGGCGAGCAGGGCACGTGGCTTGCTGTCCGGTCATGGTTCTCGGAGGTTCATGGTGAGCACGTCTTCTTCTTCCACCGGCCCCGCGCCGGAGGCCGGCGCCGGTGAGCGCGAGGCCCGGCTGACCACGCTGCTGGTCTTCGGCGCCATGACCATCGGCGCCGTCTTGCAGATCTGGATCCCCCCGGGGCCGACCACGCTGGTGGCCGCCACCGGGATCGCCAGCCTGGTGGTGCTCGGCCTCTCCTTCGTGGTGCCGGGCCGGCTGCGCTCCACGCTGTCGGGGTTCCGCTTCACCTCGTCGCTGCTGATCGCGCTGGCCATCTTCGCCATCCTCGGGACGCTCATCCTGCAGGGGAAGCCGGCCGCGCTCTACCAGGCCAAGTACCCGGCGGTGGCCGGGCTGATCCTGGCGCTGCGCTTCGACGACATCTTCCACGGCCTGCCCTACGCCGGCCTGATGGCCCTCTTCGGCGCCGCCATCATGGCCTCGGCGTCGCTGCGCTGGCCCATCTCGGCGCGGCGCGCCGGCTTCTTCATCGCCCACGTCGGGCTGCTGCTCTCGGGGGCCGGGGCCGCCGCCTCCAGCATGCTCTCGGTGCGCGGCCGCATCGACCTCTTCGCCGGCGGCGACGTGGCCACGCAGGTCCGGGTCACCCGCAACGGGGTCGGCACCGGCGCCTACGAGCAGCTCCCCTTCCAGCTCAAGCTCGACCAGTTCGACCTCGTCAACTACGACGCCGAGTACCGGATCGGCTTCTACGAGAAGACCCGCCTGGTCCGCGACGGCGTGGTGATGGACGACTTCAAGCTCAAGACCAGCTTCGACGCCTACCTGGTCGACGCCTTCAACTCGAAGGCCGACCTGGTCCCCGACCTGAGCAAGCACCGCCTGCCAGGCGGCGACTCCTTCCGGATCAAGGCCTTCTACCCGGACTTCGAGGTGGCGCCGCGCATGACCCCGGCCGCCGACGGGCCGCCGGCGCTGCTGGTGACGCTGGCCGGCCGGCAGCAGTGGCTGCAGCCGGGCGAGGTGGCGGCCACCCCCGACGGCGCGCTGGCGGTGGTCTTCGGGGCGCAGCGCCCCGCCCCGGTGCCAGGCGCCGCCACCTCGGTGCTGGTCTCCGCCTCCGACCGGCTGGTGGTGGTCCACCGCGCCGACGGCGACGGCACGCTGCCGCTCACCGAGGGGCTCCAGCTGCTCGGCGGCGCCGTGCGCATCGACCAGCTGCTGGCCCACTCGGCCCGCGGCGCCGTCTACCAGACCCGCAGCCGCGAGCCGCGCAACCCGGCGGTGGTGATCGAGACCACCGTGAACGGCAGGGTCGCCGAGAGCCTCTCCACCGCGGCCCAGCCCCGCGGCGTCTTCCTGCGCGACGGCCAGTCGGCGCTGGTCTTCGAGAAGCGGGACAAGGAGGTCAAGGCCTTCCTCTCCCACGTCACCGTCCGCCAGGGTGAGACCCAGGAGCGGGCCGTCATCTCGGTGAACGAGCCCTTCGACTTTGGCGGCTGGATGCTCTACCAGGTCAACTACAACCCCGAGGACCCGAGCTACTCCGGGCTCGAGGCGGTGCGCGACCCGGGCGTGCTCTGGGTCTTCGTCGGCTTCGCGCTGATCTGCATCGGCGTCACCTACATGCTCTACGTCGAGCCGCGCCTGCGTGGCGGTGGCATCGACCGGCCGGCGCCCGCGGCGCCGGGCGCATCCTCGCCCCGGGAGTCCTGACATGCTCCAGTACGTCTTCCTCGAGCACCCCTTCTTCGCCGCCACCAGCCTGCTCTACCTGGGCGCCACGCTGGTCTACGCCCTGGCCTGGGTCTCCCAGGCCCGCTGGCCGGGCCGGGCCGGGACCGCCCTCATGGTGGCCGGGGTGGCGCTCAACGCCGCCGTCATCGTGGGGCGCTGGCTCGAGGCCGGGCGGGCGCCGTTCAAGTCGCTCTTCGAGTCGCTGGTCTTCTTCGCCTTCTGCATCGCGCTGCTCTACGTGATCTTCGAGCGGCTCTACAAGACGCGCCTCTTCGGCGTGGCGGCCGGCCTGATGACCTTCGGGTCGATGGCCTACGCGCTCAGCAAGTGGGACGCCGAGATCGTCAAGCTCCCCCCGGCCCTGCAGTCGGGCTGGTTCGTGCCCCACGTGATGGTCTACTTCGTCGGCTACGCGGCCGTGGCCATCGCCACCGGCGTGGCGGTGGTGCAGCTGCTCTCCAGCCGCATCCCCTTCGTGCACCGGCTCACCTCGCTGAAGGCCGGCTCGGTGCTCTCCGGCGAGCCGCTCGACCTCGACCGCATCTCCTACGACGCCGTCCGCTTCGGCTTCGTGCTGCTGACCATCGGCCTGCTGGTCGGCTCGGTCTGGGCCAAGAGCGCCTGGGGCGACTTCTGGGTCTGGGATCCCAAGGAGAACTGGTCGCTGGTGACCTGGCTCATCTACGGGGCCTACCTGCACCTGCGCAAGGTGCGCGGCTGGCGCGGCGACCGGGCCGCCTGGCTCGCCATCATCGGCTTCGCGGTGGTGATGTTCACCTACCTCGGCATCAACATGCTCCCCACCGCCGAGGAGAGCGCGCACGTCTACACCGGGTAATCACCCGGCCCCGGCCCCGGCTCAGCGCAGTCGCCCCTCGCCACCGAAGGCCACCACGCCGGCCCCCTGGCGCCGCGTCGGCTGGCCGGCCCGGTACTCCTTGAGCCGGTACTGGATCTTCCGCACCGAGATGCCGAGCACCTCGGCGGCGCGCGCCGTCGAGCCGTCGGCCTGCTCCAGCGTGCGCAGGATGGCCTCGCGCTCGATCTCGAAGAGCGTGGCGCCGGGGATCAGGCCGCTCCCGCTCCCCATCTCGGCCGGGCCGCCCAGCAGCACCGCAGGGAGGTCCTCGGCGCGCAGCTCGCCGCCCGAGGCGCCGGCGGCCGCCCGGGTCACCACGTCGGTCAGCTCGCGCAGGTTGCCCGGCCACGGGTAGGCGAAGCAGGCCGAGAGCAGGCCGGCCGTGGCCACCAGCGGGGCGCTCCCGGCGGGGCGCGGCCGCCCTTCCAGCAGGTGGGCCACCAGCGCCGGGATGTCGGCCTTGCGGTCGCGCAGCGGCGGCAAGGTGGCCGACACCACGTTGAGCCGGTAGTAGAGGTCGTCGCGGAAGCGGCCGCCCCGCACCTCCTCGGCGAGGTCGCGGCTGGAGCCGACCACCACCCGCACGTCGGCGGCCAGCAGCTCCCGCCCGCCCAGCCGCTCGAAGACCCCCTCCTGGAGGACCCGCAGCAGCTTCACCTGGAGCCCAGGCGCCAGCTGCCCCACCTCGTGCAGGTAGAGGGTGCCGCCGCGGGCCGCCTCGACCTGCCCGGCCCGCCGCCGGTCGTCCTCCTCGAAGGTCCCCGGCTCGTGGCCGAAGAGCAGCGCGTCGAGCAGGGCCTCGGCGCGGGCGGCGCAGTTGACGGCGACGAAGGGGCGCTCCCGCCGCGGCGAGAGCTCGTGGACCACCTGCGCCAGGTGGTGCTTGCCGACCCCGGCCTCGCCCTGGAGGAGGATGGTCGCCTTGGTGGGGGCCACGCGCCGCATCAGCTCCAGGGCCGAGCCGAGCTCGGGGGAGGCGCCGACCAGGGCGAGGCGCGCGCGGAGCCGCTCGCGGAGCCGGGCGATCTCGACCCGGAGGGCGCGCCGCTCGCCGGCCCGATCGAGGGTGGCGGCGAGCCGCTCCGGCAGGAGCGGGCGGACCAGGTATCCGTCGGCTCCAGCCCCGAGCGCCGCCAGCGCCGCCCCGGCCTCGGCCTCGGCCTCGGCGGAGAGCACCACCACGGCGGCGTGGCTCCCGAGCGCCGCCAGGTCGCTCGCCAGGGAGGACTGGGCGATGCCCGGGACCTGGGCGTCGAGGAGCACCACCGCCGGCTTGAAGCTGCCGACCTGCCCCAGCGCCGCGCCGATCGAGGTGGCGGTGGCCGCCTCGAAGCCGAGCTTTCGGAGCTGGGTCCGGAGCTCGGCCCCGGTCGGCTCGTTGGCGTCGACGATGAGGACTCGAAGTGGGGTCATGGAGCGTTCGCTGAAATCCCCTGCACGAAGCAAGGCATGTACCGTCAAGATTAGGCCCAATCCGAGGTGGAGCGACGCAGTTTTTGCGGATGGCGCAATTCAGGCGCAGCCGTTGCCCCGGCGCGGCCGTTGCCCGGCCCAACCCTTGCCCTGGCGCTGCTAGCCGACCAGGCGCCTCAGCATCGCGAGCAATCCGGCGACCTTGGGCGTGTAGGGCGGGTAGAGCATGCTGGTCGGGCTCCAGGTGACCTGCCGCATGACGGCGCGAAAATGGGACATCGCGTCAAAGCCCCAGCGGCCGTGGTAGCTCCCCATCCCGCTCTCGCCCACCCCGCCGAAGGGCAGGTTCGGGTTGGCGTAGTTGAGCAGGACGCTGTTGATGCAGGTCCCGCCGGCGCTGGTGCTCCCCAGCACCTGCTCCACCTGCGCCTTCGAGCGGCTGAAGACGTAGAGCCCGAGCGGCTTGGGGCGGCCCCGGATCGCGGCCACCGCCTCGGAGAGGTCGCGGTAGCGCAACAGCGGCAGCACCGGGCCGAAGATCTCCCCGGCCATGATGGCGCTGTCGGCCGGGACGTCGGCCAGCACCGTGGGTGACAGGCGCCGCGCCGCCACGTCGCTCTGCCCGCCCACCACCAGCCGGGCGCCCCGCCCCAGCGCCTCGGCGACGGCGCGCTCCAGCCGGGCGGTGGAGGCGCTGTCGATGAGGCAGGCCAGGTCGGGGTTGCAGAGCCGCCCGGACTCGTCGGCCCCGTAGAGCCGCTCCACGGCGGCGCGCAGCGCGGCCTCGAGCCGGGGCGCCACCGCCTCCTGCACCAGCACGTAGTCGGGGGCGAGGCAGGTCTGCCCGGCGTTGACGAACTTGGACCAGGCGATCCGCTCGGCGGCCAGCGCGAGGTCGGCGGTCTCGTCGACGATGGCCGGGCACTTGCCGCCCAGCTCCAGCACCACCGGGGTCAGGTGGCGGGCCGCCGCCGCCATCACCAGCCGCCCCACCCGCGCGCCGCCGGTGTAGAGGATCTGGTCGAAGGGGAGCTCCAGCAGCGCCTCGGCGACCGCCACCTCCCCCTCCAGCACCGCCACCTCGTTCTCCGGGAAGACCTCGCCGAGCAGGTCATGGATGAGGCGCGAGGTGCGCGGCGTCTTCTCCGAGGGGCGGAGCATCACGGTGTTGCCGGCCGCCAGCGCAGCCACCAGCGGCTGCAGCGCCAGGCCGAAGGGGTAGTTCCAGGGCGAGACCACCAGCACCACGCCCCTCGGCTCGGGGCGGACCTCGCTGCGGGCGCCGAAGAGCGTGAGGGGCGTCCCGACCCGGCGCGGGCGCATCCACCGGGGCAGCGAACCGATGGCGGTCGAGAGCTCCTCGATGACCGGCAGGTACTCGGTCAGCTCGGTCTCCACCGCCTGCTTGCCGAAGTCGGCGCGCAGGGCCTCGACCAGGTCGAGCCGGTGGGCCCGCACCGCGGCCCGCAGCCGGGTGAGCCGCTCGATGCGCTGGCCGGCGGTGGAGGTGGCGACGGCCCAGCGGTTGGCGACCTGGGCGTCGAAGAGGCGGCGGACTTCCGTCCTGGGATCGGAGTTGGTCATGGCCGCCAGAGCATCGGCCAAAGCCGGGGGGCTGTCACCCGCCAGGCGCGGGGCCCGGGCCCGGCCCGTGGTGCGGTGGGCCGGCCCGGAGCCTGGCCGGGCCTACACCAGAGTTCGTGATCCGCGCCCGCCAGCATGACGTGCGGGAGCGGACTGGACCGGACCTCCGACGCTGGTCTCCTCCGTGCCGAGGTGACTGCGATTGGCGAGGGCCGGCGGTTCGGCGCGCCTTTCCGCCCGGCGGCGGCGGCGGGCGGCAGGCTGTCCCGCTCCGTCCCGCGGCCTGCGCTCGCGCTCGTTTGCTCGTCGGCCTCGTCGCGCGGGCGGTGCTGATACGGAGCGCGCCGGCATGGGTCGCCTCGCGGTCGCGGCCTGCGGCGTCTGGCCACCGCTCCAGGGCGAGGCTCCGATGCCGTCGCGCACACGGTATCCGGGCGCGTCTCGGCGGCGCTTCCTCCTTGGCGTGCTCGGCGAGCGTGCCTTCGCGCGCCAGCCCCGCCCTGCCGGCGCCTGGGCTATTGAACGCCGAACCGACGGCGACGCCGTGCCGTGAGGGCCCGGCGGTTCGGCTTTGGAGAGCGCAGGCGCCGCAGCCGCATGGCCCGGCGGTCGGGCCGCGAGGCCGCCTGCGAGCAGCGCCATGGAGCAACTGACCGCCCGGCGCGCCCTCGATCCCCTGGCGGCGCAGCCAAGCCGCCCACCTTCGTACCCTGGCCGCGCGACGCAGGCCGATCAGGACCTCGTGGCGCGGCGCAGCACAGCGGCCGAAGCGGACCCG
>JANMRY010000191.1:0-4911 GCA_031388695.1 Anaeromyxobacter sp. | reverse complement strand
CATCACCGACATCTTCGCCTACACCGCCAAGGTGATGCCGAAGTGGAACCCCATCTCCATCTCCGGCTACCACATCCGCGAGGCCGGCTCGACGGCGGTGCAGGAGGTGGCCTTCACGCTGGCCGACGGCATCCAGTACGTCGACGCCGCGGTCAAGGCCGGGCTCGACGTCGACGCCTTCGCCGGCCGGCTCTCCTTCTTCTTCAACGGCCACAACAACCTGCTCGAGGAGGTGGCCAAGTACCGCGCTGCCCGCCGCCTCTGGGCCCGGGTCATGAAGGAGCGCTTCAAGGCCAAGGACCCGCGCTCCTGGATGCTCCGCTTCCACACCCAGACCGCCGGCTCGATGCTGACCGCGCAGCAGCCCGACAACAACATCGTCCGCGTCACCATCCAGGCGCTGGCGGCGGTGCTGGGCGGCACCCAGTCGCTCCACACCAACTCGCGCGACGAGGCGCTTGGCCTGCCCACCGAGACCTCGGCCGGCATCGCCCTGCGCACCCAGCAGATCATCGCCAACGAGTCGGGGGTGGCCGACGTCATCGATCCCTTCGGCGGCAGCTACGTGATCGAGTCGATGACCGACGAGATCGAGGCGCGGGCCGAGGCCTACATCAAGAAGATCGACGACCTCGGCGGCATGGTGCACGCCATCTCCAAGGGCTACGTGCAGCGCGAGATCCAGGACGCCGCCTACGCCTGGCAGAAGCAGGTCGAGAAGAAGGAGCAGGTGGTGGTCGGGGTCAACGCCTACAAGGCCGAGGACCCGCCGGTCACCATCATGAAGATCGACCCGGCCCTCGAGGCCCAGCAGGTGGCCCGGCTCAAGGCCTTCCGGGCCCGGCGCAGCGCCACCGCCTGCAAGCAGTCGCTCGACGCGGTCCGCGACGGCGCCAAGGGGACCGCCAACCTGATGCCGCTGATCCTGGCCGCCGTGAAGGCCGACGCCACCCTCGGCGAGGTCTCCGACGCGCTCCGGGAGGTCTTCGGCGAGTACCGGGAGACGGTGGTACTCTAGGCCGCCGTGGCCGCTCCCCCCAAGCCTCGCCAGCCCCAGGCGCCGACGACGCCGCCGCGCCTGGAGCGGCCGCCGCCGCAGGGGGTGGCGCCGGGCGCGAGCCACGGGCTCGAGGCGCGCGAGGTGGGGGCCGACGCCGCCTTCGCGGCCGGCCTGGCCAAGAGCGGCGATCTCGCCACCGACAGTGCCATCAGGCTCTTCGCGCTGGCGGCCGCCACCGGCGCCACCGGCCGCCTCACCGTGGCGCCCGAGGGGCCCAGCTTCGCGCTCACCTTCCGCAAGGGGACGCTGCAGCACGTCGCCACCTCCAGCCCCGACGACGACCTGCCCGGCTTCCTGGTCTTCCGCGGCATCGTCCAGGCCGAGCAGGTGGCCGAGGCGGCCACCGTCGCCGGCGCCGAGGGCGACCTGGTGGGGGCGCTGGTGACGCTGAAGCTGGTCAACGGCTCCGACCTGGTGCGGCTCATCGGCGAGCACGCCGGGCAGCTGGTGACGCGGGTGCTGAGCGTGGAGGCCGGGGGCTGGAGCTGGGAGCCGGGGGTGCCGCCGCCGGCCAGCGCCTTCCCGCTCGGCTCACCCTGGGTGATGCTGGGGGCCGCGGTGCGCGCCCTCGAGCCGTCCGCCGTGCTGCGCCGGCTCGGTGGGCGCGAGCAGCTCGGGGTGAGCCGCATCGCCGGCCGCTTCAAGCTGGAGGAGCTGCGGCTCGGGCCGGCCGAGGCCCGCATCGCCGCCAGCTTCGACGGGACCCGGCTCTCCGACCTGGCCCGGGCCCGCGGGCCCGAGGCGGCCACGGTGCTGCGGGTGGCGCTGCTGCTGGCCGAGGTGGAGCTGGTCGCCTTCGCCGCGCCGCGCCCCCAGGCCGAGACCACCGCCGCCCCCGCCGCCGCCCAGGCGCCGCCGGCCTCGCCGCCGCCGCCTCCGGCCCAGGCGCCACCTCCACCGGCTGCCACGCCCCCTCCGGCCGCCCCGGCGATCGCCTTCCCGGCCGCGACGACGCCCGCGGTTGCGCCCCACGCCGCGCCGCCGCCGCCACCTCCTCCGCGGACCCCGGTCGCGATCCCGAAGCCGCCCCCGGCGCCGCCGCATCCCCCGCCGCCAGCGCCGGTCTCCTCGCATCCCCCGCCGCCGACCCCGGTGACCACCCGCCCCCCGGCGCCCCCCGCGACCGCGCGCCCGCCGTCACCCCCCGCGCCCTCGCGCCCCGCGCCGGCGCTCGATGAGCCCTCGCTCAAGGCGCTGCTGGCCAGCTACACCGACGCCGACCACTTCAAGGTGCTCGGGGTGGGGCGCGACGCCACCCCGGCGCAGGTCAAGGTCGCCTACTTCCAGCTGGCCAAGATCTACCACCCCGACACCGTGGCGGTGGTGGCTTCACCCGCCGTGAAGAAGCTCTGCGCCGATCTCTTCTCGCGCATCGGCGAGGCCTGGGGCGTGATCGGCGACGACGCCCGGCGCGCCCAGTACGTCGAGGACCTCGCCTCCGGGGCCAGCGTCTCGGTCGACGTCATGGGGATCCTGCAGGCCGAGACGGTCTTCCAGACCGGCACGCTGCTGGTCAAGGCGAGGCAGTACGAGGAGGCGGCGGCGCGCTTCACCGAGGCCCTGGAGCTCAACGCCGAGGAGCCCGAGTACGGCATCTGGCTGGCCTGGTGCCAGTTCGTCGGCGCCGCCGAGAAGAAGAAGGTCCACGCCCGCGCCGTCGCCAGCGTCGAGGCCGGGCTCAAGAAGAGCCCGCGCTGCGTCGCCGGCTACCTGTTCCTCGGCCAGATGGCCAAGATCGTCGGCGACCTCGCGCTCGCCGAGAAGCACCTCAAGCGCGGCCTGGCGGTCTCGCCCGACCACGTCGATCTCCAACGCGAGCTCAAGTACCTGAGGAAGTGACCGTGCCCACCCCGCTCAACCCGAAGAAGCAGTCGCTGATGCCGGCCGGCAAGCTCCGCAAGGCGCTGCGCGCCGCCGGGCACCACCTCTCGCCGGTGGTGCAGGTCGGCAAGGAGGGGGTGACCGCGGCGGTGCTGGCCCAGCTCGACGAGGCGCTGCTGGCCCACGAGCTCTGCAAGGTCAAGGTGGGCAGCGAGAGCCCGGAGGACCGCTTCGAGGCGGCGGCGCGGCTGGCCGAGGTGCCGGGCGCGCTGGTGGCCCAGGTGCTGGGGCGGACCGCGCTGGTCTACCGCAAGCACCCGCAGCGGCCGAAGTTCGAGCCGGCGCCGCGGGTGGCCGGGAAGAAGGCCGCCCCGGCCCGCCGGACGCCGCCCAGGCCGCGGCGCGGGGCGAGGCGCTGAGCCGCGGCAACGCCGCGCGCCCCTTGGAGGAGCGATGGCGCCCAGCCTCAACGTGACCCTGGCGGTGAAGCGGCTGGTCCGCGACGTGGCGGCGCGCCTGCCGGAGCTGGCCCACGTGCGCGCCTCCCGGGTGCTGGTGGTGGCCGGCGAGGCCCGCCGGGCGTCGCGCGCCACCATCCGTCCCTTCCCGGCCCCCGGGCCGGGGCGCGGCCCGCGCATCGAGCTGCGCGGGCGCGAGGTCCGCTACGTCATCACCCTGCGCCCGCTCTGGTTCCTCGACTCGACCGCCGAGGAGCGGCTCGACACCATCCTCCACGAGCTCTACCACGCGTCGCTCCGCTTCGACGGCACGCTCCACGGTGGCCGCCGCCACGCCCGCCTCCCGCTGGCCAGCTACCGGCGGCGCGTCGAGGCGCTGCGGGAGCGCTACCTGGCGCTGGCCCCGGCCGAGCTGCTGGCCCCCTTCGCCCACACCGGGCTGGCCCGGGCCCGCATGTGGCTGGAGCGCCCGGCCGCCCCGCGCCGCGGCGCCGGGCCGGGGCGCCGGCTCTACACCGAGCGCCAGCTCTTCCAGGGGCTGGTGCGGATGCGCACCCTGCGGCGCCGCAGCCCGCGCGGCGGACAGGGCGACGACTGAATGGGCTCCCCGTGAAGCGCACCGTCACGCTCCCCTCCGACGCCGCCGGCCGGCTCGACCGGGCCCTGGCCGACGCGCTCGGGCTGGGGCGGGCCGTCGTCAAGCGGGCCTTCGCGCTCGGCGAGGTGCGGGTGGAGGGGCGGCGGGTGCGCCCCGCCGAGCCGGCCGCGCCCGGGCTGGTGGTCGAGCTGGAGGTGGAGGCGCAGCGCGGCCCGCCGCTGCCCGAGCCGGAGCTCGCCCTCACCGTGCTCCACGAGGCGCCGCGCTTCCTGGTGGTCGACAAG
Source organism: Anaeromyxobacter sp. (assembly GCA_031388695.1). Classification (GTDB taxonomy): domain Bacteria; phylum Myxococcota; class Myxococcia; order Myxococcales; family Anaeromyxobacteraceae; genus JADKCZ01. Next base: position 690 of record JANMRY010000191.1, on the reverse strand, counting down.
CCGGCCGGCGTGGCGGTCCACCCGCTCCGCGACGGCGAGCGCGGCACCCTGGCCAACGCCGTGGTGGCCCGCTACCCGGAGTGCGCCGAGGCCTCGCTCGACCCGCGCGAGGGCGGCGCCGCGCAGCGGCTCGACCTCGAGACCAGCGGCTGCGTCCTCTTCGCCCGCGACCGGGTCGCCTGGGAGCGGCTCCACGACCAGCTGCGGCGGCGGGTGGTGGAGAAGGTCTACCTGGCGCTGGTCTGCGGCAAGGTGAGCGCCGGGGGCGTCTGCACCGTGCCGCTGGCCCAGCGGGGCGGCAAGGTGGTGCCGGCCCCCGACGCCGTGGCCGAGGAGCGGCTGCGCGAGAAGGGGCTGAGCCCGCGACCGGCCGAGACCCGCTGGGAGGTGGAGCGGCGCTTCGCCCGCCACACCCTGCTCCGGGTGCGCATCGTCACCGGGGCCATGCACCAGATCCGCGCCCACCTGGCCTGGCTGGGGTGCCCGGTGGCCGGCGACACGCTCTACGGCGGCGAGGCGGCGGCGCTGCCGGGGCTCGACCGCCACTTCCTGCACGCGGCGCGGCTCGGCGTCGAGTCGCCCGAGGGCGGCCGGGTGGTGGTGGAGAGCCGGCTGCCGCCGGAGCTGGCGGCGGCGCTGGAGCGGCTGCCGCCCGAGGCCTGACGCGGCCTACTGCGGGGCCGGGGTCGG
>JANMRY010000184.1:0-1635 GCA_031388695.1 Anaeromyxobacter sp. | reverse complement strand
TCCCAAGGGTTTGGCTGTTCGCCAATTAAAGCGGTACGCGAGCTGGGTTCAAAACGTCGTGAGACAGTTTGGTCCCTATCTGCCGTGGGCGTAGGTGAAGTGAGAGGATCTGTCCTTAGTACGAGAGGACCGGGATGGACGCACCGCTGGTGTACCAGTTATCCTGCCAAGGGTATCGCTGGGTAGCTATGTGCGGAACGGATAACCGCTGAAAGCATCTAAGCGGGAAGCCAACCTCAAGATAACTTCACCCGGGCGCAAGCCCCTGAAGCCCCCTCGAAGACTACGAGGTTGATAGGCCGGAGGTGTACGCGCTGTAAGGCGCTTAGCTGACCGGTACTAATAGGGCGTGCGGCTTGGTCTCCCTCTTCTCAGGTCGAAGACACCTGTCGAGGTCGAGATCGAGACCCGGACAATCTCCGGGTCACTCGATGTGCGATGTTGAACTTACCCTTCGTATCGGTTATCAGAATGCTTCGGCATTCTCTTTTTCAACGCTTTGCGGTGGCTATATCGGTGGGGTCACACCCGTTCCCATCCCGAACACGGAAGTTAAGCCCACCAGAGCCGATGGTACTGCACGGGAAGCCGTGTGGGAGAGTAGGTCGCTGCCGCATTTTTCTTGGAGCCCGCCAGGCAACTGGCGGGCTCTTTTTTTGCCCGACGAGGCGTCCCGCCGCCGGGGGTTGGGAGTAGTAGAGTCGGGACGCTTCAAGGATCAGAGGGGGAGGCCAACATGAGTCGCGTCGTCGTCGGCATCATCGGCGGCACCGGGCTGGGCGAGGCGCTCGGCACGCTCGGGCAGGGTGAGATCCGCGAGGTGGAGACGCCGTTCGGGCGTCCCTCCGGGCCGATCACGCTGACCGAGCTGGCGGGCGTGCCGGTGGCCCTGCTCTCCCGCCACGGCGAGGGGCACCTGCTCAACCCCTCCCAGGTCCCCTACCGGGCCAACATCTTCGCCTTGAAGTCGCTCGGCGTGACCCATGTGATCGCCAGCGGCGCCGTCGGCAGCCTCCGCGAGGAGGTGGCGCCCAAGCACCTGGTCATCCCCGACCAGGTGATCGACAAGACCTTCCGCCGCGCCGGCACCTTCTTCGACGACCTGGCGGTCCACGTCGAGCTGGCCAGCCCCTTCTGCGGCAGCCTGCGCAACGCTCTGGTCAAGGGCGGCGCCGGCTTCCCGGTCCGCATCCACCAGGGGGGCACCTACGTCTGCATGGAGGGGCCACAGTTCTCCACCCGGGCCGAGAGCGAGCTGCACCGGAGCTGGGGCGCCTCGCTGATCGGCATGACGGTGATGCCCGAGGCCAAGCTGGCCCGCGAGGCGGAGCTCTGCTACGCGCTGGTGGCGCTGCCGACCGACTACGACTGCTGGCGGCCGCATCCCTCCAACCTCGACCAGGCCAAGCTGATCGAGGAGATCCTCGGGAACATCAAGACCGCCACCCAGAACGCCCTCGAGCTGGTGCGCCGCTCGATGCCGCACGTGGCGGCGCTGGCAGAGAAGAGCTGCGCCTGCCAGTCGGCGCTGGCGCTCGGCATCTGGTCGGACAAGAGCCGGCTCTCCGAGGAGACCCGGACCCGGCTCAAGCCGCTCCTCGGGAAGTACCTGGGGTAGGCGCCACCGCCGGGCGT
>JANMRY010000177.1:0-4098 GCA_031388695.1 Anaeromyxobacter sp. | reverse complement strand
ACGACCCGCTGGAGATTAATATCTGGTTTTCTGCCGACCAGGCCCGCTTTATTCGTGAGCGGCAATGGGCCAAAGAGCAAAAGATATTCGAAGCCGCCTCGCCGCCCCTCGGTCCGGCGGCGCGCCGCCGCCTCGCTCAGTTCGCTCACGCGCACCGGGCCACCCGCCCGGCCTCGAGCCGCGCCTCCAGCTCGGCGGCCCGCCGCGCCGCGCCCAGCGCCTGCTCGGCCAGCCGCTCGGCGCGGGCCTCGTGGAAGTCGGCCGCCGCCCTCATCCCCTGCGCCCTGGGGTGGAAGGGATCGCCGCCGTGGACCTGAGCCAGCCAGCGCCGCTCCAGCGCCTCGCGCGCAGCCAGGCCGGCCAGCCGCCGCTGCCGGTCGACCTCGGCCCAGGCCTCGGCCACGTCGGCCAGGTCGGCCTCCCGGACCGGGCGGCTCACGGCGTCACCCCCTTGCCGGCCCGCCGCAGCGCCCCGGTCCGCACCGCCAGCTCCAGCGCCGCCGCCAGCGGGGCCGGCTCACCGCGGGCCTTCGCCAGCGAGAGGGCTCGCCAGCCGGCCTCGTGATCGCCGGAGAAGAGGAGCGCCTCGGCGTGGAGGGCGCGGGTGAAGCCGTCGCAGGGGTCGCGGGCGATGGCGGCCGCCAGGGCCACCACGGCCCGAGCGAACCGCCCCTGGGCGAAGAGCGCCTGGCCGGCCAGGCGGAGACCGGCCGGGCTGTCGGGGGCCGCCTCGGCGGCGGCCAGGCCGATCAGCTCCGCCTGGCGGGCGCGGCCGCGGGCCAGCGACAGCGACCCGACCGCGATGGCGCCGCGCAGGCCGACCGGCCGGAAGCCCGGGACCGGCCCACCGGGCGAGAGCCGGTAGAGGGCCCGGGCGGCGATGCAGAGGCCGATGGCGGCGCGGCGCTGGGCTCGGGCGCGGGGGGTGGGGAGTCGCCTGGCGCGGGCCATGAGCCGGTCGGCCTCGAGATCGCAGGCGGCGCCGGCCCCCTCGCGGGCGAGGCGGGTCGCCATCTCGACGAAGGTGTCTGGTGGGGTCATGCCGGCCAGCGGTGCAGCGGCGGTGCCGCGCGCAACCGGCCGCCGACAGGGGCCATGGCGCCGGACAGGCTGTCCGCGGCGCGGACCGGGCGGCCGCGCCGCGACCGGGACGGGCCGTCGCCATCGGCCGGGAGAACCTCCCCGAGATCCTTTGCCGAGATCCTTTCCCGGGGTCCTGCGTTCCCCTTCCCAGAGTAGTTCGTTCCCTTCCCAGAGTAGTTCAACCGACCTCGGAGCCGACCATGACCAGCCCGCTCGCCGCCGCCCTCGCCGCACTCCTGACCGCCTCCGCCGTCGCCCCGCCCGGATCATCCGTCGACCGGGTGGCCGGGCTGGTCTCCGACCCGGCCGCCCAGCGGCTCGCCGCCGACCGCGGCCTGCAGTTCGTCAACGTCCTCTGGGAGGACACCGGCCGCTTCCATGGGTCCTCTGTCGGCCCCAACATCTCCGACGTCACCATCGAGGTGGTCGACGGCGAGGGCGGCCACCGTCGCCAGGCGCTCATGCCGGTCTTGCGCTTCCCCAACTTCGCCGACCGGACCGCCGACGTGAAGCTCGACAAGGTCTGGGTCCGGACCGGCAACCAGCAGGACGGCGCCCGAGAGCAGGTGGTGACGCTGCGCGAGCTGCTCGCCTCGCCGGAGCGCTACCTCTCGCTGCCGCGCCAGGGGACCATCAAGGGCGGCACGCTGCTCGCCCCTCGCGACAGCCACGCCCTGGTCTCGGCGCAGGCCGCCTTCCTGCCGGTCCCGCGCGGCGCCAAGGCCACCTTCCACCCGGTCATCTTCAACTACCAGTCGACGGCCGGCCAGCCGGCGGTGCTCTCCATCCTGGTGACCCGCCAGGGGACCTCGATGTCGATCGTCGACAACGGCCGCGACCAGGCCGGCACCGGCAGCTGGGGGCAGCGGCTCTTCTTCAACGCCGGCGGCCAGCGCGCCCCGCTCACCGCCGAGCGGCGCTCCGACGTCGAGGCGAGCGGCGCCACCATGAACGGCGAGTCGGCCGCCAGCCTCGGCGAGGACGCCAACCTGCTGATGCTGATCCAGGTGCCGCTCCAGGTGGCGCGCCCGCGCCGGGCCCATGCCCTCGGCGGCGCCGCCCCGTCCGCCGCCATGCCCATGGCCAAGTCCGAGTCGAAGGCGCTGGCCGCCGACGCCATGGAGCAGGCGGTGCTCGGCCACGGCGAGCTGGAGGGGCCCTTCACCGAGCTGGCCGGCCTGACCATCGAGCGCGACCCGCGCTTCCCGGTCCGCGTCACCGTGCAGTTCTACCAGGCCACCTCGAGCGGGCAGGTCTCGGCGGCCGAGGTCGGCAAGCTCGCCTCGCTCATCGACGCCGTCTACACCAAGGGTGACTTCGTCGGCTCGCTGGTGGTGCCGGCCCCCCGCGACCCGCAGCGCCCGACCGCCTGGCGCGGCGCCGGCCGGGCGCCGGCCTCTGCCGGGGTCTGCGCCTTCCCCGGGCTGGCCGAGCGGTACGGGGTCTGCTGCCCGCCCCCGCCGCCCCCCATCGGGATCCGCTGAGCGCTGCGCGCCGGGTCCCGGTCGGCTAGGTTCGAGGCCATGACCACCGCGCCCGCGCCAGCCTCCGAGAAGCTCGCCGCCCTCCTCGGCTTCATCGGCGTCGCCGGGAACGTCGCCGGAGTGCTCTTCCTCCTCGACGTCACCGGCGCCTACAAGCCCGACCGGCTCGACACCTGGGCGGCCTTCTCGATGGCCCACCCGCAGGCGACGGTGGCGAGCGCCGCCAGCTTCATCCTCGGCCTGCTGGCGCTGATCGGCTGGGCCGCCGGCCTGGCCCGCCACGCCCCCTCCCCGGCCTCGCGCTTCGGGGCCGGGGCCATCGCCGCCGGCGCGCTCCTCAACGCCGCCGGCTGCGTCGGCCCGCTGGTGCTGGTGACCCATGTCCTCCCCGGCGCCGACGGGGCCGCCGCCCCGGTGGCCCGGGCCCTGCTCGGTGTCGCCCTGACGCTCGACGCCACCTTCAACCTGCTGCTCGGCCTCGGGCTGCTCGGCCTCGCCTCGGCGCTCTGGGGGCGCGGGGAGCGGGCCCTGGCCGGGCTGGGGATCGTCGCCGGCCTGGCCTCGCTGCCGGTGGCCGGCCAGCCCTTCTCGCTCGCCGCGGCCAACCTGCTGGCGGTGGCCGGCCCGCTCTGGCTCGCCTTCGTGGCCTGGAGCAGCGTCCGACTCTTGCGGGGCGCCGCGACACAGCGGTGACATGACTTGGACATACTGGTCAGTGAGGGGTGACCAGGTGACGACGGCGACGGCGACGACGACGACGACGGTGGCGGTGACGACAGAAGCTCGGTTGGGGCAGGTCCTGGAGCGGGAACGCGGGACCGTGGCGCTGGTCCGGTTGCGCCCGCTCCTGCGTGGCTGGTCGCACGCGGTGGCGGCACTGGCCACCCTCCCGGCCGCCTGGTGGCTGGTCGCGGGGGCCAGCCCAGGCCTTGCCAGCTGGGGGGCCGGGGTCTACGGCGCCTCGCTGGTGCTGCTCTTCACCACCAGCGGCCTCTACCACAGGATCTACTGGCCCTCCTCGATCCGCCACCTGATCGGCCGCATCGACCACGCCGCCATCTTCCTGCTCATCGCCGGGACCTATACCCCCTTCTGCCTGCTGCTCGGCCCCGGGCTCGGCCACCGGATGCTCTGGCTGATCTGGTGCTCGGCGGTGCTCGGCATCGCCCTGGAGATCGGCTGGAAGGGGCTCCCCAAGCCGCTGCGGGCCGGGCTCTACGTGCTGCTCGGCTGGTTCATCGTGCCGGTCCTGCCGGCGCTGCGGGCCGCGGTCGGCGACGGGTCGCTCGTGCTGATGCTGCTGGGCGGGGGCTTCTACACCATCGGTGCGGTGATCTACGCCACGCGGCGCCCCGACCCGCTTCCCCGGGTCTTCGGCTTCCACGAGATTTTCCACCTGCTGGTGATCGCCGCCGCCGCCTGCCACTACCTGGTGGTCCAGGCCGCGGTGGGGGCCATGGGCTGACCGGCGGGCGGGTGCCCCGGGCCGCCCGATGTCACTCGATCAGGGGCTCGTGCGCCGGGAGCGGCA
>JANMRY010000172.1:0-9253 GCA_031388695.1 Anaeromyxobacter sp. | reverse complement strand
GTCCCTTCCAGAGAAAGCGGTGTCAAGGGCACACCTCTCCATGTCCCTGACGTCTTCGCCTTCGACGCCGGGCGGTTCGTTCGCGCTCAGGACGACGGCCGTGGCCGGTCGCCGGCTCCGCGTGGCCGGCGGTTCGTGAGTCCACGGCGCCACTTGCTCAGTGATGCGACGGTCGAGCTTCAGCGCGTCGAATTCGAAGCTGGTTCGTGCTTCCCGAAATGGGGAGCACCACACTTCCAGCAGGGCCTCTGATGGCCATTGCTTCGTTGGGTGCTTCGAGGGGGCATAGCCTGTTGGAAGGGCCTCCACGGCGCGGCCGTGGTGCCAAGAGACGTGCGGATACTCTCCCTCGAACCTTTCGCGCGCAGCGACATCGGCGCCATCATTGAGCAGGCAGCGCTCTGGCCGTATCACGCCTGAGCGGATGTCTTCGACTGGTGCTTCTTCGTGTCGTAGGCCTCCTCGTTCTTCCACATCGCCAGCACCGCCGCCGAGATGCGGCGGGCCATCGTCACCATCGCGAGATTGGGCTTCAGCCCTCGCTCGAGCAGTCGTTGGTAGTCGGCGTGGAGTGGGTGGCTCGTCATCCGGTAGGCCACCAGGTGAGCGGCACCCTTGAAGACGTCCTTGAGCGTACCGCAGCGATTCCGGTTGAGGCCGCGCGACTGCTGGGTTTGAGCTCGTACCCACTTGCCGTTCCGGTCCTTCACCCAGTCTGCCGACGAGCGAGTCACGATGCTGAGGCCGCAGTAGGCCCAGAACTGCCGCTTGGTGCGAAAGCGCTGCGGCGTCACCACCGTCGCCACGATCTGAGCCGAGCGGATGGGGCCAATGGCAGGTGCGGTCGCAAGCAGCTTGACGATCCGGTGCTGCTTCGACGCCTCGTGCAGGCGTTCCTCCGCCTGGCTCCAGAGCGTCTCCAGCACCTTCAACTCCGCCAGAAAGACTTCCGCAGACCGCTGATGCTGCCTCGGTAGGTGCGCCGTCCAGGCCGCGTGCTCCTGCTCGCGGAAGGCCTCTCCGCCCGGTGGCATCAGGCCACGCGACCGGAACAGCGCCTTGAGCCGGTTCTTGGTTCGCGCCACATCGCTCCGCAGCATCTCGTAGCTCCGGACCGCGGCGCGCAGCTCCGAGTACGGTCCAACGCCCTTGTAGACTCGGCGCAGGTTGTGGCCCGTCCGCAAGATCTCGGCCAGGGCTGCAGCATCCCGCGCGTCGTCCTTCGCGCCGGGCCTCTTCCCCGGCATCACAACCACCACGTCCTTGGCTTCGCCCCGAAGCAGTTCGTACAGCCAGGCACTCTGAGTGCCCTCTTCCAGGCAGATGCGCTTCTCTCCGGGGATCGCCCTCAGGACCTGCTTCAGCGCAGCTCCATTGGTCTCCACGACCTCTTGCCTCAGTTGCTTGCCGGTCGCGCTCAGCACCACCAGGGTGCAGCTCTGCGCATGCACATCCAGTCCGATGTATCGTTCCATGGGCGTCCTCCTTCGGTTGGGACCTCGCAATCTCAACCGTGCCACTTCGTGGCGGAGGAGGGCGCCCTTCACCCATCTGGTCCGCCCGGCCCTGGAGGTTCAGCGCCATCTTTCTATGATGCCTGTTGGGTCTCGTGCCTGTCGGCGGGCTCGGAAATGTCAGAACCTCATGAGACGATACGTGAATGGACAACGCGCACCCGATCCCATCCTCGGCCGCGGAGCACCCTCACGCCCCGGCCAGCCGTCCTCTCGAGCTCCTGGAAGCACGCCGGCTCCGCGACCTGATCGCTGCGCTCCTTCGCAAGGAGCAGTCGGCGATGGCCGACTTCCTCGTCGCCCTCTCCGACTTCGACCGGCGCCGCGGCTGGGCGCCGCTCGGGCACGCCCACCTCTTCGCCTTCCTGGTCGCCGAGCTGCGGCTCTCGAAGGGCGCGGCCTTCTATCGCAAGAGCGCCGCCGAACTGCTGCAGGACTTCCCCGAGGTGATCGAGCCGCTTCGGGAGGGCCGTCTCTGTCTCTCCACCATCGCCGAGCTGGCCAAGGTGCTGACCGAGGGGAACCGCGCCGTCGTGGCGCCGCGCTTCTACGGCCTCTCGGCCCGCGAGGCCCAGGCGCTGGTGGCCGAGCTGCAGCCGAGGCCGGCGCCACCGCTCCGCGATCTCATGACCAGCGAGACCCGGCAGGTCGGCTCGATAGGTCTGACCGACCCCGCGCCGAGCCCGCGGCTGGAGTTCCCCCTCCCGGCGGCGTCGCTTACCTCGCTCCCGGCCGGGTCGCCCCGGCCGGCGTTCTCGGCGGCATCGCTTCCGGCCGCGCCTGAGACCCGGCCATCGGACATGGACTCACCTCCGAACTGGGAGCCACAGCCCATTCTGACGTCAGAATTCCCGCGACCCCAACCCGCTCGGGTCGCGCCGAGGTCCGACGAGATCGAGCCGCTCACGGCCAGCCTGACCCGGCTCCACCTCACCGTCCGGCAGGAGGTGGTGAAGAAGGTCGAGGCGGCCCGTCGCGGTCTCGGCCACACCCTCCCGAACGCCACGCTGGAGCAGGTGCTCGAAGCGGGGCTCGACCTGTTGCTCGAGAAGCAGGCGAAGGCGCGCGGGCAGGTGAAGCGGCCGCGGAAGACCTCCATGTCCCCAACCGAGCTCCTGGCCGCGCTTCCGGCCCCGGGCCAGCAGCCGACCGAGGGCTCGCAGCCTGCTGAAGCCTCGGAGCCGACTCCGATCCCCTTGCCGATCCCGACCGAGCCGCCGCCCCACAGGCGTGACGGCCCCCGCGCAGCCATCCCGGCCGCGGTGAAGCGCGCCGTCTGGCAGCGAGACGCCGGCCGCTGCTGCTGGCCGCTCGATGGTGGCGGCGTCTGCGGCTCGACCCACCGGCTGGAGCTCGACCATATCGTCCCGTGGGCCGAGTTCGGAGGGGAGACGGAGGCCAACCTTCGCCTCACCTGCGCCGCGCACAACCGGCTGGTCGCGCGGCAGGTGTTCGGGGGAAGGGTGATGGGGAGGTACCTCGGGGTGAGAGAGCCGGTGGTGGCCTACGCAGCGGCCGATCGCCTCGCGGCGGCCACCGGATGAGGGGCTGCAGGGAGGCGTTGGCTGTAGTCCTGGCCTCAGCCTGGGCGCCCTGAAGGGCGCCCTATTGGGCCTGGGCGGCCTGAAGGCCGCCCGACTAGATACACCGCCAGTACGCGGTGGCCACCAGGGTCCGCCGCTCCTTCGGCTCGGCCTTGCGCTTCAGCTCGGCCACCGACCGATCCCGCTCGGCGTAGCGCTGCGCCCCGGTGGCGCGCAGCTCGTCGAGCTTGCGCCGGAACTCGCGCTCGGCCTGCTGCCGGCCTGCCGCGCCGGCTCCACCGTCGGCAGGCGCATATCCTGTGAACGGCGGCCTCGAATTCTCCCCATCTGACGGCCGGGCGGATCTTCCGACCGGGCCGGTGTGTCGGAGAAGGGCCATGGCCGGAGGGCGTGGTCAGGGACGACTTCGGGCTAGAGTCCCCCGCCATGCGTCTCCTCCGGGACCTCTCCGCCTCCGCAGTCATCGCCGGCTTCGTCACCGTCCTGGTCGGCTACACGAGTTCCGCGGTGATCGTCTTCCAGGCGGCCCGGGCCACCGGGGCCGGACCGGCCGAGGTCGCCTCCTGGATGTGGGCGCTCGGCTTCGGCATGGGGCTCACCTGCATCGGCCTGTCGCTCCGCTACCGGACGCCGGTGGTGACCGCCTGGTCCACGCCGGGAGCGGCGCTCATCGCCACCAGCGCGGCCGGGCTGCCCATGTCGGCCGCCATCGGTGCCTTCCTGGTCTCGGGCGGGCTGATGGTGCTCTTCGGCGCCACCCGCTGGTTCGAGCGCGGCATGTCGCGCATCCCGGTCCCGCTGGCCTCGGGCATGCTGGCCGGGGTGCTGCTGCGCTTCGGCCTCGACGCCTTCGTGGCCATGAAGACGCAACCGATCCTGGCCCTGGCGATGTTCGCCGCCTACCTGGCCGGCCGCCGGCTCTGGCCCCGCTACGCGGTGGTGGTGGTGCTGGTCCTCGGCACGGCCATCGCCGCCGCCCTCGGGCTGCTCAACCTGCAGGATGTCCGGCTCGAGCTGGCGCGGCCGATCTTCACGGCCCCGACCTTCACGCTCGGCGCCGTGGTGGGGCTCGCCGTCCCCCTCTTCGTCGTGACCATGGCCTCGCAGAACGTGCCGGGCGTGGCGGTGATGCGCGCCGCCGGCTACGGGGCGACGCCCATCTCGCCCCTGATCACCTGGACCGGCCTCGCCACGCTGGCGCTCGCCCCCTTCGGCGGCTACGCCTTCAACCTGGCGGCCATCACCGCCGCGCTCTGCATGGGGCGCGAGGTCCACGAGGACCCGGCGCGGCGCTACGTGGCGGCGATGGCGGCCGGCGCCTTCTACCTGGTCCTCGGGCTGTTCGGGGCCACCGTGGGCGCGCTCTTCGCCGCCTTCCCGCGCGAGTTGGTGATGGCCGTGGCCGGGCTGGCGCTGGTCGGCACCATCGCCTCCGGCCTGACCGCCGCCCTGCGCGACGACGCCCAGCGCGACGCGGCGCTCATCACCTTCCTGGTCACAGCCTCGGGCGTGACGCTCCTGGGGGTGGGGTCGGCGTTCTGGGGCCTGGTGGCCGGCCTGGCCACGCTGCTCGTCCTCCCGCGAGCGCCACACGGCCCAGTGCCGGGGCCGTCACGGTGAGCGGGCCACCCCCGGCCCGGCCCGTCGCGCCCGTCCTCGCCATCCTCGCCGCCGCCGTCCTCTTCGGGACCACCGGCACGTCGCAGGTGCTCGGGCCGCCCGGCACCACGCCGCTCGGCGTCGGGGCGGTGCGGCTGACGCTGGGCGCGCTGGCGCTCGTCGCCCTGGCCTGGCTGGACCGCCCCGAGGGCGGCCGGAGGTGGCGGGCCCACGTGCCGACGCTGCTCCTGGGCGGGCTGGCGGTGGCGGTCTACCAGCTCAGCTGGTTCGCCGGGCTGCGGCGCACCGGCGTGGCCCTGGGCACGGTGGTGGGCATCGGCAGCGGCCCGGTGCTGGCCGGGCTCATCCACCTGGCGCTGCGCCGGCAGGCGCTCAGCGGCGCCTGGCTGGCCGGGACGGCGGCCACGGTGGCCGGGGCGGTGCTGCTGGCGCTGCGTGGCGCTGGAGCGGTCGCGGCGGACGGGCTGGGGCTGCTGCTGGTCCTGGTCGCGGTGGCCGGCTACGTCGTCTACGTGGAGCTGGCGCAGCGCGCCCTCGGCCGGGGGCTCGACGCCGCCGGGACCATGGCCGGCATGTTCGCGGCCGGCGCGCTCCTGCTCCAGCCGATCCTCTGGCTGGAGCCGCTCGGCTGGCTGGCGACCGGCCGGGGCCTGGTCATGGCGCTGCACCTCGGCCTCGTCACCATCGGCGTGGCCTACTCGCTCTATGGCTGGGGGCTGCGCTTCCTCACGGTCCCCACGGTGATCACCCTCACGCTGGCGGAGCCGCTCACCGCGGCGGTGCTGGGCACGGCGCTGCTCGGCGAGCGGCTCGGTGCGCCCGGCTGGCTGGGGGCGGCGCTGGTGGCCGGCGGGTTGCTGGTGGCGGCGCGCTCGTCGCCCAGCCGCCGCCGCGTGCGCTCTCCGCCCCAGCGGTAGCCACCCGGCTCGTTTGGCGGCCCCTCAGGCGGGCTTCACGCCCTCGGCCCAGGCCATGCCATACCAGATGGCCGCGTCGGGGCGCTGGCCCCAGACCTCCAGGGCGCGCACCGCGGCCTCCAGGGCCGGCTGGTCGAGGGCGCCGGTGGCGGCGATGGAGGCCGCCGCCCCGAGGAGGTTGTGGGCCAGGTTGGCGACGTAGTGCGGGAAGGTGGGATCCCCGGCGCAGGCGCCGAAGAAGACCCAGGTGATCTGTCGGGGGCTCGCCCCGGCGGCGTGGAGCAGCGCCGGCAGGCGGCGCCCCACGAAGGGGTCGTTGCCGTTCCGGTCGTAGCTGCGGATGAAGGCGTCCCAGGCGGCCCGCACGCCGGGCGGCTCGGGGTGGAGCCGCAGCAGGTCGTGGTCGTCGTCGCACAGGACGACGCGGCCGCCGGGCCGGGCCGCCCGCACCATGCCCTGCACGACCTGCAGCGGGTCGGCGACGTGCTCGAGGAGGAAGCGGGCGTGGACCACGTCGAAGGTGCCCAGCTCTGCGGGGGCCAGCGGCAGCGCGCCGGCCTCTCCGGCCCGGAAGTCGACGAGCGCCGCCTCGCCGGCCTCGAGGGCTCGTGCGCGAGCGCCCGCGAGCTGCTCGGCGCTCCGCTCGACGCCGATCGCAGCCACGCCGGCCGCCCGGGCCATGGCCCGGGTGAGCTGGCCGAGGCCGGCGCCCACGTCGAGGATCCGCTCGCCGCCCCGCAGCGCCAGCTGGGCGAGGCAGCGGTCGTTGAGCAGGTCGTTGAGGAGCGAGAGGCGCGCCTGCTCCGCCGGGTCGGTGCCGTGGATGTAGCTGTCGCGGGTCGTCATGCGGGGCCTGGGGTGAGCGAAGGGGCCCGGCTCAGCCGGCCGGACTGGGCGCGGGCGGGGGGGGTAGAGGGGGAGGGGGAGGCTCGGTCGGCAGCGCTGGTGCCTGCGCCGGGTCGGTCACGGATGGCGGCGGGGCCCGCGTCCAGGCGATGGCCGTTCCTTCCACCATGACGTGGTCTGCCCAGTTGATGACCTGGTTCCGCTCCACGATGACGGCATCCGCGCCCAGGGCGCAGGCCCAGGACCGAAGGGTTTCCACCGCCCCACCGCGGGGCACCAGCCTGACCTGGTTCTGGCGGTGGCCGAGCGCCTCGAACGGCCGCTCCGGCGTGCTGTAGAGGAATTCGAGCGGGCAGCCCGGAGGCTTCGACGCATCCGATGCGCCCGCGGGAACCACCGGTGCGCCGCTGCAGGCAAGGGCGCCGAGGGACAGGAGGGCGAGGAGCGCGAGGGTCTTCATGGGGAGCGAGCGTCTCCGGGATGGCCTGGAAAGAAGACGGGGGAGCGGAAGCGCGAGGCCTCCGCTCCCCCTCGGGACTTCAGTGAGCCATCAGTAGAAGTTGTAGTGGAAGTTGGCGTTGATGCGGTTCTCGGTGCCCTTGTTGTTGGTCGGGTCGGTCAGGACGCCGGCGAACACGATCCGCTGGCCCCAGGCGTACTCGAGCCCGACTTCGACGTTCTTCACTGGGGTGAAGAAGGTATTCAGGTAGGCGGCGTCGACGCGCTTGTTGGCGACGACGTTCCCGAAGGCGTTGGTCGCGTCGGCTGCGGCCGCAATCAGGGCGTCGTCCTTCTTGAACATGGTCTGGGTCCACGCGATGTTCGAGCGGATGCTGGGCGTCCACTTGTGGGTGAGAGCCAGGCTGTAGCTGACGGTCTTCCAGGTCTTGATCTTGTCGCCGACGAACAGGGCTCCCTGGAACAGCGACTGGAACAGGTAGCGGCCGATGCCGTCGCCACCCTGGACCGACCAGACCAGGCTCTCGCTGGCGAAGTTGAGGCTGCCGGACACGCCCGCGCCCCAGCCGACCGCACTGGCGGCGACGCCGCCGACATTGGAGCCGCCAGCCCTGCTGCGGCCCTGGTACTCGTGCGCAACGGCGCGCAGGTTGAGGTGGCCCATCGAGAAGGGCACGGTGAGGTTGGCCGAGGCATCGGGAATGCGGTCGTACTCGCGGCCGACGGTGTAGCTATTGGAGACCGAGGAGTTCGGGACGATGCTCTGCGCGTTCTCCAGGGCCAGCGCCAGGGTCGGTCCTCCGAACTTGATGGTGTACTTGATGCCCGGCGAGCGGGTCAGCGCAAAGGCGCCGTGCGGGTTGAAGTCCACCGTGTCGGGGAGCGAGCCGAGGTCCATGAAGTTGGCCCAGGTCTGGCCGACCAGCAACCCGCCGTACTCACCGTAGGCCTGGCGGATGCGGAAGTTGGTGCCGTTGGTGGTCGCCTCGGTCGAGTAGTTGTAGGCCGAGGGGGAGTTGAAGTCGCCTTCCACCTTGACCACCACGTCGCCGCCCGGGGTCGGGGTGGTGGTGACCAGGCCGACGCGGGAGGTGCGGGCCGTGACGTAGAGCCGGTTCTTGTTGACCTTGCCCTTGTCGAGCGGCTGAAACTCGAGGAACGAGGCCCAGTCGTCGCCGCGGATGTCGTCGTCGGCCCCGCTGAAGTCGTAGGTCGTGTCGAGCTGCACGAACCCGTAGATCTTCATGGTGGAGTCGGTGCCCGGGATCTTGAAGACGCCGGGAGCGTCCTCGGCGAGGGCCGCCATCGGCAGGGCCAGGGCCGCCGCGAGGAGAGTCGATGCCAGCAGGGTGCGCTTCATTCTGTAGCCTCCTGTTACGGTTCGAGTCGTGCTGCGGGGGGATTGCGACCAGGGAAAATCTGGGATGACGAGTCATGAATGGTAGACAAGTGCGACCGGTTTGGGAAGAATCCCCTGCTCAAGTCGGTTAAATGCTCCCTCGTGCTTCGCATCTCCCCATCTTTCATGGAGGTTGAAATGCGTATTGCCCGCACCGTTGCGCTGGCGGCGATGGTCCTCGCCGCCGCGTGCTCCCAGAAGAAGGAAGCCCCCCCCGCCCCTGCCGCCCCGGCTCCCGCCGCGGCCGTGGTCGGCGACACCATCCTCATCGGCCACGTCGCCTCCATGACCGGCGAGCAGGCCACCTTCGGTGAGTCGACCGACAACGCCATCAAGCTCGCCATCTCGGAGGCCAACGCCAAGGGCGGCGTCAAGGGCAAGAAGCTGGCGCTCAAGACCTACGACGACCAGGGCAAGCCCGAGGAGGCCGCCATCGCGGCCACCCGCCTGATCCAGCAGGACAAGGTGCTGGTGCTGCTCGGCGAGGTGGCTTCCAGCCGCTCGCTCGCCATCGCCCCCATCGCCGACGCCAACAAGGTCCCGCAGATCTCGCCGACCTCCACCAACCCGCGCGTCACCAAGGACGGCGACAAGACCCGGCCGTACGTCTTCCGCGTCTGCTTCATCGACCCGTTCCAGGGCACGGTGATGGCCAAGTTCGCGCGAGAGAACCTGAAGTTCACCAAGGTCGCCATCCTCCGCGACGTCGGCAACGACTACTCGGTGGGGCTGGCCGACTTCTTCAAGAAGAAGTTCGAGGAGCTGGGCGGCACCATCGTCAGCGACCAGTCCTTCAAGGCCGGCGACCAGGACTTCAAGGCCCAGCTCACCGCCATCAAGGGCAAGAAGCCCGAGATGATCTACGTGCCGGCCTACTACGGCGACGTGGCGCTCATCGGCCGCCAGGCCAAGGAGCTCGGCATCAAGGCCCCGCTGGCCGGCGGCGACGGCTGG
>JANMRY010000139.1:0-6380 GCA_031388695.1 Anaeromyxobacter sp. | reverse complement strand
GGTCGTCCCGCTCCAGCCGCTCTCGTCCTACCTCCCGGTCCCGGTCGGGGTCGGGGTCGGGGTCGGGGTCGGGGTCGGGGTCCCGGTCCCGGTCTCGGTCTCGGTCGGGGTCGGGGTCGGGGTCGGGGTCCCGGTCCCGGTCTCGGTCCCGGTCCCGGTCTCGGTCTCGGTCTCGGTCGGGGTCTCGGTCTCGGTCTCGGTCGCGGTCTCGGTCGCGGGGCCCTCCTCCGGTTCATCGGCCGGAGGCTCCTCCGCGGGAGCTCCCGGGGCCGGAGGCGCCCCCAGGTAGCCCTCCAGCTCGAGGTGGGCCCCGGCCAGCTCGTCGGCCGGGATGACCCGCTCGTCGCCGAGCCGCTGCAGCAGCCCGCGGGCCCGCGCCGCCAGCCAGCCCGGGGCCGGCGAGAGCCGGGCCCGTCGCGGCGCCGGCAGCATGGCCGCCAGCAGGACCGCCTGGGCGGTGCTGAGGGAGGTGGCGCTGGCCGAGAAGTGGCGGCGCGCCCCGGCCTCGATCCCGAAGGCGCCGTCGCCCCACTCGGCCACGTTGAGGTAGAGCGCCAGCAGCCGCCGCTTGTCGAGCCGGCGCTCCAGCCGGACCGTCAGCAGCGCCTCGCGCGCCTTGCGCAACAGGCTCTTCTCGGTGCCGAGGGCCAGGTTCTTGGCCAGCTGCTGGCTGATGGTCGAGGCGCCGCGGGCGTAGCGCCCGGCCTGGAGGTTCTGGCGCAGCGCCACCTGGAGCGCCTCCCAGTCGAAGCCGCGGTGCTGGAAGAAGGTGGCGTCCTCGGCCGCCACCACCGCCTCGACGAGCCGGCGCGGGAGCCGCTCCAGCGGGACCCACTGCAGCACCGGCTGGAAGCGCCGCCCGGCGGCCCGGGCCTCGGCGCGCCGCTGCTCGATGAGCGCGGTGGTGCCGGGCGGGCGAGTGGCCCAGCGGGCCGGGTCGGGGAGGGTGAACCAGAGCAGCGCCAGAGCGCCCACCGTCAGGAGCAGGGCGATGAGGGCGCCCCGGACGAGCCAGCGGCGCCAGCCGGTGGTGCGGGGTGCGGTCATGGCGGGAGGTTAACACCGCCATCGGAACGGCGGCCGGGGCGCGACCCGAAGGATGCCTTGACGCCGCGCCCTTCCGGCAATATCGCACGGTGAGACAACCGTGCTCGCGGGCCCTTCGGCCCGGCGCCACCGGAGGAACCATGGCAGACCTGAAGAAGTACGCCCCGCACGACTTCTCGAAGGTCCGCGGGCTGGCCGGCATCTCCAACGACCAGCTCGAGGAGCACCTCAAGCTCTACGAGGGCTATGTCAAGCGGACCAACACGCTGACCGAGAAGCTCTTCGCCCTGGCCAGCGAGGGGAAGGCCTCCGGCGCCGACCCGGTCTACGCCGAGCTGACCCGCCGCCTCGGGTTCGAGTACGGCGGCATGATCAACCACGAGTACTACTTCGGCAACCTCACCGCCGGGGCCCAGGCCGCCCCGCCGGCCGGCTCGAAGTTCAAGAAGGCGGTCGAGGCGAGCTACGGCTCCTTCGACCTCTGGCTGGCCGACTTCAAGGCCGTGGCCACCATGCCGGGCATCGGCTGGGCCATGACCTTCCAGGACCCGGGCACCGGCTGGCTCTCCAACCACTTCGTCACCCTCCACGAGAACAACGTGCCGACCGGCTTCAGCACCGTGGTGGCGCTCGACGGCTGGGAGCACGCCTTCATGCGTGATTACAAGGCCTTCGAGCGCGGCAAGTACGTCGAGGCCTTCCTCAAGAACGTCAACTGGGAAGCGATCGACAAGCGGGTCAAGTAGCGGGCGTGCCGGCCGTCGCCCCGGCCCGCCGCGCCGCCCTGCGGCGGCGGCTGCTCGCCTGGTACGACGCCTCCCGCCGGGACTTCCCTTGGCGCTTCGCCGAGGGAGCGGTCGATCCGTACCGGGTCTGGCTCTCCGAGGCGATGCTGCAGCAGACCCAGGTGGCGCGGGTCATCCCGTACTACCTGCGCTTCTGCCAGCGCTTCCCGACGCTCCCGGCGCTGGCCGCCGCCGACGAGGAGGCGGTGCTGGCCGCCTGGAGCGGCCTCGGCTACTACGCTCGCGCCCGGGCCCTGCACCGGGCGGCGCGGGAGGCGCTGGCGCGCCACGGCGGGCTGCCGGCCAGCGTGGACGCGCTGCGGTCGCTGCCCGGCTTCGGTCCCTACACGGCCGGGGCGGTCGCCTCGATCGCCTTCGGGACCCCGGCGCCGGCCGTCGACGGCAACGTGGCGCGCCTGCTGACGCGGCTCTTCGCCATCGAGGGGCCGCCGGAGTCGGCGGCGACGCGCGGCCGGCTGCAGGCCGTGGCCGTGGGGCTGCTCGGGCCGGATCGGCCCGGTGACTGGACCCAGGCGCTCATCGAGCTCGGCGCCACCTGCTGCGTGAAGCCGGTGCCCCGCTGCCCGCGCTGCCCGGTCGCCACGCTCTGCGAGGCGCGGCGGGCCGACCGGGAGCTGGAGCTGCCACCGGCGCGACGGCGGGTGGCGCGGCGGCGGCTGCGGCTCGACGTCGCGATCCTGCGGAAAGGTGCCCGCATCCTGCTGGAGCGTCGCCCGGCCCGGGGGCTCTTCGGCGGGCTCTGGGCGCCGCCCATGGTGGCGCTTCCGGGCGGTCACCCACCGGTGGCCAGGTGGCGCCGGCGGCTGGGCGAGGCGCTGGAAAGGCGGTTCGGCGTGGCGTTCCGGGTCGGAGGCGAGCTGGCCTCGGTGGAGCGGACGCTGACCCACCGGGAGCTGACGCTGGTCGCCTGGGAGGTGACGGCGAAGGGGGCTCTCGAGGGGCCAGGCCTCCGTTGGGCCACCCCGTTGGAGGTGGCAACGCTCGGGGTCGGCTCCGCGGTCGAAGCGCTCCTGGCGAACCTCCCACCCGCACGGCTTCGGCCAAAGGCCTGAAAAGCGAGGGGAGGGCTTGGCAAGCGGGCCGTCTTCAAGTACATAGCCCCTCCCGTCGCGCCCGATTCGCCCGTCAAGGGCGATGAGGCTTGACTCCCGAAAACGGATCCGTATAATTCGCCGCCCTCAACCTGAGGGTTCCAGTTCGCCCGCTGCAACGTCGGTGGGCGATTTTGCTGAAGAAAGAGCTCGTAAACGATGCCGACGATCAGCCAGCTCGTGCGCAAGGGGCGCGAGAAGCTCGCCGTGAAGAGGAAGGCTCCCGCCCTCAAGGAGTCTCCGCAGAAGCGCGGCGTCTGCACGCGCGTCTACACGACGACCCCCAAGAAGCCGAACTCGGCCCTCCGCAAGGTGGCCCGCGTCCGCCTCACCAACGGCTTCGAAGTCACCAGCTACATCCCCGGCGTCGGCCACAACCTCCAGGAGCACTCGGTGGTGCTCATCCGCGGCGGCCGCGTCAAGGACCTCCCCGGCGTGCGCTACCACATCGTGCGCGGCACCCTCGACGCCGTCGGCGTCCAGGGTCGCAAGCAGAGCCGCTCCAAGTACGGCGCCAAGCGCCCCAGCTAAAGAGATAAAGGTCTTCGATGCCCCGTCGCCGCGTAGTCGAGAAGCGCAAGATCCTGGCCGATCCGAAGTTCCAGGATCGCCTGGTGGCCAAGTTCATCAACGACCTGATGCGGCAGGGGAAGAAGTCGACCGCCGAGCAGATCCTCTACGGCGCCTTCGACCAGGTCGAGGCCAAGCTCAAGGACGATCCGCTCAAGGTCTTCAAGAAGGCGCTCGACAACGTCAAGCCGGTGGTCGAGGTGAAGAGCCGCCGCGTCGGTGGCGCCACCTACCAGGTCCCCGTGGAGGTCCGCCAGGACCGCCGCGTCGCCCTGGCGATGCGCTGGCTCATCGAGTACTCGCACGCCCGCGGCGAGAAGACCATGACGGAGAAGCTCGCTGGCGAGATCATGGATGCGGCCTCGAACCGCGGCAACGCGGTGAAGAAGCGCGAGGACACGCACAAGATGGCCGAGGCCAACAAGGCCTTCGCGCATTACCGTTGGTAACGTTCCAGGGGAGGCTTTTGGAGAGCGGCCGGCTGCGCCGGCATGGTTCACAAGGAACCCGCTTCGCTCTTTGACAGCTCGGTTTGGTCGTGAGTGTCGCCCGTGATGGGCGGCCTCGTTTCGCGCACGCACGAAGGACAGGAAGAGAAGATCATGGCCCGCACCCATCCACTCGAGCGCTACCGCAACATCGGCATCATGGCGCACATCGATGCCGGCAAGACCACGACCACCGAGCGGATCCTCTTCTACACCGGCGTCACCCACAAGATCGGCGAGGTCCACGAGGGCACCGCCGTCATGGACTGGATGGAGCAGGAGCGCGAGCGCGGCATCACCATCACCTCCGCCGCCACCACCTGCCCCTGGCGCGAACACCGCGTCAACATCATCGACACCCCCGGCCACGTCGACTTCACCATCGAGGTGGAGCGCTCGCTCCGCGTCCTCGACGGCGCCGTCGCCGTCTTCGACGCCGTGAACGGCGTCGAGCCCCAGTCCGAGACGGTCTGGCGCCAGGCCGACAAGTACAAGGTCCCCCGCGTCTGCTTCATCAACAAGATGGACCGGGTCGGCGCCGACTTCTTCATGTCGGTCGACACCATCAAGTCCAAGCTCGGCGCGCGGCCGCTGCCCATCCACATCCCCATCGGCGCCGAGGACAAGTTCCGCGGCATGGTGGACCTCGTCAAGATGAAGGGCATCACCTTCGACGACGAGACCATGGGCGCGAAGTACCAGGAGATCGAGATCCCGGCGGAGCTGCTCGAGCAGGCCACGGAGTACCGGGCCGCCATCGAGGAGGCGGTCTCCGAGAACGACGACGCCCTGATGGCCAAGTACCTCGACGGCCACCCGCTCACCAACGAAGAGGTGATGCGCGGGCTCCGCAAGGGCGTCTGCGAGATGAAGTTCTTCCCGGTCATCTGCGGCACCGCCTTCAAGAACAAGGGCGTCCAGCAGATCCTCGACGTGGTCGTCGACTACCTGCCCAGCCCGCTCGACAAGCCGCCCATCCTGGGCGTCGACATGAAGAACGTCGAGGTGCTGCGCAACTGCTCCGACAGCGCCCCCTTCAGCGCCCTGGCCTTCAAGCTGATGAACGATCCGTTCGTCGGCAACCTCACCTTCTTCCGCGTCTACTCGGGCAAGCTCGAGGCCGGCTCCTACGTCTACAACGCGACCAAGGACAAGAAGGAGCGCATCTCCCGCATCCTGCAGATGCACGCCAACAAGCGCGAGGAGATCAAGGAGGTCTACGCCGGCGACATCGCCGCCGCGGTCGGCCTGCGCAGCACCACCACCGGCGACACGCTCTGCGACGAGGACCACGCCGTCATCCTCGAGCGGATGATCTTCCCGGAGCCGGTCATCTTCGTGGCCGTCGAGCCGAAGTCGAAGGCCGACCAGGACAAGATGGGCATCGCCCTGCAGCGCCTGCAGATGGAGGACCCCTCCTTCAACGTCCGCTCGGACGAGGAGACCGGCCAGACCATCATGGGCGGCATGGGCGAGCTCCACCTCGAGATCCTCGTCGACCGCATGCTCCGCGAGTTCAAGGTCGAGGCCAACGTCGGCAAGCCCCAGGTCGCCTACCGCGAGACCATCACCCAGACCGTCGAGGCCGAGGGCAAGTACGTCCGGCAGACGGGCGGCAAGGGCCAGTACGGCCACTGCTGGCTGCGGCTCATCCCGCAGGAGCCGGGCAAGGGCTTCGAGTTCGAGAACGTCATCGTCGGCGGCGCCATCCCCAAGGAGTTCATCAAGCCGATCGAGAAGGGGATCGTCGAGGCCATGGAGGGCGGCATCCTGGCCGGCTACCCGGTCGTCGACATCCGCGTCGAGGTCACCGACGGCAGCTACCACGACGTCGACTCCTCCGAGATGGCCTTCAAGATCGCCGGCTCCATGGGCTTCAAGGAGGGCGCGTCCAAGGCCAAGCCGGTGCTGCTCGAGCCGGTCATGAAGGTCGAGGTCGTCACCCCCGACGAGTTCATGGGCGACGTCATCGGCGACCTCAACAGCCGGCGCGGCAAGATCCAGGGTATGAACGCCCGCGGCGGCGCCCAGGCCATCGACTCGCTGGTGCCGCTGGCCACCATGTTCGGCTACGCCACCGACCTGCGGTCCAAGACCCAGGGGCGGGCCACCTACAGCATGCACTTCGGGCACTACGCCCAGGTGCCCAACAGCATCGCCGAGACGATTGTCAGCAAGGCCAAGGGCGGCACGGCCGCTGGCAAGTAGGCCAGGACCGCAACCCTCATCGGGAAGGAGAGCGCACCATGGGCAAGGAAAAGTTCGAACGGAACAAGCCGCACGTGAACGTCGGGACCATCGGTCACGTCGACCACGGGAAGACGACGCTGACGGCGGCCATCACCAAGGTGGCGGCGCAGAAGGGCCTGGCGGCGTTC
>JANMRY010000133.1:0-4314 GCA_031388695.1 Anaeromyxobacter sp. | reverse complement strand
CGACCTGCTGGTGACCGACCGCGCCGTGCTGCGCGAGGAGTTCTGGAGGGTGGTGTCGGGCGAGGGGTTCGCCGTCGAGGTCCGCGTCGGAGACGACGACGATCGGCTGGCCGGGGTGGTCCGGGTGCTGCGGCAGCCGGCCCGCGCCCTCGACCTGGTGGTCGGGCGTCACGCCTGGCAGGCAGAGCTCATCGCGCGTGCCGCTCGCCATCGGCTCGGCTCGGTCGACGTGGGGCTGGCGCTCCCCGCGGACCTCATCCTGCTCAAGCTCTTCGCCGGGGCGCGGCAGGACCTGATGGATGCCGAGTCGCTGCTCGAGCTGGGCGACCGGCCGCGGCTGGAGGCGGCCGTGGAGGCACAGCTCGATCGGCTGCCCGCCGACGCACGCGAGGCCTGGCGCGGGCTGAAGGCCTCTCCGGGGCCGGCTCGGTAGGGCTCGGTAGTGCGATCGCGGCGGGAAGCCGACCTACGGGGTGTTCTCCGGAGGCTTGGGCCCCTTGGCCGGGGCCGCGGGGTCCAGCGCCGCGGCGCGACCCACCCAGCGGCGCATGGTCGCCATCGTCTCCTCCAGCCAGCGGAGCCGCTCAGCCGGCGTGAGCCGTGCCGCGAGCGCCCTGGCCTGCTCGCTGCGGTGCTCGG
The DNA here is from genome assembly GCA_031388695.1 of Anaeromyxobacter sp. GTDB lineage: Bacteria > Myxococcota > Myxococcia > Myxococcales > Anaeromyxobacteraceae > JADKCZ01. The sequence continues at coordinate 3,675 of JANMRY010000133.1, read as the reverse complement.
CCCAGCCTCGGGGCCAGGCGGCCTGCTCGTCGGGTTTGCCGGTCATGAGGTCCTTTCTGCCGGGTGGAGGGCGAGAAGAGCCTCGACGTCGGCGAGGTCCTGGGGCCGCTGTGCCTGGCGCTTCAGGGCCAGCAGGTCCGTGAGCGCCACCACCGTCGCCGTGGTGGTGTCGAGGGACACCGTCAACCGGCGCTCCCAGGCCTGCTCGAAGTCGAACGGCTCGCGAACGAAGAGGTCTACCTCCAGTGAAGGGAGGCGAGCGCTCCAGAGCGAGAAGACCGTGAGCCCCTTCTCGGCGATCCAGGCGTCGCGCTCGGAGGCTTCGGCGAAGTGCGCCGCGGCCACCGGCGCCCGGGGGTGATAGCCGAGGCTGGTGAGCGCCTCGATGGCGCGCCGGGCGTTGGCTGGCTCGAGCGAGACCACCAGGTCGAGGTCGGCAGTGGTCCGCAGGTGACCGTGGAGCACGACCGCGACGCCGCCGGCCACGAGATAGCGCACCCCGGCGGTGTTGAGCGCCGACAGCACCTGCTCGATGGGATGTGCGGTCACCGGGCGATCCTAACCCGTTCGCGCCTGCCTGGGCGACGTCGCCCTGCAGCCAGATCGACCCCGAACTCTGGCCGCGGGCCGGCCTGGCTCGGCGTGGCGGCAACGCGGCCGCAGCGCGGCGGCAACGCGGCCGCAACGCCGGTGACGCGTACCCAAGGTTACTTTGGGCGCCCAAAGTGACTCTGGGTCCGTGCTGTGTCGCAGGTCCAAATCCCCGTAATTGCAACGCTAGTCGACTAAACGTACTGTGGGTCCAGTTCTGACGTCAGAACTCGCGAAGGAGGGGCCTCGGTTGGGTGGTGCCCTGCGTCCCCAGCTTCCGGAAGAGCAGCTCGCCCGTGGGGGCGTACTCCAGGATCTCCGAGACGGCTGCTGTCCGCGTGATCTGCACGCCCTTCTTCAATGCCCCTGAATGCAAGTCCCTATGACGAAGGCGAGAACTACCACCAACGCCAGGATCTTCGGTAGCCACAGAATCACTTGAGCTCTCGGTTCACCAGTCCACACGTGGCCCCCAATCAGATCGACGAGCCGCCAATCCAAGACTCCGCCACAACGCGTACCCCATCAGAGTGCTCGGGCTCATAGCCAAAGATTGCGCTCCTGCCTTCTCCTCTCCTTGTCCCCTAGGTAGGCGTCAAATGCCTCGGCCGGCACCGTTATGAACCACGCGTTCCCGAGCCGAAGTTCATCATCAAGAAAGAGAGAAAAGGACTGCCAACTCCACTGGAAACGCCCGTTCTCATACCATGTGACGTATTCCACGCGGATATACGGCGCCAGAATAAGGAAAGGCCAGTCGGGCTTTAGGAGGAAGTCCTTTCTGGTCTTGCCAATCTCGGCCGGGCCGCCGCCTCCCCCTCCTCTCCCTCCTCCACCTCCTCCTGGCTCCGGCGGCATGCTCCCAGGAGGCGGCCTCGAGTTGCCGCCGCCACCGCCGCCGGGCGAGCACGACCAGCGACCTGTCGCTGGGCAGCGAAGGTCAACGAGTTCGCCGCCCGGCATTCGGCAATAGTCTGTTCCTGGCGGAACCTCACCGCCGCACGGTGGATACTCGTCGGCTGCCATCATCATTGCCTGAAGACCCGGATTGGCCGTCAACCCGCCACCGCCAATGGTCTGGCTTCCGCCGCCGCCAACTCCTCCCCCACCCCCACCCCCCTCGATCGGCATCCTCCCCCCGGGATCCACGAAGTTCACCGGGTCCCCGCCCGCGTAGGTGTACCTGCGCCCGTCGACCGTGTCGGGCACCAGCCAGCGCTTCAGCTCGGCGTGGTAGACGCGGGCGCCGAGCAGCACCAGGCTCCCCTGCTGCGCCGCCCCGGCCGCGTACCCGAGCCGGAAGCCGCCGGTGTACCCCAGCTCCGAGTCGCTCAAGGCCGTGACGTTCTCCGCCCGGTCGAGCTGCCCGTAGGGCGTGTAGCGGTACCGGGCCCCCATGGCGCCACTCAGGCCGCCCGTGCGCATGGTGGTCGCCACCACGCTCCCCTGCATGTCCCGGTGGTAGTAGAGCACCTCGCTCACCGCGTCCGTCCCGCTCCCCGCCGCCGCCCGGATGCTCGCCACCCTCCCCCCGGCCACCTGCACGTGCGCCGAGACCTTCACCGTCCCCGCCACCGCCGAGCAGCGTGACGCCACCGGGACGGCGATGGTGTCGACCCCGGTGCACCCGGCAGCCACCGTCGCCGTCACCGTCCCCACCGACCCCACGTACCAGGTCCCCTGCGTCCCCAGCTTCCGGAAGAGCAGCTCTCCCGTCGGCGCGTACTCCAGGACCTCGCTCAGCGCCCCGTTGTTGCGCCTCACCTGCGTCAGCCGGTCGAGCGTGTCGTGCACGAACCCCTCCACCTCCAGCCCCGCCGCCACCCGGCTCGTCGCTCGCCCGGCGAAGTCGTAGGCGATGCTCGCCGTGAGCGCCCCGCTCAGCGTCGTGGCCCGGTCTCCCTGGTAGCCGTAGTCGGTCGTGCCGCTCACGTCGGTCACCCGCTCCAGGTTCTCCTGCGTGGCCCCCGGCGTGGTCCAGGCCGGGTCGCTCGACGAGTAGCTCTGCCCGTACCCCTGGGAGATCGCCGCCGGCCCCACCCGCGAGGCCTTCGCCGTCGCTCGCTCACCGGGTCGACCCCGGCCCCGGCCGCCGCCCGGATGCTCGCCACCCTCCCCCCGGCCATCTGCACGTGCGCCGCCGCCTTCACTGTCCCGGCCACCGGCGTGCAGAGGTACCTGACTGGCATACTGACGCTGTCGAAGCCCAGACAGTGCACCGCCACCGCCCGGCGAAGTCATGGCTCAGCCCCCGTTACAGCCGCGGCGGTCAAGTCAGGGGTCTGGATTCAGATTTTCATAAGCATCCCAATGAGTAGCAGTAGCGGTGCTGGTGACGCAAAGACCCATGCCCAGCGAACCAAAGCTCTTTGAGCGCCGAGAGCAGAGCCGACGCATGCGACAGATATGCCGGCGGCCGCATAGGCCCTTGTCGCAAGGAAGAAAGGAAGTAGGCCTTCACCGCCGACTCGCTCTACCAGGAGCGACACCATGCCAAGTGAAAGGCAAACAATCCAACCAACCGTTCGAATGCCCGAGGCAGACTGTCGAAGTTCGCTCAGTGTCACGGCAACCCCCTGCCATTCGTGTTATCCGGACATTGCCACGCATTCCGACACTTTGGCAGGTTACCCGGAAATCCTTTCACGGAGCCCTGGACAATGAGCCACCTCTTTCGGCGACGTCGTCGCGGCGAGTACCGCGAGCTGCCTGACCGTAGCAGACCTATCAGGTCAGTTGTATTGTCCATCACCTCGATGGCGGCATATGTGGCGATTGCAACACCCCCAATCACCACCATTGCCACGCCCAAAGGCCCGAGACCCGACACGAGGGTGAACCCTAGCAAGGCCAACTCGCCGGCCGAAGCTGCAAACATCGCCGTCTGAAGCCCAGCAAACACGCCGACTGTCCCGAGGGCAATAGCTAACGCCTTCCCCGGAATTGTGTTGGTGATTGCCTTTAGGTGTGGCCCACCTGACCCCGCACCGGCATTCCCGCCTCCACCCCCACCCCCACCGCCCCAGACTTGATTCCCGCTGGGGCCTGAGTTCTGGCTCCTGCCACCGAGCAGCTTGAGGTTCC
>JANMRY010000051.1:0-27712 GCA_031388695.1 Anaeromyxobacter sp. | reverse complement strand
GCAGGCCGACTTGGCCGAGCGAAGGGCGTGGTCGCGCAGGGTGGCGTCGCGGATGGAGGCGGCGCGCACCGCGGCCAACAGCTGGAGGGAGACGGAGTAGGCGATGAGCTTGTGGTGAGGGAGACGAGGGGCGGAGGAGGCTGCGGTCGCTGTCTCGGTGGGATGGGGAGTGGGGAAGTTGTCGTTCATGTCGCGCTCCTTTCGCCCCGGACCAAGGAGCGCGACAGGAACGACCCGAACCCGGCCCCAGAGCTCCGCGGCGCGAAGGAAGCACGCTGCACGCGAAGTGACAGGCGGAGCCTGGCGCGAGCGTGCTCGAGATGGTTGGAGCGCCAAGGAGCGCCCGACCCCGACCTCGACCTCGACCTCGACCCCGACCCCGACCCCGACCTCGACCCCGACCTCGACCTCGACCCCGACCCCGACCCCGACCTCGACCCCGACCCCGACCGAGCGGCCCCCTACCCCCGCCGCGCCCTGAAGAACTGGTAGGTCCGGGCCAGCCCCTGCTCGATCGCCACCTCCGGCCGCCAGCCGAGCGCCGTGGCGGCCGCCGACGGATCGATGCAGGAGCGGCGCTGCTCGCCGAGCCGGGCCTCGGCGTGGAGCGGCACGGCGCCGCTGCCGGCCGCCCGGGCCAGCCCGGCGTGGAGCTGGAGCACGTCGGTCTCCACGCCGGTGCCGATGTTGAGCGGCCCGGCGAACCCGCGCTCGGCCGCCAGCAGGTTGGCGCGGGCCACGTCGCCCACGAAGACGTAGTCGCGGGTCTGCCGGCCGTCGCCGTAGACGGTGCAGGGCTTCCCGTCGAGGAGCCGCCCGCAGAAGATGGCCACCACCCCGGCCTCGCCGTGCGGGTCCTGGCGCGGGCCGTAGACGTTGGCGTAGCGGAGCGCCGCGTAGGAGAGGCCGTAGTTGGCCTGGAAGACCCCGAGGTAGAGCTCGCTGGCCGCCTTGGAGGCGCCGTAGTGGGAGAGCGGCCGCTGCGGGTGGCTCTCCGGGGTGGGGATGACCGGGGTGTCGCCGTAGGTGGCGCCGCCGCTGGAGGCGAAGAGCACCTGCTTGACCGAGCCGGCCCGCACCGCCGCCTGCACCAGGTTGAGCAGGCCGCCGACGTTGACGTCGGCGTCGAAGCGCGGGTCGGTCATGGAGCGGCGCACGTCGATCTGCGCGGCGTGGTGGCAGAGCACGTCGGGGCGCTCCCGCTCCACCGCCTCGGCGGCGGCGGCGCTGCGCACGTCGCAGGGGTAGAGGCGGGCCGCGGCCGGCACGTTTTCCCGCTTGCCCGAGGAGAGGTCGTCGACCACCGCCACGTCCCACCCGGCGGCGAGGAAGGTGTCGGCGATGGTCGAGCCGATGAAGCCGGCGCCACCGGTGATCAGGATCTTCTTGCCCATCTGTTTCCCCCTCAGGGTCCGGCGCCAACCCCCGCCGCGGCACGCTCAGCGCTGCTCGGCGACCCGATCTCGGAACCAGGGGACGGTGCGGCGCATCCCCTCCTCGAAGTCGACGGCCGGCTCCCACCCGAGCACCTCGCGGGCCCGGGTGATGTCCGGCTTGCGCACCTTGGGGTCGTCCTGCGGCAGCGGCCTGAAGACGATGGGGCAGGCCGAGCCGACGTGGCGCTGCACCGCCTTGGCGAAGTCGAGGATGGTCATCTCCACGGGGTTGCCGATGTTGACCGGCTCCTGGTAGCTCCCGCGCATCAGCCGCCAGATCCCCTCGACGTTGTCGGAGACGTAGCAGAAGGAGCGGGTCTGCGAGCCGTCGCCGAAGACGGTGAGCGGCTCGCCGCGCAGCGCCTGGCCGACCAGCGTCGGCACCACCCGGCCGTCGTCGAGCCGCATGCGCGGGCCGTAGGTGTTGAAGATGCGGGCCATGCGGGTCTCGACCTTGCGGTAGCGCCGGTAGGCCATGGTGATCGCCTCGGCGAAGCGCTTGGCCTCGTCGTAGACCGAGCGCGGGCCGATGGGGTTGACGTTCCCCCAGTAGCTCTCCCGCTGCGGATGCTCCAGCGGGTCGCCGTAGACCTCGCTGGTGGAGGAGAGCACGAAGCGGGCCCCCTTCTTCTCGGCCAGCTGGAGCATGCGGTCGACCCCGATCGAGCCGACGTGCATGGTCTCGAAGGGCTTCTCCAGGTAGTCGATGGGCGAGGCCGGCGAGGCGAAGTTGAGCACCGCCGCCACCGGGCCGGTCACCTCGAAGGGGTCGCAGATGTCCTGCTCGAGGAAGTCGAAGCGCGGCACGCGGGCCAGGTGGGCCAGGTTGCTGCGGGTCCCGGTCACCAGGTTGTCGACGCCGAGGACCTCCCAGCCCTCGGCGAGGAACCGGTCGGTGAGGTGGCTGCCGATGAAGCCGGCGGCGCCGAGGATGACGGCACGTGAGGTGGCCATGTCGAGCTAGCGCTTCCCCTTCCCGAGATCCTCGAGCGTCAGCTGCCCGGGCAGCGCGCCGCGGTACTGCTCCAGCACCAGGTCGATCCCCTGGCGGATGTACTCGGCCACCGGGACGCGGGTCCGGGCGTGCAGGAGCTTGAGCTGCTCGCCCTGCTCCGGGGTGATGTAGACGGTGGTGGAGATTTTCTTGCGCGCCATGATCGACCGCACCGAAGGTAGGTGAGCGTCGGGGTGCTGTCAAACTCACGCGCCCGCCCGGGGCGCCGCTTGAGCGCGCCGGCATGGCGGCGCTACAATGGCGCCTCGCCCGAGAGGAACCGACATGCGTCGAGTCACCGTGGTCGTCGCCCTGCTGCTCTCCGCCGCCTGCTCGTCGAAGCAGAAGACCGCCCCGCCGGCGCCGGGCCGGGAGCACGTCGGCCCCGTGGCGGTCGGCAGCCCCGGGCCGGGTGAGACCCTGCGCGAGCACGACCTGAACCACGACGGGCGCACCGACGTCTGGACCTACCTGGCGAAGGCGGCCGACGGGAAGGAGCTGGTGGTCCGCAAGGAGAAGGACCTCAACAACGACGGCCGCATCGACAGCTGGGAGCTCTACGGGCCGGAGGGGACGGTCACCCGGCTCACCTACGACATGGACTTCGACGCCAAGGCCGACGTCACCCTGCTCTTCGAGAAGGACCAGCTGGTCCGCAAGGAGTACGCCTTCGGCTTCGACGGCGTCCCCCACAGCTTCAACTACTACGAGAAGAACAGGCTGGTGCGCAAGGAGCGGGACGCCAACGGCGACGGCAAGATCGACACCTGGGAGTACTGGGAGAGCGGCGAGGCCGACCGCGTCGGCGTCGACAACGACGGCGACGGCCAGGTCGATCGCTGGGAGACCCGCAAGACGGCGCAGGCCCCCGAGGGCGAGGCCGGCCCGAAGAAGTAGTCACGGGTACCAGGCGATCCCGAGCCGCAGGTCGGCGCCGGGACGCTCACCGGCGCTCCAGCGCCAGGCCAGGCCGGCCGAGGCCGAGAGGTCGCGCCGCCAGAACCACTCCAGGCCGCCACGCACCGCGCCGGTCAGGCGGGCCGACGTGTCGTCGGCCGGGAGCCGGTAGCCCACCTCCACCCCGACCAGCGGCTGCCAGCGCCCGGTCCACGGCCCCCAGCGCAGGCCGAGCGCCGGGGTGACGGCGGCCGCGGCGCGGACCTCCGGACGATCCGCGGACCGGAAGCCGAGCCGGGCCTCGGCCTGCAGGCCGCCCGTGAGCCAGCAGGTGGTGACGGCGGTCAGCCCCGGCGCGGGCGGGCCAGCAGGGCGGAAGAGCGCGCCCTCCAAGGCGAAACCGAGGGGTGGCGCCACGGCGGCGGCGGGGGCCGGGAGGGCGAGAAGCGACGAGACCAGGATGAGCAGGAGGGTTCGCATCTGGCATGGCTGGAGCAAAGCTCGTGCTCACCATGCCGACCCGCTCTGCGCCGCCCCGCCCTGCCCTACCCCTCGCGCCGCTGCTGCTGGCCGGCGCCGCCTGCCTCGCCTCGCCGCTGGTCCACCCGCGCGCCGGCGAGGAGCTGCGGCGTGGCTACGCCCACCTGGCGGCCGGCGACGGCGAGCGGGCCGAGGTCGCCTTCGAGCATGCCCTCGAGTTCGCGCCCGACCTGCCGGAGGGCTGGAACGGGCTCGGGGTGGTGGCGCGCGGCCGGGACGACGCCGCCACCGCGCACCGCCACTTCGCCCACGCCGTCCGGCTGGCGCCCGGGTTCGCCGAGGGGCAGGCCAACCTCGGCGAGGCGCTGCTCACGCTGGAGCGGACCGGCGAGGCGGTCGAGGCGCTGCGGGCGGCGCTGCGCATCGACCCCGACCTGCCTGCGGCGCGACAGAACCTGGCCCGGGCCCTGCTCCACCTCGGCCTCACCGAGCCGGCCGAGCGCGAGGCGCGCTGGAAGGAGGCGCGGCGCGAGTACCTGCACCTGCTCGAGTCGCTCCCCGACTCGCCGGCGGCCCACGCCGACCTCGGCTTCATCGACTACTTGTCGGGCCGCTTCGCCGCCGCCGAGCGCGGCTACCGGCGGGCCGTCGAGGTCGCCCCGACGGCGCAGCGGCTGCACGGGCTCTGCCTCTCGCTGGTCCGGCTGGGGCGCTGCGGCGAGGCGCTGGCCGCCTGCGACCGCTGCCTGGCGCTCGATCCGGGGGCGCCGGGCTGCCTGAGGAGCAGGGCGGTGGCGGCCGAGTGCGGGGACTAGGCGCGGGCCGGTGGCTCTGCGGCAGCGGCGCCGAAAATGAAACGACCCGCCCCCGGGAAGGGTGCGGGCCGCTTCGAAGTCAGGAGATGCTGTTGAGTCTTGCGCTGGCGGCACCAGAGGCCGCCGCCAGCACGATTATTTGATCGTCCAGGTGTCGTTGCCGCTGAGCAGCTTGACCACGTCGACGTCGCCCTTCTTGGCCTTGGCGGCGTTGATCATGTCCCAGGTCAGCTCCTCGGCGGTCGGCCGCGAGACGTCGCGGAAGATGCCGATGGGCGTCGGGAAGCCCGGCTTGAGGGCCAGGTTGGCGAGCATGAAGGCCATGGTCGGATCATCGCGCTTGGCGTCGTGGACCAGGACGTCCGCCTCGGTCACGCCGTTGGCGCCGACCGTGACCACCTCGAGCTCGGCGGTCTTGGCGTTGAAGCGGATGCCCTTCTTGTTGTCCTTGCCGAAGAGCAGCGGCTTGCCGTGCTCCATGCGGAGCAGGGCGTCGGCCTTCACCGACTTCTCGGTGATGCTGGTGTAGGCGCCGTCGTTGAACACCGGGCAGTTCTGGTAGATCTCGGTGAAGCAGCTGCCCTTGTGCTCCGCGGCCGCCTTGAGCACCAGCCCGAGGTGCGCCCCCTCGACGTCGATGGAGCGGGCCACGAAGGTGGCGCCCGAGCCGATGGCCAGCGCCGGCGGGTTGAACGGCGCGTCGGGCGAGCCGTGCGGCGTGGTCTTGGTCTTCTTGCCGATCTCGGAGGTCGGGGAGACCTGGCCCTTGGTCAGGCCGTAGATCCGGTTGTTGAACATCAGCATCTTGAGGTCGATGTTGCGCCGCATGGCATGGATGAAGTGGTTGCCGCCGATGGCGAGCGCGTCGCCGTCGCCGGTCACGATCCAGACCATCAGCTCGGGGCGCGAGACCTTCAGCCCGGAGGCGAAGGACGGGGCCCGGCCGTGCAGCGTGTGCATCCCGTAGTTGTTCATGTAGTACGGGAAGCGCGACGAGCAGCCGATGCCGGAGATGAAGACGATGTCCTCACGCTTGCGGCCGACGGCGGGCAGCGCCTTCTGCACCTGGTTGATGATGGAGAAGTCGCCGCAGCCGGGGCACCAGCGCGGGTCGACCCCCGACTCGAAGTCCTTCTTTGAGTAGACCGGCAGGGAGGTGTTCTCGGTAGCCATGTGTATGTCTCCTTTCCGGAGTCCTTAGAGGACCTCGAGCACCTTGGCTGCGAGCTCGGCGATCTTGATGGGCTTCCCGTTGATCCGGTTGAACTGCACCGGGTCGACACCGGGGAACATGCCGCGCAGGTAGAAGGCCAGCTGCCCGTTGTTCACCTCGGGCACGAAGATCTTCTTGAACCCCTTCATGACGGCCTTGAGGTTCCTGGGCAGCGGGTTGAGCCAGCGCAGGTGGATGTGCGAGACCGACTTGCCCTGCGACTGGAGCTGCTCCGCCGCGCCGCGGACCGAGCCGAAGGTGCCGCCCCAGGAGACCAGCAGCACGTCGCCGCTCGCCTTGCCGAAGATCTCGACGTCCGGGACGTCCTCGGCCACGTTGGCGATCTTCTGGGCCCGGGTCAGGACCATGCGCTCGTGGTTCATGCCGTCGTAGGAGACCATGCCCGACATGGAGTCCTTCTCGAGGCCGCCGATGCGGTGCTCGAGGCCGGGCGTGCCGGGGACCGCCCAGGGGCGGATCAGCTTGGCGTCACGCTTGTACGGCATGTAGGCGCCGTCGTGGTTGGGCGTGGTCTGGTACTTGATGTCGAGCTTGGGGAGCTCGGCGGCGGTCGGGATCTTGAAGGGCTCCGAGCCGTTGCCGAGGTAGCCGTCGGTGAGCAGCAGCACCGGGGTCATCCACTTGGTGGCGATCTTCATCGCCTCCATGGCGGCCCAGAAGCAGTCGGCCGGGCTCTGCGCGGCGATGACCGGCATGGGCGCCTCGCCGTGGCGGCCGAAGAGCGCCACCAGCAGGTCGGACTGCTCGGTCTTGGTCGGCATGCCCGTCGAGGGGCCGCCGCGCTGCACGTTGACGATGACCAGCGGCAGCTCGGCGATGACCGCCAGCCCCATCATCTCGGCCTTGAGCGCCAGGCCCGGGCCGGAGGTGGTGGTGCAGGCGAGCGCGCCGCCGAAGGAGGCGCCGATGGCCGAGCCGATGCCGGCGATCTCGTCCTCGGCCTGGAACGTCACCACCCCGTGCTCCTTGAAGTAGGACATCTCCTGCAGGATCTCGGTGGCCGGCGTGATGGGGTAGCTGCCGAGGAAGACCTGGCGGCCGGTCAGCTTGGCCACGGTGGCGAAGCCGAGCGCCACGGCGTAGTTGCCGGTGACGGTCCGGTAGGAGCCGGGCTTGAGCTTGGAGGGCGGGACCTCGTAGCGCTGCAGCCCGATCTCGACGGTCTCGCCGAAGGCGTAGCCGGCCTTGAAGACCTTCTGGTTGGCCTCGACGAACTCCGGCTTCTTGCCGAACTTCTTCTGGATCTGCTCGAGCTGCTGCTCCATGGGGCGGCTGTAGAGCCAGTACATCAGGCCGAGCGCGAAGTAGTTGCGGCAGCGGGCCACCTCCTTGGAGGAGAGCCCCGAGCCCTCGAGCGCGTGCTCGGTGAGCATCGACATGTCGACGGAGAGCACCTTGTAGGCGTGCTTGAGCGCCTCGTCGTCGAGCGGGTTCGACTTGTAGTCGGCCTTCTCGAGGTTGGAGGCGTTGAAGGCCCCCTTGTTGACGATCAGCAGGCCGCCCTGGCGCAGGTCGGGCAGGTTGGTCTTGAGCGCCGCCGGGTTCATGGCGACCAGCACGTCGGGCGCGTCACCCGGGGTGTGGATCTCGCGCGAGCCGAAGTTGACCTGGTAGCCGGAGACGCCCGACAGGGAGCCGGCCGGAGCGCGGATCTCGGCCGGGTAGTCCGGGAAGGTGGCGAGGTCCGTGCCCGCCAGCGCGTTGGCGCGGGTGAACTCGGTGCCGGTGAGCTGCATGCCGTCACCGGAATCTCCGACGAACCGGATGGTGACCGTCTCGACCTGCTGGACCTTGGATGGCGTGGACATGTGGCCCTGCATCTCCTTGCGAGGGTGACCCAAGCTGCAAAAAGGGGGGTTCTGTATGCCGGATCACCTTCTTGAAGTCAACGAGAGGCGGCTGCAAACCATCGAAACAACAGGCTTATTCTGGACCTGACTCGTCCGCTTTGCCCGCTGCGTCGAGAACCCGGGCCAGAAAGGTCCAGAATCGTAGCGCTTTGGCGGGTCGACCCGCCCGGCTGCGCGAAACCGCACACCCGATCCAGGGCGCGGTAAAGATCATTCCGGCTCAGAGCGGCGGAAAGATCTTTCCGGGGTTGAGGATGCCGAGCGGATCGAAGACCGCCTTGAGCCGCCGCTGCAGCGCCACCACCTCGGGGCCCTGCTCCAGCGCCAGGAAGTCGCGCTTGGCCAGCCCCACCCCGTGCTCGCCGGTGATGGTGCCGCCCAGCTCGACGGCGGCCCGCAGGATGGCGGCCACCGCCGCGTCGACGCGCGGCCGCTCCTCGGCCCGGTCGAACATGACGTTGCAGTGGAGGTTGCCGTCGCCGGCGTGGCCGTAGGTGGCCACCGCCAGCCCGGCCTCGAGACCGATCGCCTTGGCGCGCGCCACCATCTGCGGGATCTTCGAGCGCGGCACGGCGACGTCCTCGGAGAGCTTCATGGGGTGGATCGCCTTCAGGTTGACCGAGAGGTAACGCCGCACCTCCCAGATCTCGCGCCGCTGCGCCTCGTCGCGCGCCACCAGCACCTCGCCCCGCGCCTCGGAGGCCACCAGCTCGGCCACCCGGACGATCTCGGCGAAGACCTGCTCCTCGTCGTTGCCGTCGGTCTCGACCAGCAGCAGCGCCCCGGCCCCGGTCGGGAAGCGGCCCGGCGCGGTGCGGGCGATGGCCGAGAGCGAGACGTCGTCCATCAGCTCGAGGCAGCGCGGGATCACCCCCTGCGCCAGCACCCGCGAGACGGCCCGGGCGGCGGCGTCGACGTCGGCGAAGGCCACCAGCGCGGTGGCCACGTGGCGCGGCCGCGGCAGCAGCTTCACCATGATCTCGGTGACCACCGCCAGCGTCCCCTCGCTCCCCACCAGCAGCGCGGTCAGGTCGTAGCCGGCCACCCCCTTGATGGAGCGGTGGCCGGTCTGGATCACCTCGCCGGTCGGCAGCACGGCGCGCAGCCCCAGCACGTACTCGCGGGTGACGCCGTACTTGAGGGCCCTTGGGCCCCCGGCGTTCTCGGCGACGTTGCCGCCCAGGGTGCAGAGCTCCAGCGAGTTGGGGTCGGGCGGGTAGAAGAGGCCGTGCTTCTCCACCTCGGCCTGGAAGGTGGCCAGGATCACGCCCGGCTCGACCCGCGCCACCAGGTCCTCGGGGCTCACCTCGAGGATCCTGTTGAGCCGCTCGGTGGAGAGGGCGATCCCCCCGTGGATGGCCAGGCTGCCGCCCGACTTGCCGCTGCGGGCCCCGACCGGCACCACCGGCACCCGGTGGCGGCTGGCCACCTCGAAGACCGCCTGGATCTCGGCCTCGCTCTCGACCCGCACCAGCGCCTCGGGCGGGAAGCAGCCGAGCTCCGACTCGTCGCGCCCCCAGGGCTCGAGCAGCTCGGGGTCGCCGCTCTGCACCCGGCCCGGCGGCAGCCGCGCCGTGAGCTCGGCGATGGCCGCCCGCGCCGCGCTCACCCGAAGACCTCGAGGTTGGCGCCAGTCGAGGCGTCGGGGGCGTCGAGCCCGGCGAAGACCACCACCTTGGCGACGTCGTCGGGGACCATGTCGGGCGAGAAGGGGGTCTGCTTGAGCATGGCGGTGTCGACGCTGCCGGGCGAGACGGCCAGGGCCTGCACGCCGAAGGGGCGCAGCTCCTCGGCGAGGCAGCGGGTCAGCCCGAGCAGCCCCCACTTGGAGGCGTTGTAGGCACTCCCCTCGGCGGTGCCGAGGGTGGCCGAGATCGAGGCCACGTTGACGATGCGGCCGTGGCGGCGCGCCTTCATGCCGGGGAGCAGGGCCCGGGCGCAGAGGAAGGGGCCGGTCAGGTTGATCTCCAGCGAGCGGCGCCACTCGGCCGGGGCCAGGGCGTCGACGGCGCCGCGCACCAGCACCCCGGCGTTGTTGACCAGCAGGTCGCAGGGGCCGAGCCGGCGCTCGTGCTCGGCCACCAGCCGGGCCACGTCGGCCTCGCTGGTGACGTCGCCGATCACCGCCAGCGCCGCGGCGCCGCAGGCCACCACCCGCTCCACCTCGGCCCCGGTCCGGGCGAAGACGGTGACCACCAGTCCGCGGGCGGTCAGGGCGCGGGCCACCGCCTCGCCGATGCCGCGCCCGCCGCCGGTGACGATGGCGGTGGCCGGCTTCATCGCCCACCTCGCCGGCGCGGCGTGGCGCCCCTGCCCTGGCGGGCCACCGCGGCCAGGAAGCGGCGGGAGAGCGCGCCGTCCTCGGCCATCACCCCGGCGAAGAACTGGGCGTGGGCCCGGGCCCGCGGGCGCCGCTCGCCCCGCACCGAGAGGCACATCTGCTCGGCCTCGAGCACGCAGGCGGCGCCGCGCGCCCCGGCGTGGACCATGAGCGCCTCGGCCACCTGCCGCGCCAGGTCCTCCTCCAGCACCAGCCGGTGGCCGAGCGCATCGACCAGCCGGGCCAGCTGGCCGAAGCCGACCACCCGGCCGCCCGGGACGTAGGCCACGTGGGCCAGGCCGCGCGAGGGGAGCAGGTGGTGCGGGCAGATCGAGTGGAAGTCGATGCCGGTCACCGCCACCAGCTCGCGCCCGCTGGAGGGCATCGCCTCGGCCAGGATCTCGGCCGGGTCCTGCCGGTAGCCGTCGAGCAGGTCGTTGGCCCAGGCCTCGGCCACCCGCTGCTCGGTCTTCTCGAGATCGGGGCCGCGCCGCACCTCGGGCGGCAGCCCGAGCGCGTCGAGGAAGCTGCCCACCGCGCGCGCCAGCCCCGGGCCATCGGCGCGGCGCGCCCGCCCCTTCGCCTTCGCCGGCTGCCGGCCAGGCGCCGGCTTCCGGCTACGTGCCGGCACGGGCCGGGCCCCGGTAGGTCACGCAGGAGTCGGGGATCTCGAAGAGCCGCACCTCCACCAGCCCGGGCAGGTCGGCCACCAGCGCCTCCCAGATCCAGCGGGCGATGTTCTCGGCGGTCGGGTTCTCGAGGAAGTCGTTGAGGTTCTGGTGGTCGGCGCGCGCCAGCACCTTCTCGCCGACCACCTGCTTGATGACGCCGAAGTCGGCGATCATCCCGGTGGCCGGGTCGACCTCGCCCTCGAGGCCGATGAAGAACTTGTAGTTGTGGCCGTGCATGCGGAAGCAGGGCCCCTCGTACCTGGGCAGCCGGTGCGCCGCCGCGAAGTAGAACTCCACGTCGAGGCGCATGCGCCGACGGTCGGTGTAGTCGATGGTGGCCATTCACGGAATATAGCCGGGCGGCGCCGCGCCTGCCCGACCACTCCGGGGCGAACTAGGAGACCGACGACTCGCTGGCGATCCGCTTGGCCTCCTCGGCCGCTTCGGCCGAGGCGTTGAGCGCGTTCTTGAGCACCTGGCTCGGGCGGAAGGTCAGCACGCGCCGCGCCGAGATCTCGATCTCCTCGCCGGTCTGCGGGTTGCGGCCGACGCGTGACTTCTTGTCGCGCACGATGAAGTTGCCGAAGCCGCTGATCTTGATCTTCTCACCGTGCTCGAGCGTCTCCTTGATGGTGTCGAAGACCATCTCGACGATCTCGGCGGCTTCCTTCTTGGAGAAGCCCACCTTCTCGTAGACGCTCTCGATGATGTCGGCCTTGGTCACGTTCTTTCCTCGGTCACGTCGAGCTAACTACTGAATTCGGTAGCCGATTTTCCCGGGGCTGTCAATTCCGCTGATTCGCGTCGCCGCCCGGTTCGGCCTGCGCTCCGGCGCGCTGCCGCTCGGACCGGCTTTCGCCGGCCGCCGCGTCGAGCTTGCGAGCCGTCTCCCGCTCCCCCGCGGAGGGCACCTGCGGGGCGTCGCCGGGGTCGCGGCCGACGCCGGCGGTGCGCGCCACCACCCAGCCGGCGCCCACGGTGGCGACCAGCGCCAGCCCGAGCGCCAGCCGCGCCCCGCGGCGCCCGGCGCGGAGGGCCAGCACCGCCAGCAGGGCGGCGCCCATGCCGGTGAGCAGGCCGAAGGGGGCGGCCAGCGGGCTCCAGCAGGCCAGCAGCGCCGCCAGCGCGAGGCCGAGGGCGGCGACGGCGCGGCGTGGACGCTCGGGCACGGCGGTCAGCCCCGCAGCTCGGCGCCCACGGCGCGCGCCAGCCGCTCCACGATCCGGCCGTGGGCGGCGTCGGCCTCGCCGTCGGTCAGGGTGCGATCGGGCGACCGGTAGCGGATCGCCAGCGCCAGGCTCTTCTTGCCGGCCGGCAGCGGCGCGCCGCGGTAGACGTCGAAGAGCGTGACCTCCTCGCAGAGCGGCTCCTCGCCGGCCAGCGCGGTCACGGCCGCCGCGGCCACCGCCTCGTCGACCACCACGGCGAGATCCCGCAGCACCGCCGGGAGGCGCGGGATGGGACGGTAGCCCGGCACCAGCGCCGACGCCGCCAGCAGCGCCGCCGCCTCGAGCTCGAAGGCCAGCACGCCGCGCGGCAGGTCGAAGGCCTGCGCCACCCGAGGGTGGATCTCGCCGAGCGCGCCGAGCAGCGTCCCGTCGGCGGCGCGCACCAGCGCGGCGGCGCGCGGGTGGAGCCAGCCGACCGCCCGCCCCGCCTGCTCGAACCGGCCCATGATGCCGAGGGCCTGCAGCAGCCCCTCGACCACGCCCTTGAGATCGTGGAAGTCGCACGGCTCGCCGGCCGCCGCCCAGGAGAGCGGGCTGCGCCGGCCGCTCAGCACCGCCGCCACCACCGGCCGCTCCACGGCGGGCGGATCGCGATCGGCGCCGGTGCGCGGCCCGAAGGCGGTGGCCAGCTCGTAGAGCCGGACGCCCTCGCGCCCCTGGCGGCGGTTGTGGGCCGCGGTCCGCAGGAGCGACGGCACCACGCTGGTCCGCATCACCGCCAGCTCGGCGCTGATGGGGTTCTTGAGCGCCACCGGCCGAACCCCCGGCTCGAAGGCCTCCAGGTCGGCGGGCGGCACGAAGGCGTAGCTCACCACCTCGCGGAAGCCCTGCCCCTCCAGCGCCGCGCGGGTGCGGGCCTGGGCCTCGAGCCGCGGCGCCAAGGCCGGGGAGCCGAGCGCCAGCCGCGGCAGGGTCTCGGGGATGACCTGGAAGCCGAGGGTGCGGGTCAGCTCCTCGACCAGGTCCTCCTCGATGGCCACGTCGACGCGCCAGCTCGGCACCTCCCAGCCGGCCCCCTCGCCGTCGGTGGCCCGCTCGATGAAGCCGAGCCCGACGAGGATGCGGCGGGTCTCGTTGGCGCTCACCTCGAGGCCGAGCAGCTGCCCGGGGCGCCTCCAGCGCAGCCGCACCGTGGCGCGGGGCGCCGGCCTGGGGCAGGCGTCGACCACGCCGGGGCGCACCGTGCCCCCGGCCAGCTCGGCGATCAGGGCGGCGCAGCGATCGAGCGCGGCCAGCACCATGCCCGGGTCGGCGCCGCGCTCGAAGCGGTGCGAGGCCTCGGTGTGGAGGCCGTGGCGCTTGGCGGTGCGCCGCACCGTGGCCGGCTGGAACCAGGCCGACTCGACCAGCACCCGCCGGGTCCCGGCGTGGACCTCGGAGACGCCGCCGCCCATCACCCCGGCCAGGGCGCTGCCCTGGTCGCGGTCGGCGATCAGCAGGTCGTCGGGATCGAGCGACCGCTCCTTGCCGTCCAGGGTGGTGAGCTTCTCGCCGGGGCGGGCGGTGCGGACCACGATCTCGGCGCCGGCCACCTTCTCCAGGTCGAAGGCGTGGAGCGGGTGGCCCAGCTCGAGCAGCACCAGGTTGGTGGCGTCGACCACGTTGGAGATGGCGCGGATGCCGCAGCGCTCCAGCCGCCGCTGCAGCCAGAGCGGCGAGGGGCCGATGGTGACCCCCTCGACGACGCGGGCGGCGTAGCGGGCGCACTTCTCCGGGGCCTCGATGCGGACCTGGACCGCCTCGGCGGCCGGCGGCCCGGCCTCGCGCGGCGCCACCGCGGTGCGCTTGAGCGGCTGGCCGAGCGCGGCCGCCACCTCGCGGGCCAGCCCGAGGTGCGAGAGCGCGTCGGGCCGGTTGGGGGTGACGTTGACCTCGAGCAGCACGTCCTCGAGCTTGAGCGCGGCGGCGATGGGCGTGCCGGGCACCGCGTCGGCGGGGAGGATGAGCAGGCCGCTGGCGTCCTCGGAGAGCCCCAGCTCGCGCGCCGAGCAGAGCATCCCGAACGACTCGACGCCGCGCAGCTTGGCCTTGGCGATCCTGGTCCCGCCCGGCAGCGTGGTCCCGACGGTGGCCAGCGGCACCAGGTCGCCGACCGCGTAGTTCCTGGCGCCGCAGACCACCTGGAGCGGCGCGCCGTCGCCGCGGTCGATGGAGGTGACCGAGAGCTTCTCGGCGTCGGGGTGCTTCACCGAGGCGAGGACGCGGGCCACCACCACGCCCTCCAGCCCCTGCCCGGTCCGCTCGATCGCCTCGACCTCGAGGCCGACGGCGGTCAGCCGGCGCGCCAGTTCCTCGGGGGCCGGCAGGTCGACGAACTCGGACAACCACTGCAGTGAGATCCGCATGGCGGGTCACGCCCTCCCCAGGGCGGCTAGAACTGCTCGAGGAAGCGCAGGTCGTTCTCGAAGAAGAGCCGCAGGTCGTCGATGCCGAAGCGGAGCATGGCCATGCGCTCCACGCCCATGCCGAAGGCGAAGCCGCTGTAGCGGGCCGGATCGATGCCGACGTTGGTGAGCACCTTGGGGTGGACCATGCCGGCGCCCAGCACCTCGAGCCAGCCGGTCTCCTTGCAGGTGCCGCAGCGCTTGCCGTCCTTCTTGCCGGTCCCGCCGCAGAGCGTGCAGGAGACGTCGACCTCGGCGCCCGGCTCGACGAAGGGGAAGTAGCTGGGGCGGAAGCGGGTCCTGGTGTCCGGGCCGAAGAAGGCGCGGGCGAAGGCGGCCAGCGTCCCCTTCAGGTCGGCGAAGGTGATCCCCTCGTCGACGCAGAGCCCCTCGACCTGGTGGAACATGGGCGAGTGGGTCATGTCGTAGTCGGAGCGGTAGACGCGCCCCGGGCAGATGACGCGGATGGGCGGCTTGCCGGCCTTGAGCATGGAGCGGATCTGCACCGGCGAGGTGTGGGTCCGCAGCACCACGTCGCCCTTCTGCTCGCCCGGGCCGAGCGTGGCCTCGTCGAGGTAGAAGGTGTCCTGCATGTCGCGGGCCGGGTGATCGGCCGGGATGTTGAGGGCCTCGAAGTTGTACCAGTCGAGCTCGATCTCCGGCCCGTCGGTCACCTCGTAGCCGAGCCGCTGGAAGACCCCGACGATCGCCTCGCGGGCCTGGGTGACCGGGTGGCGCCCGCCGCGCGGCAGCAGCGCGCGGCCGGGGAGCGTGACGTCGAGCGGCGCCCCGGCCAGCTCGGCCTCGAGCGCGGCCCCGGAGAGCGCGCCCTTGCGGGCCGAGAGCAGGGCCTCGACCTGGTCGCGGACCCGGTTGGCCACTTCCCCGACGCGCGGGCGCTCCTCGGCCGGCAGGGCGCCCATCCCGCGCAACACCGCGGAGAGCTCGCCCTTCTTGCCGAGGAAGCGGACGCGCAGCTCCTCGAGCGCCCGCTCGTCGGCGGCGGAGGCGGTCGCCTCGCGCGCGCCGAGGGCGAGCGCCTCGAGCTGTCCGAGCAGGTCGGCCACGGCGCCCTCTAGGCGCCGGCGGCCTTGACGACGGCGGCGAAGTCGCCGGGCGCAGAGAGCGCCAGGTCGGCGAGGATCTTGCGATCGACGACGACGCCGGCCTTCTTCAGGGCGGCGGTCAGCTTCGAGTAGGTGGTGCCGTTGAGCCGGGCCGCCGCGTTGATGCGGACGATCCAGAGGGCGCGGAAGTCGCGCCGCTTCTGGCGCCGGTCCCGCGTGGCGTAGTCCTGGGCGCGCTCGACCGCCTGGTTGGCGCGCTTGTAGCAATTCTTGCGGCGGCCGCGGAAGCCCTTGGCGAGCTTGAGGACGCGGTTACGACGACGACGGGCCTTGATTCCCTTTTTGACGCGCATCTACTGCTCCTTGGCCGGCGGGAGGCGACCGGGTTGGTCGCGCTTCTGGTCCCCGCCTGGCGGCTGTGGCAAGTGGCTCCTCGGCGCCTACCTGGCGTACGGGAAGCACTCCTTGATCTTCTTGGCATCCGAGGCGGCCAGGTGGCTGGTGCCGCGGAGGCCGCGCTTCTGCTTCGGGGTCTTCCCGAAGGTGGCGAGGTGACGGGACCCGGCGCGGCGGAACTTCACCGTCCCGGACTTCTTCACCTTGAAGCGCTTCTTGGCGCCGCTGTTGGTCTTGAGCTTGGGCATCTTGTCGTTCTCTCTTCTCTTCCTGGTGTGCGCGCCGCTTCACGTCGCGGCGGTGAGACTGCGATCGGCCGCCGGCGGTGAGACTACGATCGGCCGCCGGCGGTGATACTACGGTTCGGCCACCGGCGGTGGGGCCGAGGGCGCCGGGGCGGCTTCGGCCGGGGCGGAGGCTGGTGCGGCGGGCGCGGCGGGCGCGGCGGCCGCGGCGGCCCCGGCCTCCTCGGCCAGCTTGGCGTTGCGGGCCGCCGACTCGGCGCGGGAGCGCTGGGCCTGCAGCATCTTCGGGTTGGGCGCGAGGATCATGAACATCTGGCGCCCTTCCATGCGGGGCGCGGCCTCGATGACGGCCACGTCCTTCAGGTCCTCGATGATCTCCTGCAGCACCTTCTGTCCCATCTCGCGGTGCGACATCTCGCGGCCGCGGAACATCACGGTGATGCGGGCCTTGTTCGACTCCTCGAGGAACTCGCGGACCTTCTTGATCTTGACGTTGTAGTCGTGCTCCTCGGTGCGGGGACGGAACTTGATCTCCTTGAGGAGCACCACCACCTGGTTCTTCTTGGCCTCGTTCTGCTTCTTCTTCTCCAGGTACTTGAACCGCCCGTAGTCCATGATCTTGCAGACCGGCGGCTTGGCGAGCGGGCTGACCTCGACGAGGTCCATCCCGTCCTCCTGGGCCTTGGAGAGCGCCTGGTCGATGGTCAAGACGCCGAGCTGTTCGCCAGACGCACCGATGACCCGCACCTCGCGCGCCTTGATGCGGCGGTTGGTACGGGCGTCACGGTTGGTCCTCTGATCCCGCTGATTCAGACCTGCTCCTCGGGGAAGTCCCCTGCCGGCCGTGGCGAGACGCCCCGGGCCGGCCTGAAAAGAACGCGTAGGATATGGATCTCGCGGGCAAAGTCAAACGGGGGCGCCGGCGCCACGCCCGCGCCGGGCCCCACCCCTGCCCTGTCGCTCTTTCCGCTACGTGGCGGTCGGGTCGGAGGAATCCTTCTTGGCCTCGCGGATCCAGCTCATCATCCCCCGAAGGCGGCCCCCGACCTCCTCGATCGGGTGAGCCGCCTCGGCGGCCCGGTACTTGTCGAAGGTCGGCCCGCCCACCATGTTCTCGATGATGAACTCCTTGGCGAACTGGCCCGACTGGATCTCCTTGAGGATCTTGCGCATCTCGTCCTTGGTCTGGGCGTTCACGATGCGCGGACCGCGGGTGTAGTCGCCGTACTCGGCGGTGTCGGAGATGGAGTGGCGCATCCAGGCCAGGCCGCCCTCGTACATCAGGTCGACGATCAGCTTGAGCTCGTGGAGGCACTCGAAGTAGGCGCTCTCCGGCTGGTAGCCGGCCTCGACCAGCACCTCGAAGCCGCACTTGACCAGCGCCGAGGCGCCGCCGCAGAGGACCGCCTGCTCGCCGAAGAGATCGGTCTCGGTCTCCTCCTTGAATGTGGTCTCGAGCACGCCGGCGCGGGCGCAGCCGATGGCCCGGGCGTAGGCGAGGCCGACCGCCTTGGCCTGGCCGGCGTCCTGGTGGATGGCGATCAGCCCGGGGATGCCGCGGCCGTCCTGGTACTGGCGGCGCACCATGTGGCCGGGCCCCTTGGGGGCCACCAGCAGCACGTCGACGCCCGGGGGCGGGCGGATCTGCCCGTAGTGGATGTTGAAGCCGTGGGCGAAGAGCAGCGCCTTCCCCTTCGACAGGTGCGGGGCGATCTCGGCGTCGTAGACCCGCTTCTGGGTCTGGTCCGGGATCAGGATCATGATGACGTCGGCCTCCTTGGCCGCCTCCGCCACCGACAGCACCCGCAGCCCGGCCCCCTCGGCCTTGGCCTTCGACTTGGAGCCGGCCCCGAGGCCGACGCGCACGTCGACGCCCGAGTCGCGGAGGTTGAGGGCGTGGGCGTGGCCCTGGCTGCCGTAGCCGATGACGGCCACCTTGCGCTTGTTGAGCAGCTTCGGGTTCGCGTCCTTCTCGTAATAGATCGTCGCCATGGTGGTGCTCCTTGCCGTTGGTCGGAGGTGTTCTACTTCAACGTGGGGGGTGCGAGGGTCTTGAAGCCGCGCTCCAGCGCGATGCGGCCGGAGCGGCAGACCTCCTGGATGCCGAAGGCCCGCAGCCGGTCCTCCAGCGCGTCGAGCTTGCCGGCGTTGCCGGAGGCCTCGACCACCAGGGCGTCGGGGGAGACGTCGACGATGGTGGCCTCGTAGGTCTCGGCGAGGGCCCGCAGCTCGGCGTGGTTGCGCTCCGGGGTGCGGATCTTCACCAGCATCAGCTCGCGCTCGATCAGGTCCTGGGGCGAGAGCTCGCGCACCTCGACCACCGGCACCAGCTTCTGCACCTGGCGGACCACCTGCTCCACGGTCTTGGTGGAGAGCAGGACCACGATGGTCATGCGCGAGTACTCGGGCCGCTCGGTCGGCCCCACGGTGAGCGAGGCGATGTTGTAGCCGCGCCGGGAGAAGAGCCCGGCGATGCGGTGCAGCACGCCCGGCTTGTTCTCGACGAGGAGGCTGATGGTGTGGCTGGAGCCGTTCGGCTTCTCTTCGGTGCGTTCCATGTGGTTACTCCCCGTCGATCATGTCGTTGAGGGGCGCACCGGCCGGGACCATGGGGAAGACCTTCTCCTGGCGGCGGATGCGCACGTCGATGATGGTGGGACCCTCGCTGTTGGCGAGGGCCTGGTCGATTACCTGGTCGAGCTCGTCCACGGTCCGGGCCCGCAGCCCGAGGCACCCGTAGGCGTCGGCCAGCTTGACGAAGTCCGGGCAGTCGGAGAGCGGCGTCTGGGCGAAGCGGTTCTCGTAGAAGAGCTCCTGCCACTGCCGGACCATGCCGAGGAAGAGGTTGTTGAGGATGAAGATCTTGATGGGCAGGTTGAGGTCACGCGCGGTGGCGAGATCCTGCAGCGTCATCTGGAAGGAGCCGTCGCCGTCGATGCCGATGACGGTCTCGCCGGGGCGCCCCAGCTGGATGCCGATGGCCGAGGGCAGGCAGAAGCCCATGGTGCCGAGGCCGCCCGAGGTGATGAACTGGCGCGGCCCGGAGGTCTTCCACCACTGGGCCGCGAACATCTGGTGCTCGCCGACGCCGGTGGTGACCACCGCCTTGCCGCCGGTCTTCTTCCAGATGGCCTCGATGACGTACTGCGGGAGCAGGTACTTCTGCCCGTCCTGCGTGTACTTCATGGGGTGCTTCTCTCGCCAGCCCTCGACCCGCTTCAGCCAGGGGACGAGATCCGGGCGCCCCTGCGCGGCGAAGATCCGGCGCACCTCCTCGGTGAGCTGCGGCAGCAGCCGCTTCAGGTCGCCCACCAGCGGCACGGTGGCGGTCACCAGCTTGGAGATTTCGGCCGGGTCGACGTCGAGGTGGATCACCTTGGCCTCGGGGGCGAAGGTGGAGAGCTTGCCGGTGACCCGGTCGTCGAAGCGGGCCCCGAGCGCGATCAGCAGGTCGGAGTTCTGCACCGCGAAGTTGGAGAACTTGCTGCCGTGCATGCCGAACATGCCGAGGCACTGCGGGCTGGTCTCGGGGAAGGCCCCCTTGCCGTGCAGCGTGGTCACCACCGGCGCGCCCACCAGCTCGGCGAAGGCCGCCACCTCGGCGTGGGCCGCGGCGGTGCGCACCCCGCCGCCCAGGTAGAGGATCGGGCGCGAGGCCCCGCGGATCAGCGTGGCGGCGTCCTTGAGGCGCGGCTCCTCGCGGACCGGCGGGTGGTAGCCGGGGATGGAGACCGAGTCGGGGTACTCGAACTCGAACTCGGTGTTCTGGATGTCCTTGGGGATGTCGACCAGCACCGGGCCGGGGCGGCCGGTGCGGGCGATGTAGAAGGCCTCCTTGAGGATGCGCGGCAGGTCCTTCACGTCGGTCACCAGCCAGTTGTGCTTGGTGATGGGCATGGTGATGCCGGTGATGTCGGCCTCCTGGAAGGCGTCGGAGCCGATCAGGCTGGTGGCGACGTTGCCGGTGATGGCCACCAGCGGCACCGAGTCCATGTAGGCGTCGGCGATGGCGGTCACCAGGTTGGTGGCGCCCGGGCCGGAGGTGCCGAAGCAGACCCCGGTCCGGCCGGTGGCCAGCGCGAACCCCTCGGCGGCGTGGCCGCCGACCTGCTCGTGGCGCACCAGCACCTGCTTCGGCTTCTCGCAGCCGAACATGGCGTCGTAGATGGGCAGGATGGTCCCGCCCGGCATGCCGAAGACGTACTCGACGCCCTCCAGCTCGAGGGCCCGGCGGACTGCCATCGCGCCGGTCATCTTCTCCTTGGCCATGATTCGCTCCGTGTCGCTCTCGTGTCGCGTGGGGGAAGGCGTGAAGGGGTCAGGCGGACGGCATCAGGCGGGCTGCTGGGCGGACGGCTGGGCGGACGGCTGGGCGGACGGCTGGGCGGACTGCTGCAGGGCCCGCACCACCGCGGCGCCGGCCTCGCCGGTGCGGGTGGTGCCGCCGAGGTCGGGGGTGAGGTGGCCGGCGGCGATGGCGGCGTCGACGGCCCGCTCCACCGCCACCGCCTCGGCCTCGAGGCCGAGCGAGTGGCGCAGCAGCATGGCCACGCTCATGATGGTGCCGTAGGGGTTGGCGATCCCCTTCCCGGCGATGTCCGGGGCCGAGCCGTGGATCGGCTCGTAGAGGCCGTTCTTGCCGGCCCCCAGCGAGGCCGAGGGGAGCAGGCCGATCGAGCCGGCCAGCACCGAGGCCTCGTCGGTGAGGATGTCGCCGAACATGTTCTCGGTGACCACCACGTCGAAGTCGGAGGGGCGCCGCACCAGCTGCATGGCGCAGCTGTCGACCAGCTGGTGCTCCAGCGTGCAGTCGGGGAACTCGGCCTTGACGACCCGCTCGGTCACCTCGCGCCAGAGCCGCGAGGTCTCCAGCACGTTGGCCTTGTCGACGCTGGTGATCTTCTTGCGGCGGCGGCGGGCCAGGGCGCCGGCCACCCGCACCACCCGCTCCACCTCGGCGGCCGTGTAGCTGCAGAGGTCGGAGGCGGCGGTGGCGGTCCGGGTCTTCTCGCCGAAGTAGATGCCGCCGGTCAGCTCGCGCACCACCAGCAGGTCGACCCCCACCAGCAGCTCGGCCTTGAGCGGCGAGGCGGCCGAGAGCCGCGGGTTGACGGTGACCGGCCGCAGGTTGGCGAAGAGGCCGAGCTCGCGCCGCAGCGCCAGCAGCCCCTGCTCGGGCCGGACCGGCGCCGAGGGGCCCCAGCGCGGCCCGCCGATGGCGCCGAAGAGGATGGCGTCGGAGGCGCGGCAGAGCGCCAGGGTCTCGGGCGGGAGCGGCTGGCCGGTGGCGTCGATGGCCGCCCCGCCCACCAGCGCCTCGGTCAGCTCGAAGGCGTGGCCGCCGCGGGCCGCCACGGCGCGAAGCACCGCCGCCCCCTCCGCCGCCACCTCCGGCCCGATGCCGTCGCCGCCCAGCACCGCGATGCGCGCCTTCATCTCGACCTCTCGAAGGTGGTGATGGCGTCGGCCTGGCCGAGCAGGAAGCCGAGCTCGTCAACGCCGTTGAGCAGGCAGTAGCGGCTGAAGCCGTCGATGGCGAACTTCACGCTGCTGCCGCCGGGGAGCGTCACGGTCTGGGCCTCGAGGTCGATGCGCACCGGCGCGCCGGGCGCTGCCAGCAGCGCGGCGTGGCTGGCCGGGTCGATGACGATGGGGAGCAGCCCGTTCTTGAGGGCGTTGCTCTTGAAGATGTCGGCGATGCGGGTGGAGATGACGGCGCGGAAGCCGTAGTCGTGCAGCGCCCAGGGGGCGTGCTCGCGCGAGGAGCCGCAGCCGAAGTTCTCGCCGGCCACCAGCACGGCGCAGCCCTGCGCCTCGGGCCGGTTGAGGACGAAGCCGGGGAGCGGGGCCCCGTCCGGCCCGTAGCGCCAGTCGGCGAAGGCCGCCTTGCCGAGGCCGGCCTTGTCGGTGACCTTGAGGAAGCGGGCCGGGATGATCTGGTCGGTGTCGATGTTCTCCCGTGGGAGCAGCACCGTCCGGCTCTCGATGACGCGGATGGGGTTCACGGGCGCACCTCGGCGAGGGTCCGGTGGTCGGCCACCGCGCCGGCCACCGCCGCCGCCGCCGCCGTGGCCGGGCTGGCCAGCAGGGTGCGACCACCAGCCCCTTGCCGCCCCTCGAAGTTCCGGTTGGAGGTGGAGACGCAGTACTGGCCGCGCTCGATCCGGTCGCCGTTCATGGCGATGCACATGGAGCAGCCCGGCTCGCGCCACTCGGCGCCGGCGGCGCGGAAGACGGCGTCGAGCCCCTCGGCCTCGGCCGCCTTCTTGACCCGCGCCGAGCCCGGGACGATCAGCGTGCGGGCCTTGACCTTCCGGCCGCGCAGCACCGCCGCCGCCTCGCGCAGGTCCTCGAGCCGGCCGTTGGTGCAGGAGCCGACGAAGACCACGTCGATGGGCTGGCCGAGGATGGCCTGGCCGGGGCGCAGCCCCATGTAGTCGAGCGCCCCCTGCAGCGAGGCCCGCGCCGCGGCGTCGGGCTCGGCGGCCGGGTCGGGCACCAGCGCCGAGACGGCGATGGCCTGCCCCGGGTTGGTGCCGAAGGTGATCATGGGGGCGAGCGTGGCGGCGTCGATGGTCAGCTCGCGGTCGTAGCGGGCGCCGGGATCGCTCGGCAGCTGCCGCCAGCGGGCCACCGCCTCGTCCCAGGCCTTCCCCTCCGGCGACCTGGCCCGCCCCTTCAGCCAGGCGAAGGTGGTCTCGTCGGGGGCGATCATGCCGGCGCGGGCGCCGGCCTCGATCGACATGTTGCAGAGGGTCATGCGCGCCTCCATGGAGAGCGCGCGCACCGCCTCGCCGAGGTACTCGATGACGTGGCCGGTGCCGCCGCCGACGCCGAGCCGGGCGATGATGGCGAGGACCAGGTCCTTGGCTCCCACCCCGGCCGGGAGCCGGCCGTCGACCCGCACCGCCAGCGACTTCGGCCGGCGCTGCAGCAGGCACTGGGTGGCCAGCACGTGGCCGACCTCGGAGGTGCCGATGCCGAAGGCCAGGGCCCCGAAGGCGCCGTGGGTGGCGGTGTGGCTGTCGCCGCAGACCACCGTCATGCCCGGCTGCGTCGCCCCCATCTCCGGGCCGAAGACGTGGACCACCCCCTGGGCCTCGCTCCCCAGCCCGTGCAGCTCGACGCCGAAGGCGGCGGCGTTGGTGGCGAGCTGCGCCACCTGGGCCTCGGCCTGCGGGTCGATGAAGGGCCAGCGGCCGTCGGCGCCGCGCGGCAGGGTCGGCGTCGAGTGGTCCATGGTGGCGAGCGTCCGGTCGAGCCGGCGCACCGGCAGGCCGCGCTCGCGCAGGAGCGAGAAGGCCTGCGGGCTGGTCACCTCGTGGACCAGGTGCAGGTCGACGTAGAGGACCGCCGGGGTGTCGACCGACTCGGCCACCACCAGGTGGGCGTCCCAGACCTTCTGGAGCAGCGTGCGCGGTGCGGTGCCGGGCGTCATGGGCTAGGGCGTCCCCTGCGCCACCAGCGGCGCGGCCACGGCCGGCCCGGCCTTGAGGGCCACCCGGTTGATCACCTCGAGGTAGGCGCGGGCGCTCCCCTCGATGATGTCGGTGGAGAGGGCGCGGCCGCGGTAGAGGCCGGTCGGGTGCTCGCACTCCAGCGTCACCTCGCCCTGGGCGTCCTCGCCGGTGGAGACGCTGGAGACCTGGTAGTCGCGCAGCTTGACGATGATGCCGGTGACCGCCTCGATCGCCTTGAAGACGGCGTCGACCGGGCCGTCGCCGGCCGAGGCCCCCTGGCGCCGCTCGCCGGCGGCGCTGACCAGGGCCACCGAGGCGACCGGCAGGGTGCCGGTGCCGGAGGTGGTGGAGAGCGCCTCCAGCGTCCAGGCCGCCACCCCCTTGCCGAGGATCTGGCCGTGGACCACCAGGGCCTCGATGTCGGCGTCGTAGATCTCCTTCTTCTTGTCGGCCAGCACCTTGAAGTCGGTGAAGACCTTGTCGACGGCGGCGTCGGCCAGCTGGTAGCCGAGCGCCACCAGCCGCTCCTTCAGGGCGTGGCGCCCGGAGTGCTTGCCGAGCACCAGGCTGGAGCGGGCGAACCCGACCTCCTCGGGCCTCATGATCTCGTAGGTCTCGCGGTTGGTCAGCATGCCGTGCTGGTGGATGCCGGCCTCGTGGGCGAAGGCGTTCTGCCCGACGATCGCCTTGTTGCGCTGCACGTGGAGGCCGGTCACCTGGGCCACCAGCCGGCTGGTCGGGTAGAGCCGCTCGGTCTTGATGCCGTGGGAGAGCTTGAGGACGTCGGAGCGCGTCTTGCACGCCATGACGATCTCCTCGAGCGAGGCGTTGCCGGCCCGCTCGCCGATGCCGTTGATGGTGCACTCGACCTGGCGGGCCCCCTCGAGCACGCCGGCCAGCGAGTTGGCCACCGCCAGCCCGAGGTCGTTGTGGCAGTGGACCGAGATGATCGCCTTGTCGATGCCGCGGACGTGCTTCTTCAGGTGCCGGATCGTCTCGGCGTAGGTGGAGGGGAGCGCGTAGCCGACGGTGTCGGGGATGTTGACGGTGGTGGCCCCGGCCTCGATGACCCGCTCCACCACCTCGACGAGGAAGTCGAGCTCGGTGCGGGCCGAGTCCTCGGCCGAGAACTCCACGTCTTCGAACTTCTCGCGGGCCAGCTTCACGCCCTCGACGGCGCGGCGGACGATCTCCTCCTTGACCATCTTGAGCTTGAAGTCGCGGTGGATGGGGCTGGTGGCCAGGAAGACGTGGCAGCGGCGGCGCGGCGCGTCCTTGAGGGCCTCCCAGGAGGCGGCGATGTCGCCCTTGTTGCAGCGCGAGAGGCTGGCGATGATCGGCCCCTCGACGAGGCGGCTCACCCCCTGGATGGCCTCGAGGTCGCCGGGCGAGGCGGCGGCGAAGCCGGCCTCGATGACGTCGACGCCGAGGTCGCGCAGGGCGCGGGCCACCTGGAGCTTCTGCTGCAGGTTCATCGAGGCGCCGGGCGACTGCTCGCCGTCGCGCAGCGTGGTGTCGAAGATGACGATGCGGTCGGTTCCGGGCTGGCTCACGCTGGTTGCTCCCTCTGCTGCGGTGCTGGTTCGAACTGGTGCTGCGAAAGGCTGCTTCGACATGACGAGACCCCGGGCTCCTGTGTGGGGCCGAAGAGGGTGGCTCGCCTGTCGAGGGCAACCTCTTCAGCCGGGTGGGCGGAAGAGGTCGCGGCGCAGCGTCACCCTGGCCGGGATACCTCTCCCGCCGGGCTAAGAAGTCGACGCCTGCTGCTCGCGAAACTCATTGGACCAATGAGGGTAATGGAGCCCCCACCACCTGGTCAAGCGCGCGCGCGCTGAAAATGCGCCCTGCGGGCGAAAGCTGTCTAGGGCGGAGCGGCGCGCCGGCGGCGGCGATTCGGCGGCGCTCCAGCGGCGCGCAGGGGGTCGCTAGTACGGCGGCGTCGCCTCCTTGCGGAGCAGCTCGAGGAAGGCGTCGAGCGGCATGGTCTTGAGATCCTCGCCGCCGTGGCGGCGCGGCGAGACGCCCTGCGCCTCGACCTCCTTCTCGCCGATCACCAGCGTGAAGGGGAGCTTGGCCAGCTGACCGTTGCGGATCTTGGCGCCCAGCTTGTCGTTCGAGTCGTCGAGCTCGACGCGCCAGCCGAGCCCGCCGAGCCGCTCGGCCACGGCGCGGCCCCAGGCGACCGAGCCCTCCGAGACGGTCACCACCCGGGCCTGCACCGGCGCCAGCCAGGCCGGGAAGGCGCCGGCGTAGTGCTCGGTGAGGATGGCGATGAAGCGCTCGAAGGAGCCGTAGATGGCCCGGTGGATCACCACCGGCCGGTGCTCGGTGTTGTCGGCGCCGACGTAGGTCAGGTCGAAGCGCTCCGGGGCGGCGTAGTCGAGCTGGATGGTGCAGGTCTGCCACTGCCGGCCGAGCGAGTCGGTCACCGTGAAGTCGATCTTGGGGCCGTAGAAGGCGCCGTCGCCCGGGTTGAGCTCCCAGGGCAGGCCGAGCTGGTCGAGCGCCGCCCGCAGCGCCCCCTCGGCCTTGTCCCAGAGGGCGTCGTCGCCGATCCGGTCGGCCTGGTTGGGCGGGCGGGTCGAGAACTTCAGGCCGAACTGCAGCCCGAAGGCGCCGTAGACGGTCTTCATCAGCTCGACGATGCGCAGCACCTCGGCCGAGATCTGCGACTCCATCAGGTAGATGTGCGAGTCGTCCTGCTCGAACTGGCGCACCCGGGTCAGCCCGCCGAGCGAGCCGGAGGCCTCGTTCCGGTGCAGGGCGTCGGTGGTGTAGTAGCGCACCGGCAGCTCGCGGTAGCTGCGCCGCCCCATCCGGTAGATGAGGTGGTGCGACGGGCAGTTCATGGGCTTGAGCGAGAAGCTGGCCCGCTCGTCGAGGGTGAGCTTCTCGTCCGACTCGCTGTCGACCACCAGGAACATGTTGGCCTTGTACGGGCCCCAGTGTCCGCTCTGCTCCCAGAGCCGCTTGTTGAAGAGCAGCGGCGTCTTGACCTCCTGGTAGCCGTTCTTGTTGACGAGGCGGCGCATGGCGTCCTGGAGGACGTTGAAGAGCGTGGTGCCGGCCGGCAGCCAGAAGGGGGCGCCAGGGGCGTACTCGTGGAAGGCGAAGAGGCCGAGCGTGGGGCCGAGCTTGCGGTGGTCGCGCTTCTTCACCTCCTCCTGCTTGAGCAGGTGGGCGTCGAGCGCCTTCTTGTCGAAGAAGCTGGTGCCGTAGATCCGCTGCAGCATGGCGTTCTTCGAGTCGCCTCGCCAGTAGGCGCCGGCCACCGAGGTGAGCTTGACCAGGCCGATGCGGGCCGTGGAGGGGCCGTGCGGCCCGAGGCAGAAGTCGACCCAGCCGCCGTGGCGGTAGAGGGTCAGCGTCTTCGCCCCCTTGGCGGCGATGTCGCGGATGATCTCGACCTTGTACTTCTCGCCCTGGCCCTCGAAGAGCGCCAGCGCCTGCTCCATCGAGACCTCCTCGCGGAGGAAGGGGTGGTCGGCCTTGATCGCCTCGTTGGTGGCCGCCTCGATCTTCTCGAGGTCCTCGGGGGTGAAGGGCTTGTCGCGGGCGAAGTCGTAGTAGAAGCCGTCGTCGATCGAGGGGCCGATGGTCACCTGGGTGCCGGGGAAGAGCTGCTGCACCACGCTGGCCATGACGTGGGCGGCGTCGTGGCGGGCCACCTCGAGGGCCTCGGGGTTCTTGGGCGTCACCACCTCGAGCCGGGCGTCGACGTCGATGGTGCGGGCGAGGTCGACCGCCTGGCCGTCGAGCTTGGCGATGTAGGCGGCCTTGGCGAGGCCGGCGCCGATGTGGAGCTTGACGAAGTCGAGCACGCTGATGCCGCGCGCCGCCTCCTTCTTCGAGCCGTCGGGGAGCGTGACCGTGACCAGTTCAGACATGCGAAGTAGGTATCGCTGAACGGGGGAAAACTCAATCGCGCCGCGCTACCGCGCCGCGCTACCGCGCCGCCTTCAGGCGGCGCAACGTAGGAGCATCTGGACCCGGGTCGGGGGCGGGGTCGGGGTCGCGGTCGGGGTCGCGGTCGGGGTCGGGGTCGGGGGCGGGGTCGGGGTCGCGGTCGAGGTCGAGGTCGGGGTCGGGGTCGGGGTCGGGGTCGGGGTCGGGGTCGGGGTCGGAGTCGGAGTCGAGGTCGGCGACACGTACGCGGGGTTACTTTGGGCCCGCCCGGAGTTGCGAGAGAGGGAGCCTGCCCGGGTTGGGGAAAATCGCGATCTCGCCCGAACCG
>JANMRY010000129.1:0-22483 GCA_031388695.1 Anaeromyxobacter sp. | reverse complement strand
TTCGGCGCGCGGGTGGCCGGGGGGCTGGTGGTCACCAAGTACGGCCACGCCGAGCCGCTCCGCCGGGTGGCGCTGCGCGAGGCGGGCCACCCGGTGCCGGACGCGGCCGGCGTCGAGGCGGCGCGCGAGCTGGCGGCGCTGCTGGCCGGGCTGAGGCCCGAGGACCTGGTGGTCTGCGTCCTCTCCGGCGGCGGCTCGGCCCTGCTCCCGTCCCCGGCCGAGGGGATCTCGCTGGAGGAGAAGCAGGAGGTGACCCGGCTGCTGCTCGGCTGCGGGGCGACCATCGGCGAGATCAACTGCGTGCGGAAGCACCTCTCGGTGCTGAAGGGCGGCGGCCTGGCGCGGCTGGCCCGGCCGGCGAGCCTGCTCACCCTGATCCTCTCCGACGTGGTCGGCGACCCGCTCGACGTGATCGCCTCGGGCCCCACCGTTCCCGATCCGACCACCTTCGCCGCGGCCCTCGCCATCCTCGGCAGGTTCGGGATTACCGGCAAGGTCCCGGCCTCGGTCCGGGCGCGGCTGGAGGCCGGGGCGCGCGGCGAGCGCCCCGAGACCCCCAAGCCCGGCGACCCGGCCTTCCGGCGGACCGTCGACCTGCTGGTCGGGTCGAACGCGCAGGCGGTCGCGGCGGCGGCCAGCGAGGCCCGACGGCGCGGCTACCGCACGCTGGTGCTCTCCACCACGGTGACCGGCGAGTCTCGCCAGGTCGCCTCGGTCCACGCCGCGCTGGCCCGGGAGCTGGCCCGGAGCGGCCAGCCGCTGCGCCGCCCGGCCTGCCTGCTCTCCGGCGGGGAGACCACCGTCACCCTGACCGGGGCCGGGAAGGGGGGGCGGAACCAGGAGTTCGCCCTGGCGGCGGCGCTCGGGATCGAGGGGCTGGAGGGGATCGCCGTGCTGGCGGCCGGCACCGACGGGACCGACGGGCCGACCGACGCGGCCGGGGCCTTCGCCGACGGGACCACCGTGGCGCGGGCCCGCGCCGCCGGGCTCGACCCGCGCGCCGCGCTCGACGGCCACGACGCCTACCCGTTCTTCGCGGCCCTCGGTGACCTGGTGATCACCGGGCCGACCCGGACCAACGTGATGGACCTGGACCTGGTGCTGGCCGCGGCGCCAGCTAGGGGAACCAGGCGCAGACGCTCGTGAAGGTGGTGTTGTGGGCGTAGGTGACCGTCGGCTGGAAGGTCGACTGCTCCGATGGGATGGGGACGCTCCACTGGTGATCGGCGGGCGCCGCGTCGCAGGCGGCGTTGGTGTTGAAGTCCATCCAGAGCTTCACCGAGTAGGCCTCGCCGATGACCAGCCTCGGCGCGAAGGTCACCGAGAAGGCCGGCGTGGTCCCGGCGGCGGCCACCGTGCCGGACTGGGTGTCGAGCGCCGTGGTGGCCGAGCCGCGGACCAGCGCCGCCCTGAAGGCGTTGCCGGCGTGCGGCCCGTTGAAGGTCCCGCTCCCGGTGAAGGTGAGCGGGAAGGTGAAGGTCGAGCAGACGCTGGTGAAGGTGGTGTTGTGGCTCACCGACACCGCGGACTGGCCGGTCGGGGCGTCGACCTCCCACTGGTGATCGGTCGGCGAGGCGTCGCAGCTGTCGTTGGAGTTGAAGTCGATCCAGTAGCGGACCTTGTAGGCCACCGTGAGGTCGACGGTCGGGGCGAAGGTGAAGGCGAACCCCTGGCTGGTACCTGCCGCCGCCACCGTCCCCTTCTGGAGGTCGAGGGTGGCGCCGTCCGAGGCGCGCACCAGCGCCGCCCGGACGGACTGGCCGGCGTGCGGGCCGCTGAACGTGCTGCTGCCGGTGAGCGAGATCTGCCCGGTCGTGGCGGCCGGGGGGGTGGTGGTGCTGTCGCTGCCGCAGGCCGTGAGCAGGGAGACGCAGCCGATGGCGAGGAGAGTCGTCTTCTTCATGGTGTGCTCCGGGGAAGTCGGGGTCTACTGTCGGTACCCCCCGGCCCATGGCGCGGCTCGCCCCTGCTGGGGGTCAGCGTCCGCTTGCCCCGATCAGGCCGTCCTGATGGTCCCGGTGGCGTGCGGCCGCTCGCCGGCCTCGTCGAGCAGGGCGAAGCCGAGCCCGCGCTCGCGCGGCCAGTCACGCAGCGTGACCCGGCCCGGCAGCAGCGCCGGCAGCTTGAAGGCCACCTCCAGCACCACCGGCCCGGCCCCGACCCGCGGCTGCAGCTCGGCGGCGACGCGGGCCAGCGACCACATGCCGTGGATGATGGCCCGCCTGAAGCCGAAGAGCCGGGCCGTGGCGGCCGAGAGGTGGATCGGGTTGTAGTCGCCCGAGAGGCGCGCGTAGCGCCGCCCCAGGTCGGACCCCAGGCCGAACGCGCAGCCCCGGGCCCCCTCGGGCGCGGCCGGCGGCGGCACCGCGGCGAGGCCGTGACGGGCCGGCGGTGCGGCGCGGCGGCGCGCCAGCAGCGTCGAGGTCTCGACCCAGGCCAGCTGCCCGCCGGCGCGGGCCTCGGTGACCAGGTCGAACTCCTGGCCGCGCTCGGTCTCCCGGTGGCCGCCGACGCGGCAGCGCAGCTCCACCGGCTCGCGCTCGCCGATGGCCCGGGCCGCCTCGATCCGGTTGCGCAGGTGGACGAGACCGAGCAGCCGCAGCGGGAAGGCGCCGCCGCTGAGCAGCGCCAGGTGCATGGTGCCGGCCAGCAGGTGCGGGTAGGTGATGGGGAGCCGGTCGTCCGGCTCGAAGCCGCAGAGCTCGCGGTAGGCCTCGAGGTGGCCCGGCTCGGCCACCAGCGGCGCCAGCCGGGCCTCCAGCGCCGGGATGGTCTCGCCCGCGGGCAGCAGCGCCGGGCGTCGCGAGAGCAGCGCCCGGGCCAGCGACGGCCAGGCTGCCGGCGCCCGCTCGAAGCTCAGCGCGGCGGCGGCGGCGACGGCGGTGGCGACGGGGCCGGGCATGGCTCTCCACCTACCACGTTCCGCGCCTGGAACCGGCGGTGCACCTCCCAGGCGAAGCCGTCGAGCGCCGCGGCGTCGAGCGGGTCGCCGTTGAGCGAGAGCGTCAGCGAGAGCAGCCCCTCGCGCTCGGCCACGTGGTGGAGCTGCGCCTCGGCCAGCTTGTTGGGCATGCACTCCAGCGGCCCCACGCTCACCACCGCGTCGATCTCGCCGCGCCGCCAGGCCCGCACCGGCACGCCGATGGTGAGCAGCGTCTCCACCTCGACGTGGTGGTCGAGGTAGTCGCCGGCGGCCGCCACCGCCTCGTCGATGGGCGGCGGCGGCGGCAGGCCGAGCGGCCCGGCCACCGCGGCGTGGCAGCGCTCCAGGATCCGGTCGCGCAGCCAGCGGTCGAGCCGGGCCACCATCCCCTTCTTCCAGCCCCGCTTCCAGGCCACCCAGTCGGTGTACTGGATGAACTCGGTGAGCGGCTCGAGCCGCATCCGCAGCCCGCGCCGCTCCAGCTCGCGCGCCACCTCGCCGTTGGCGAACGGGTCGCAGCGCACGTAGATCTCGCCGCTGAGCAGGACGTTCGGCACCGCCCGGGAAGTCTTGACCGCCGCCAGCGCCCGGGCCGCCTCGCCCACCAGCCGCGGGATCCCCCAGACCCGCCCGGTGGTCGCCTCGCGCAGCACCGTGGCGGCCGAGAGGTCGCCCCGCACCGCCGCCTCGATGAGCGCCGAGAGCCGGCGCGAGGCGTCGGCCTGGATCGCCTCGGCGGCGCCCGCGGTCCGCTCCACCGGCCGCACGTCGTGGAGCGCCTCCTCGAGCGCCCCCCAGGCGCAGAAGCCGGCGTAGACGATGGCGGCGAAGCCGGGCGGCAGGCCGCGGAAGTAGTCGCCCAGCGGCGGCGACCAGATGGCCACCCGCTCGCGCCAGCCGAGCCGATCGAGCACCAGCTGCTGCAGCTGCCGGTAGGCGCCGAAGCGGCACGGTCCGTCGGAGCCGGGCATGAAGAAGGCGTAGCGATCTTCGCCGGGGCCGGGCCGCTCCAGCCGCTCCAGCAGGCTGCCGAGCGTGACGGTGAGCGGCAGGCACTCCTTGCCGGAGGTCTGGCGCCGCCCCAGCCCGAGCGTCTCGCGGGTCGGGCGCGGCAGCACCTCGGCCGATACCCCGAGCCCGCGCAGCCCGGCCACCAGCGCCTCGGCCTCCGGCCCCATGGGCGGCACCAGCACCCGCTCGCCGCGGGCGGTCAGGTCGCCCAGGGTGCGGCGGGCCACGTCGAGCCGGGCCGGGTCGTTGGGGACGGCGTCGCGGGCGGCCCGCAGGTCCTCGCGCACGCAGTGGAGGAAGGCCTCGACGCGGGTCCGGGTGCCGGCGTCGCCGGCGTGGCCGTCGGTCTCGATGAGCGCGAACGGCTTCCCCTCCATGAGGAAGGAGAGCTGGTGGCTGGTGAAGCTGTCGGGGCCGCAGGCGTAGTTGGAGCAGAAGAGGCCGTAGAGCCCCGGGGTGCGGCGCACCAGCCAGGCGGCCCGCAGCATGCGCTGCGACTGGCTCCAGAAGACGTCGTCGAAGATGGGCGCGTCGGCCGGCACCGGCAGGCAGTCGAGCGGGATGGCCACCGCCCCCTGGGCGCGCAGGATGGCCGGCACGTTGGAGTTGAGCACCTCGTCGTGGATGGTGTAGCTGCGCCCCAGCACCACCACCGGCGTGACCCCGGCGGCGCGGCACCAGTCGAGGGCCCGCCGCCCCAGCGCCGGCAGGCGAAGATCGAAGTCGGCCTGCGCGGCCAGGGCCGCGGCCAGCGCGGCGCCGAAGGTCGCCTCGTCGTTCACCCCGAGCGAGGTGGCCAGGGCGCGGCAGGAGCGCTCGAACGGCTCGCTCAGGAGCCCCTCCGGTCCCATGTCGATGACCGGGGAGAGCAGCCTGGCGGCGTCGGCCGGCGGCAGGTCGAGCCGCAGCACGTCGGGCGCCCCCATGACGATGGGGCAGACCGAGGAGGTCCGCTCGGCGCCGACCCGCGGCAGGTGGCGCAGGAGCGGCACCAGCACGAGATCGTGGCCGCGCTCGGCCAGCCCGGCCACCAGCCCGTGGTACTGCTGCATCGGCGCGCAGAAGGGGACGTTGGCCTCCTCGATGCCGCGCTTGAGCGCGGCCCGGTCGCCGCCCGGCGCCACCGCCACGTCGAGGCCGAGCCGGTGCAGGAAGGTGGCGAAGAAGGGGAGCAGCCCCTTCAGCTGGAACTCGTCGGCCAGCGCCACCACCCGGCGCCCGCCGCGCGCCGGGAGCCCCGCCACCACCGCCGCCACCAGGTCGCGCCGCTCCCGGAAGGGGTCGGGCGCCAGGTCGGGCAGCTTCACGAGCCGCGTCCCCCGGTCCCAGAGGGCGCAGCCGCCGCCCCAGGTGAAGCGCCGCGCCTCGCCCCCCACGTCGGTGGTGAGCCGGTCGATGCGGCAGTGGTTGCCGGCGCCGCCGCAGCCCTGCGTCGAGGCGCAGACGAACTGGTCCTTGCGCGTCACCCGCGCCGTGAGGAAGGCCCCGAGGTCGGCCGGGGTCCGCCCGCTGAGCGGCAGCTCGGCCGCCGCCAGCAGGGCGATGCCGATGGCCCCCTGCAGCCCGGGCTGGGGCGGCACGATCACCTCGGCGCCGGTCTGGCGCGCCACCGCGGCGGCCAGCGCGTCGGAGGCGAACGGCATCCCCTGGCAGAAGATCACCTGCCCGACCGAGCGGGTCCCCTTGACGCGGTTGAGGTAGTTGGCCACCACCGAGTCGTGCAGCCCGGCCAGGATGGGGCCGCGGGCCACGCCGCGCGCCACCGCCCCGTCGATCACCTCGGCCATGAAGACCGAGCAGTGCTGGCCGAGCGCCACGCCCTCGGGGGCGGCCAGCGCCTCGGCGCCGAGCGCCGCCACCGAGTCGACGCCGTGGAAGCGGCCCCCCTGCTCCTCGATGAAGGAGCCGGTGCCGGCCGAGCAGGCCTCGTTCATGGCGGCGTCGACCACCCGCCCGCCGTCGAGCCGGATGTACTTGGCGTCCTGCCCGCCGATCTCGAAGATGGTGTCGACGCGCGGGTCGACGTGGCGGGCCCCGGCGGCGTGGGCGGCGATCTCGTTGACGACGTGGACCGCCTCGCCGCAGTAGCAGGTGCTCAGCAGCGACCCGACGATCTCCCGCCCCGAGCCGGTGGCGCCGAAGCCGAGCACCCGGTGGGCCGCCGCCTCGCCGTGGAGCAGCGTGCGCACCAGCGCCTGCGCCGCGCCGACCGGGTCGCCGTCGGTCTTGAGGTAGCCCTCCCAGAGCGGCTCGCGGGTGGCGGCGTCGAGCAGCACCGCCTTGGCGCCGGTCGAGCCGATGTCGAAGCCGAGCACGGCGTCGCGCGGGCCGGCGAAGGGGGGGCGAGGCGGCGCGGTGAGCCGGCGCACCCGGGCCAGCGAGGCGGCCAGCGGCGGGAGGAGCTGCAGCGGCGGCTCGACGGCCGCCTGGAAGAGGGCGTCGAGCGGCGGCGGCGGGGCGGGCCGGGCCGCGGCGGCGGCGACGGAGAGCGCGGCGGTGGAGGCGGCGGAGAGCGCGGCGCCGAGCGCGTCGAGGTGCAGGCCGTCCTCGGCGCGCAGCGGCTCCAGCGTCAGGCCGTGGCGCCGGGCGTAGCGGTCGAAGTGGTCGCGGATCCGCGCGGCGCGCGGCACCCCGCCGGCCAGCACCAGCCGGGCCGGGCCGCGGCGCGGCTTGACCAGCACCTGGGCGCTCTCGGCGATGGCGTCGAGCAGCCCGGCCAGGATCCGCTCCCGCCCCTCGCCCTTGTTGGCGAGGTGGGTCATGTCGGTCTTGAGGATCACCGGGCAGCGGCCGCTGAGCGGCGCCGGGTCGGTGACGCCGGCCGCCAGCGTGGCCGCCTCCTCCACCGAGAGGCCGAAGCGCTGCACCAGCTGGCGCAGGAAGTGGCCGGTCCCCTGGGCGCAGCGGGCGTTCTCGCGGAAGAGCTCCACGCCGCCGCCACGCAGCTCCAGCACCGAGCAGCCGTGCGCGCCGATCGAGACCACCGTGAGCGGCCCCTCGCCGAGCAGGTAGCGGGCCCCGGCCGCCTGGGCCTGCTTCTGCGGGACGCGCGGCAGCGCCAGGCGGGACGAGAGCCGCCCGGTCACCGCCGCGCCGGTCACCCCGGCCCAGCCGAAGCCGCCGAGCAGCCCGGCCAGCACCGCCTCGGGCTGGCCGCCGTGCTCGACCGCGGCGCGCCGGGTCCAGCGCAGCGCCCCCGGCTCGCCGGCCAGCTCCACCACCTTGATCGCCTCGGCCCCGGCGTCGATGCCGACGAAGCGGTTCACGGGCGGCGGGCCCAGAGCAGGAGGCGGGGGTAGAGGTAGAGGAAGGGGCGCCGGTCGGGGAGCGCCGCCGCCAGCCGCTCGCGGTAGCGCGCCAGGAAGGCGGGCCAGAGCGCAGCCGGGAGCCGCCCCTGGTAGTCGGTGAGCAGCGT
Source organism: Anaeromyxobacter sp. (assembly GCA_031388695.1). Lineage (GTDB taxonomy): Bacteria > Myxococcota > Myxococcia > Myxococcales > Anaeromyxobacteraceae > JADKCZ01. Next base: position 15,134 of record JANMRY010000129.1, on the reverse strand, counting down.
GCCGCGCACCCACTCGACCACCTCGTCGCGCGAGGCGAGCGGGTGGCCGTAGACCTCGACCCGCACCCGCCGCTCGGTGAAGCCGAGCTCGAAGAGGGCGGTGGCGTACCACTCCGGTGCGAGCACCGGGCTCTCCCGGCGCCAGCCGCCCAGCGCCGCCGCGAAGGGCGGCTCGGCCGCGGTGGCGGCCGCCTCCCGGTGCGAGGGGTGCTCCTCGTTGATCGGCACCTGCACCGCCAGCTGGCCGCCGGGCGAGAGCAGCGCGGTGAGGCGCGGCAGCAGCGCGGCGTGGTCCGGGACCCAGTGGAGGGCGGCGTTGGAGAGGACGAGATCGTACGGCCCGCCGCCGAAGCTGGCGGCGTCGCCCCGCTCGAAGCGCAGCCCGCCGCCGGCGAGCGGCGCGGCCCGCGCCAGCATGGCCGGCGAGCTGTCGACCCCGACCGTCTCGCGGGCCGAGAGCCGGGCGTGCAGCGCGGCGGTCAGCACGCCGTCGCCGCAGCCGAGGTCGAGGAGGCGCGGACGGTCGACCGGCCGGAGCAGCGCGGTCAGGTCGTCCCAGGGCTGCCGCCGCTCAGCGCGAAAGCGGGCGTACTGCTCCGGGTTCCAGGTGTCGGCGCTGGGCATGGCGGGAGGCGGAGTCTACTGCTTTCGGGGCGGCATGGAGCAGGGCAGGGGAATGGCCGCGGCCGGCCGCCGATTGACCTTGGGGCCCGGGAGATGCAAATTGCCGGTCCTTACCTCATCCCCCTTTGGAGTCCCATGCGCATCCGTCCCATCCTTCTCGGCCTGGCCGCCTCGGCCGCCCTGGCCTGCCAGTCCACCCGCCCGACGCAGGCCGCCGACACCGCCGCCTCCGGGCTCAACGCCCCGGTCGCCAGGATCGGCGCCGAGGTGATCACCGCCGGCGAGGTCGACAAGTCGATCCGCGGCGAGCTGAACGACATGGAGCAGCGCACCTACGACCTGCGCAAGGCGGCGCTCGACCAGCTCATCAACCAGAAGCTGGTGGAGGCCAAGGCCAAGGTGGCCGGCAAGCCGGTCGACGAGTTCCTGCGCGTCGAGCTGGCGCCGAAGGTCGGCGAGCCGACCGACGAGGAGTCGCGCGCCCTCTACGAGCGGGCCAAGGCGGCCGGGCAGGTGAAGGAGCCATTCGACCAGGTCAAGGCGCAGATCGCCCAGTTCCTGCGCCGCCAGAAGAGCGAGGCGGTGCTGGCGCAGTACATCGACCAGCTCCGCGCCGACTCCAAGGTGGAGGTGCTGCTGCCCCCGTACCTGCCTTCCAAGGTCGAGGTGGCGGCCACCGGCCCGTCGAAGGGGCCGGACTCGGCGCCCATCACCATCGTCGAGTTCTCCGACTACCAGTGCCCCTACTGCTCCAAGGCCGAGGCGACCGTGAAGGACCTGCTCGAGCTCGAGAAGTACAAGGGCAAGCTGCGGATCTTCTACCGGGACTACCCGCTCCCCAGCCACAACCTCGCCCCCAAGGCGGCCGAGGCGGCCCACTGCGCCGGCGACCAGGGCAAGTACTGGGAGTTCCACGACCGGCTCTTCGCGGCCACGCCCAAGCTCGAGATCACCGACCTGAAGGCCTACGCCCGCGACCTCAAGCTCGACGAGGGGCGCTTCGGCAAGTGCCTCGACTCGGGCGAGAAGGCCAAGGTGGTGGCCGAGGACTTCAAGGCCGGCAACGACGCCGGCGTGCGCGGCACCCCGGCCTTCTTCATCAACGGCCGGCTCATCTCCGGCGCGCAGAAGCTCGAGGCCTTCACGGCGCTCATCGACGCCGAGCTGGCCGCCATCGCCAAGAAATAGCCTTGGCGCTCTCTCTGGCCGCCCGGCGGTCCGGCCGTTAGGATCGGTTCCGCCGGGAGGTGGTCACATGGGTGGTTACGGTCAGGGTGAGGCGTCTTCGCTCGGCGCCCGGCGCCCGACGAGGCAGGTGAAGGTGGGCGGCGTCGCCATCGGCGGCGGCGCCCCGGTCTCGGTGCAGTCGATGACCACCACCGACACCGCCGACGCGGCGGCCACGCTCGGGCAGATCCGCGCCCTGGCCGAGGCCGGCGCCGACATCGTGCGGGTGGCGGTGCCGGGGGCCGAGGCGGCCGACGCGCTGCCGGCCATCTGCAAGGCCACGCCCATCCCGCTGGTGGCCGACATCCACTTCGACTACCGGCTGGCGCTGCGGGCCCTCGACGCCGGCATCCACGCCATCCGGCTCAACCCCGGCAACATCGGCTCGCGCGACCGGGTCCGCGAGGTGGTCAAGGCGGCGCGGGAGCGGATGGTCCCCATCCGCATCGGCGTCAACGCCGGCTCCCTCGAGCAGGACATCGTCGACAAGCACGGCTGGCCGACCGCCGAGGGGATGGTGGAGAGCGCCGAGCGCCACATCCGCTTCCTCGAGGACGAGGGCTACCGGGAGATCAAGGTCTCGCTCAAGGCCCACGACGTGGCCATGACGGTGGCGGCCAACCGGCTCTTCTCGAAGAAGTTCGACTACCCGCTCCACCTCGGCGTCACCGAGGCCGGGACCCTGCTCGGGGGGACCGTCAAGTCGGCGGCCGGCCTCGGCATCCTGCTGGCCGACGGCATCGGCGACACCATCCGCATCTCGCTGACGGCCGATCCGGTGGAGGAGGTGCGGGTGGCCCGCATGCTCCTCAAGGCGCTGGGGCTCAAGTTCGGCGGCGCCACCCTGACCTCCTGCCCCACCTGCGGGCGCTGCTCGGTGGCCATGATCCCCATCGCCGAGCGGGTCGAGCAGCGGCTCTCCAGCGTGAAGGGGGAGGTCTCGGTGGCGGTGATGGGCTGCGAGGTGAACGGCCCGGGCGAGGCGGCGGCCGCTGACGTCGGGGTCGCCTACGGCCACGGCGGGGTCGGCCTGCTCTTCAAGGCCGGCAAGGTGATGAAGCGGATGAAGGCCGAGGAGCTTGAGGAGGCGCTGGTCGGCGAGGCGCTGCAGATCGCCGCCGAGCGGGCGCCCCCGGGCGCCTCCTCGTAGCGCGCCACGCTGTCGAATCTTGCGCTGGCGCCACCAGAAGCCGGCGCCAGCGCGACTAGAAGTTGACCAGCGCGGCCTGGTCCTCGGGCGTCATCCCCTCGCGGTAGGCCGGGTCGCTCCAGAAGCCGCTGACGATGGCCGCCGCCTCCTGGTCGGCCAGCACCGAGCGGGCCGCCGCACTGGCCGCCGTGTCGCCGGTCCGGCTCTCAGCCAGCACCACGAACTGGACGATGACCCGGGTCTCGCCCGGCGGCACCGTGAGCGGGAAGCGGGTCCAGGCCCAGGGCGAGCCGTCGCCGGCCGCGAGGCCGGTGGCCCCCCGGTACGCGGCCGGGAGCGGGCTGGAGCCATGGACCACCGCGAGATCGCGGCGCGGCAAGGAGGGCGGGAGGTACAGGCCGGCGTCCCACGAGGAGAAGGCCTTGCCCCCGCCGCTCGCCTGGACCACCGCGTCGGAGAGCGCGCCCAGCTCGTGGAGGTAGCTCGCCTCGGTGGTGACGGCGCTGCTCCCGGTGTTCTGGAAGCGGTCGACGAAGCGGGCCCAGCGCCGCTCGGGGCGGGCGAAGACGCGCCGCTCCACCACCAGCCCGCCGACGTTCCGCTTCCCGGAGACCACCTGGCAGGCCTGGTCGGGGCCGGTCACGGTCCAGGGGGCGAGGGCGCCGCTCTCGAAGCTGCCGTTGACGACATGCTGGGTGGCGCCGCTCATGACCGAGACGTCGTCGATGGCCACGGCGCTGCGCGGCGTGCCGATCAGCTCGAAGGTGAGCAGGACGCTCTGGCCGGCCAGGGGAGAGAGGTCGAAGGGCGTCACCGGCCCCGGGCTCCCGGCGCCGGTGGAGAAGGCGATGAGCGCGTTGCCGCCGGCGGCCGGCTGCACCGTCACGCGCCAGCCGGCCCCGCCGCCGGGGATGGCGGCGTCGAGCACCACCCCGCGGTGGGTCCAGCCGAGCAGCAGGTTCCCGCCCGCGGCCGGCAGGTCGATGACTTGCGAGAGCCGCGTCCCGACTACCGCGCCGCCGCCGGCCGGCACCGCCCAGCTGGCGGCCAGCACCAGCTCCTTGCCCATGGCGACGTTGCCGGCCGCCACCACCGCCGCCAGGCCGGCCGATCGGCCCAGCGCCGGCGTCGTGAAGGAGAGCTCGACCTGCCGCTGGTCGCGCGGGAAGGGGAGCACCGGCCCGAGGTCGATGGGCAGGAGGTCGGGCGTGGGCGGCGTGCCTGGGAGACCGACGTAGAGCTGCACGGCGCGGTCGAACTGGTCGTCGCCGCCGTCGCCGAGCGCGAAGTCGGGCTCGAGGTCCCAGCTGTTGCGGGTCCCGGGCGCCAGGGAGAGGTCCTGCGGCAGGTCGGCCAGCGCGTTGACCGCCGAGGGCGAGGGGGGCGTGGCCGGCGGCGGGCCGGGCGGCGAGGCTGGCGAGGAGGAGCCGCAGCCGGTTGCGAAGGCGGTGGAGAGGGCGAGGGCTGCGAGGAGGCGGCGCACGGGGACCTCGGATGCTGCGTGGGTGGGCCCGGCGATTCTACCCTATTCGACCTGCCCGGCGCCGAGCGCGGTCAGCCAGGCGGCCAGGGCGCGCCGCTCCACCTCGTCGCCGGCGAAGGCCGGCATGACCGGGTAGAGCCTGGGGAGCCGTCCGATCGCCTCGTAGGCGAAGGGGGCCGACCAGCCGGCCACCCGCTTCTTGAGCGGCACGTCGCGGTGGCAGGTGAGGCAGCGGTACTCCATCACCCGCCGGCCGGCCGCGACCAGCGCCTCGGGCTGGCGCGGCAGCTGCTCGTCGAGCCGGCCGTCGAGCGCAGCCAGGTGGCGCACCAGCGCCGCGGCGTCCCCGGCGTCGCCGGGGAAGGGGGGCATCCGGCCGCGCACCCGGTCGAGCCGCGGCAGCCAGACTGCGATCGAGCCGGGCGGGAGCCCGGCGACGGCGCCGCGGAGCTGCCGCTCCGAGTGGCAGGGGGTGCAGGCGGCGCGGAAGACGGCGGCGCCCGAGGTGACGCCGCCGGGGGCGACCTCCGGCCGGACGCTCCGCAGCCCCTCGCTCCGGGCCCGCTGCACCTCGTCGGGCGTCAGACCGTTGGCGTAGAGCGCGCCGCCACCGCCACCTCCACCACCGCTCCCGACCAGCCAGGGCCGGCGCAGCGCCTCGCGCACCGGCTCGCCGCTGGCGGCGGCGAGCAGACCGAGCCCCAGCAGCGCGCCGGCGACGCGGGAGGCAGCCCGGGCCGGCCAGCCCGCCCCCTGCCAGAGCAGGGCGAAGAGGCCGAGCAGCAGCGTGGCCGCGGCGGCCAGCCCGACCACGGCCGCCAGCGTGGCGAGCTCCAGCTCCCCCTGCACCGCCTCGAGCTGCCACGGGGTGAGCGGCTGCACCGCCAGCCCGCCGAAGAGCAGCGCGGCGCCGAGCGCACCGGCCGCGATCCAGGCGCCGCCGCGCGCCACCCGCGCCGGGCCCGCCGCGCCCTCCGCCCCCTCGCGCCCCGCGGCAGAGGCCACCAGCAGCCCGGCCAGCGCCACGCTCACCGCCAGCCGCAGCAGCGCCCAGGAGGCGAGCCGGAGGACCAGGCCGACCGGGTCGCTGGCCAGCAGTCCGCCGATGAAGCCGACCAGCGCCTCGCGCAGCCCGGGGTAGGTGGCGACCAGCAGCAGCCCCATGAGGTGGCCGAGCAGGAGCGCCGGGATGACGACGCGCCGCCGCAGCGGCCGGGCCCGGCGACCCAGCCACTCGCGCCAGGCCCCGGCGTCGGCCGCGCCGGAGCGGCGCGCCCACCAGCCGGCCGCCGGGAGGAGCAGCGTCAGGCCGAGCCCGAGCTGCACCAGCACCGCCGCGGCGGTGCCGCCCAGGCCCAGCATCGGCCCGACCCCGAGGTCCACCACCGCATCCGGCAGTCGCACGCGCCCGCTCCCCGGGTGACCCGGCGTCACCCGGGGATGAGGAGTACCTTCCTCCCGGGCGGGAGGGAAGGGGGCCACGCCCCGCCTGCCCCGCGGCTGGAGGCTGGGGTATAAAGCGCGGACCATGACCGTCGTCCGCGCCTCCAAGGCCTTCATCCCGACCCTCAAGGAAGCCCCCACCGACGCCACGGTCGCCTCGCACAAGCTGCTGGTGCGCGCCGGCTTCGTCCGCCAGCTCGGCGCCGGCATCTACGACTACCTGCCGCTGGCGAAGCGGTCGCTCACCCGCATCGAGCAGATCATCCGCGAGGAGATGGAGGCGATCGGCGCGCAGGAGTTCTACCTGCCGGCCCTCCACCCGGCCGACATCTGGAAGGAGTCGGGGCGCTGGGACGTGATGGGCGACAACATGTTCCGGCTCAAGGACCGCAAGGGCGGGGACTACTGCCTCGGCATGACCCACGAGGAGATCTTCACCGCCATCGCCCGCGACGAGCTGCGCTCCTACCGGCAGCTGCCGCAGGTCTGGTACCAGATCCAGTCGAAGTTCCGCGACGAGCCGCGCCCCAAGTCGGGGCTGCTGCGTGTCCGCCAGTTCACCATGAAGGACGCCTACTCCTTCGACGTCGACCGGGCCGGGCTCGACAAGAGCTACGAGGACCAGCGCCAGGCTTACGAGAGGATCTTCACCCGCTGCGGCCTCGACTTCGTGGCGGTGCAGGCCCACTCCGGCTCGATGGGCGGCTCCGAGTCGTCCGAGTTCATGGTCCGCACCGACGCCGGCGAGGACCTGGTGGCCGCCTGCCCCACGTGCCGCTACGCCGCCAACACCGAGACCGCCACCTCCCGCCTCGAGCAGCCGCCCGACCAGCCCGGCCCGCCGGCGCTGGAGAAGTTCGCCACCCCCGGGGTGGTGACCATCGAGGCGCTGCAGCGCCAGCCCTACGGCGTCGGCGCCAAACGCCAGCTCAAGTCGCTCATCTACCTGGCCGACGGCAAGCCGGTGGTGGCGGTGGTGCGCGGCGACCAGGACCTCAACGAGGCCAAGCTGCAGACCGCCACCGGCGCCGTCGAGGTCCGCCCCGCCCACGCCGAGGAGATCCCGGCGCTGATGGGGGCCCACGCCGGCTCGCTCGGCGCCGTCAACTTCAGCAAGGCGCCGGTCTTCGTCGATCCCTCGGTGGCCGACCGGACCAACATGGTCACCGGCGCCAACGAGGACGGCTTCCACTGGCGCGGCGTCGACGTGCGGCGCGACCTGCTGGTGCACGGCCGGCTGGCCGACCTGCGCACCGTCAAGGCCGGCGAGGGCTGCCCGCGCTGCGACGGGGTGCTCGACGTCTTCAAGGCGCTCGAGGTGGGCCACATCTTCAAGCTCGGCACCAAGTACTCCGAGTCGCTCAAGGCCAGCGTCCTCGACGCCGCCGGGGCCCAGGTGCCCATCGTCATGGGGAGCTACGGCATCGGCGTGGAGCGCATCCTCGCCGCCGCCATCGAGCTGCACCACGACGCCGACGGCATCGTCTTCCCGGTGGCCATCGCCCCGTTCCACGCCGCGGTGCTGGCGCTCGGCAAGGAGCCGGAGCTGGTGGCGGCGGCCGACCAGGTGGTGGCGGCGCTGAACGCGGCCGGCGTCGACGTGCTCTACGACGACCGCGACGAGCGGCCCGGCGTGAAGTTCAAGGACGCCGACCTGATCGGCCACCCCATCCGCATCGCCGTCGGCAAGAAGGGGCTGGCCGAGGGCAAGGTGGAGTGGAAGCTGCGCGGCAGCAAGGACGTCACGCTGGTGCCGATCGGCGAGGTGGCGGCCCGGGCCGCGGCGCTGGTCGGGGCGGCGGGGCGCCCGCTCCAGGGAGGGTGACCGTGGCGGAGCGGAGCGGCAGCGGGGAGGGCGAGCTCGAGGCGCCGCGTGACGGCCGCCCCTGGCTGGCCGGCACCCTCTCGGCCCTCTCCATCCTCGAGGTCGTCCAGCTGGTCTTCACCTCGCTCAAGAGCGGCCTGCTCCGCCTCTCCTTCGCCGGCCCGGGCGGGCTGGCCGCCGGCGAGCGCCCCCACCGGCGCAGCCTCTACTTCCGCGAGGGGCAGCTGGTCTTCGCCTCCTCCTCGGAGCCGGGCGACCGGCTCGGCCCGGTGCTCTGGCGCAGCGGCCTGATCGGCTGGGAGGCGCTGGAGCGCTGCAGCGCCGAGGTGGTGCCGGGCCGCCCGCTCGGCCAGGTGCTGGTCGACGACGGGGCCATCACCGCCGCCGATCTCTACGCCGGCGTGGCCGCCCAGGTCCGCGAGATCCTCTTCAACGCCTTCCTCGACACCGAGGGCGAGTTCCTCTTCGTCGAGGGGTCGAACGCCGCCCCCAACGAGGTGCGGCTCCCGGAGCGGACCCGCGAGCTGCTGCTGGAGGGGTTGAAGCGGGTCGACGAGACCGAGCGGCTGCTGGCGGAGGTGGGCGGGCGCGGCGCGCTGCTGGCCCGGCGCGGCGCCCTCGAGGCCGGCACCGGCGAGTTCGCGGCCCGGCTGCTCGAGGCGCTGGAGGGCTCGCGCAGCTTCGCCGAGGCGGCCGAGGTGAGCCGGCTCGGGCTGCTCTTCGCCCTGCGCGAGGCGGTCCCGCTGCTCCGGTCGGGCGTGCTGGTCGCCGCCGTGGAGCAGGAGCAGGACCCGGCGCCGGCGCCGGCGCGCCACCAGCCAACCGGCACCACGCTCGACACCCCGGCCCCGGACGGCGCCGAGTCGCCCATCGTCAACGCCATCCTCGCCGCCCAGCCGAAGCGGGAGACCGCGCCTGGGCTCGGCGCCGGGGACACGCAGACCCGCTCGGGCGGCCCCTTCGGCCTCTACCGGCGCATCTTCAAGCGCGTCCACGGCGCGCTGGCCGCGGCCCGCCCCGGCGCCGAGCGCCGGCTCGACAGCTACTTCGAGCGGCTCCCGGAGGGGCGGCGCTTCCTCTTCGAGGGGGTCGCCTTCGGCGCCGACGGCAACCTCGACGTGGCGCGGGTGCTGGCCAACGTCACCGCCACCGGCGCCTACAAGGGCGCCGCCGCCAAGGCCCGCTCGCTGGAGGGGCTGGAGGAGCTGCTCACCTTCGCGCTCTTCGAGGTCAAGAACCTGCTGCCCAGGGAGGAGGCCGAGGCGCTGCTCCGCGAGGTCGGCAAGATGCAGGTGGGGAAGGCATGACGCCGGGAGAGCGGATCTGCAGCGCCCTCGACTTCGCCGGCTGGGCCGAGGCCGAGCCCTTCGCCCGGGCCATCGCGCCGCACGTGGGGATGCTCAAGGTCGGCCTCGAGCTCTTCACGGCCGAGGGGCCGGCCGCGGTTCGCGCCGCGGCGGCGCTGGGGCGGCCGGTCTTCCTCGACCTGAAGCTCCACGACATCCCGGCCACCGTCGAGGGGGCGGCGAGGAGCGCCGCCGCCACCGGGGCCGCGCTGCTCACCATCCACGCCAGCGGCGGGCCGGAGATGGTCCGGGCCGCGGTGCGGGGGGCGGGCGGCAAGGTCCGCATCCTCGCCGTCACCGTCCTCACCAGCCTCGACGCCGCGGCGCTGGAGCGGATCGGCCTCGGCGGCCCACCCGAGGCGGCGGTGGTGCGGCTGGCCCGGCTGGCGGTCGAGGCCGGGGCCGGCGGGCTGGTCTGCTCGCCCCACGAGGTGGCCGCGGTCCGCGCCGCGGTCGGGCCAGGGCCGCTGCTGGTGGTCCCGGGCGTCCGGCCGGCCGGCAGCGCTCGCGGCGACCAGGCCCGGGTCGCCACCCCGGCCGACGCCGTCCGTGCCGGCGCCGACGTCATCGTGGTGGGGCGGCCGCTGCGTGACGCCCCCGACCCGGTGGCCGCGGCCCTGGCCATCGCCGCCGAGCTGACCTGACCTGACCGAACCCCGCGCCGGGCCGGGACCATCCGCCGCCCGGCCCGCTCCCGGAGTCCACCGTAGGGGTACACCGTGCTCATCGCCGTCCTCGCCGCGCTGCTCCTCGCCGCTCCCGCTCCCACCGCGCCGGCCGCTCCCGCCGCCTCCGCCGCCCCGGCCGCTGCCGTCGCCTCCACCGCCCGGGCCGCCCCGGCCGCGCCGCCGGTGGCGCTGCCGCTCGCCAACCCCGGCTTCGAGGCCGGCCTCGACGGCTGGACCGCCGCGGGCGGGGCCACCGTGACCGCCACGGCCAGGGCCCCGCTGGCCGGCGCCCGCTCGCTGGAGGTGGCCGCCCCGGCCGGCGGCGCGCAGGCGACCGTGCTCTCGGCGCCGCTCGCGCTCGAGGTGGGGCGGCTCTACCGGCTCAGCGCCAGCGTGCGCACCCGCGGCGTGGCCGCCGACCCGCTGGCCCACCACCCGACCGCGCTGGGCGCCTGCCTCTCGATGCGCTCCACCCCCTTCACCAACTGCTCGCCGTCGCTGGCCGGTGACCGCGAGGCCCGGCTCGAGCTGGTCTTCTTCGCCATCACCGCCCGCGACCAGGTGGCCCTCCACCTCGGCCGCAACGGCGCCGCCACCGGCAGCGCCAGCTTCGACGACGTCCGGCTGGAGCGGCTCGACGACATCACCGCCTACGTCCCGCTCGAGCAGGTGCGCTGGTCGGGCCCCGGCTTCCGCTACGACGACGGCGGCTGGATCTTCGTCCACGTCGAGGGGGAGCCCTGGGAGCGCGGCCGCCAGTACGGCGAGCTGGTGGCGGTGGAGCTGGCCCGCTTCCTCGAGAAGCTGGCGGTGCTGCAGGACAAGGCCGACCCGGAGAAGGGCTGGAGCGGCCTGCGGCTGCTGGCCGACGCCCTGATGCTCCGCAAGTACGACGTCGAGTACCTCGAGGAGATGAAGGGGATCGCCGACGGCGCCGCCAGGGCCGGGGCGAAGTTCAGGGGGCGCGAGCTCGACCTGCTCGACGTGGTGACGCTCAACAGCGCCGTCGATCTCGGCGAGCTCGGCTCGGCGCTCAAGGTCTCGCCGACCGCGGTCTCGGGCAAGAGCTTCCTCAAGGCCGAGGACGAGACCGACCCGGCCGTCACCGCCAAGGACCGCTGCTCCTCCTTCGTGGCCACCAGGTCGGCCACGCCGTCGGGCCGCTTCGTGATGGGGCAGCTCTTCATGTGGAACGGCTACAGCGGCGTCCACTGGGACGTGATCCTCGACGTGGTGCCGAAGAAGGGCCGCCGGGTGGTGCTGCAGACCTTCCCGGGCGGCATCCACTCCGGGTCTGACTGGTACCTCAACGACGCCGGGCTGGTGATCGGCGAGACCACCGTGGGCCAGACCCCCTTCGAGCCGAGCGGCACGCCCCAGTCGAACCGGGCCCGCAAGGCTGCGCAGTACGGCACCTCCATCGACGAGGTGGCCCGCATCCTGCGCGAGAAGAACAACGGTCTCTACACCAACGACTGGACCATCGCCGACGCCAAGACCGACGAGGGGGCCGACCTGCTGCTCGGCACCCGGGCCTCCCGCCTCTGGCGGACCGGCAACGGCGACACCCCCGGCAAGCTCAAGGACTTCATCTGGGCCAACAACAACACCCGCGACCCGGCGGTGCGGGCCGAGTACGCCGTCACCCCCGACGGCGCCCCGGCCGACATGGCCTTCAGCGCCTGGAACCGCGACATCGCCTTCTGGAAGTTCTACGCGGAGAAGGGGAAGGGGGGCATCGACCTCGAGGCGGCCATCCGGCTCCACGCCTCGTCGCCCACCACCCGGCCGCACGCCTGCGACGGCAAGCTCACCACCGGCGAGATGGCCGACAGGCTGGTCTTCATCGCCCACCAGGGCAAGCCGACCACGCGCGAGAAGTGGGTCGGCAGCCGCTCCATGCCCGACCTGCCCAACGCCCTTCCGCACCTCACCTACGGCTACACCACCTTCAGCCCGATCGTGGTGGCCGACGGCCTCAAGGCGGCCCGGGCCCGGGCTCGGGCCGCGCCCCCGCCGAAGCCGCCGGCCGCCCCGAAGCTCGACGCCGGCGGCGCGCTGGCCGGCCTCGAGTTCGAGCCGAAGCTGCTCTGGCAGGGGACCGTCTTCCCGAAGAGCGACGCCGACAACTGGCTCAGCAGCGGCTCGGCCGCCTACCACGCCCTGCTCAAGAAGCTCCCCAAGGACCCGGAGAAGGCCCTCGAGACCCTGCGCGACGGGCTCGGCGAGCTCGACCTGCGCCACAACTGGCTGGCGGCCCGCGAGCCCCTGGTGGCGCCGCTCGCCTCGAGGAGCGCCTACGACCGCCAAGGCCCCTACGCCATCCCGCGCGTGCGCGGCACCTTCGCGCTCCACCAGCTGCGGCTGGCGCTCGGCAACGCCCGCTTCTCCAAGGTGATGGGGGCGCTGCAGGGGCGCTTCGGCGGCAAGCCAGTCACCACCGCGCAGTTCGTGGCGCTGGCCAGCGAGCTGGGCGGCCGCGACGTGGCCCCGCTGCTCGACCCCTGGCTCCGGCGCGTCGACCTGCCCGACCCGCGCGTCGCGGTGACGGTGGCCGCCGTGGGCGACCAGTCGGAGACCACGCTCACCGTCACCCAGGCCGGCGCCCCGTGGCGCTACCTGGCCACCGTGGCGCTCGAGGGGGTCAAGACGCGGCGGCTGGAGCAGGTCGAGGTGACCGGTGCCGAGCAGCGCTTCACCTTCAAGACCGCCGAGCGGCCGGTCCGGGTGGTCTTCAACGCCGGGCTCGACGTGCCGGTGGTGCGCGGCGAGGTCTCGGCGCTCACCGCCATGCTCGACGAGTTCGAGCGGCTGCTCTGGGTGCAGGGGACGTCGCGCCAGGTCGAGGCCAACCGGTCGCTGGCGCTGCTCTGGCGCGAGACGGTGGCCGACGCCTTCGTCGAGGTGCTGCCGCCGCTCAGGCCCGACGCCGGGCTGGGCGAGGCCGAGCTCGGCGCGCACGATCTCGTGGTGGTGGGCGGCCCGGAGGACAACGACGTGGCGGCGCGGCTGGCGGCGCGCTGGAGCCTGCCGCTGCAGACCGGGCCGGGCTGGTTCCGCTGGCAGGGGACGCTGGAGACCCGCCCCGACGCCGGGCTGGCGGTGGCGCTTCCCAACCCCTGGAGCCGGGACCGCACCGCCTACCTCTTCCTCGCCAACTCCAAGGTGCAGCTCTGGCGCATGGTCAAGGCCTACCAGCGCGGCCAGCAGTCGTTCAGCCTCTGGCGCGAGGGGGAGATCGTCCGCAAGGGGTGGCTCGGGGCCGAGCGGCTCGAGGTGGCGATCGCCCCGGCGCCGGCGACCCCGGCCGCGCCGCCGGCACCGTCCCCCGCGCAGCCCGGAGCCGCCCGGCCGTGAGCAAGGCCCCCTCGACGCCGGCCACGCGGCTGCTGCGCGAGCGGCGGCTCGCCTACACCGAGCACCTCTACCGCTACGAGGAGCGGGGCGGCACGGCGGTGAGCGCGCGCGAGCTGGGCGTGAACGAGCACGCCGTCGTCAAGACGCTGGTGATGGAGGACGAGACCGGCGCGCCGCTCGTGGTGCTGCAGCACGGCGACCGCGAGGTCTCGGTCAAGGCGCTGGCCCGCCAGCTCGGGCGCAAGACCATCTCCCCCTGCCGGCCGGAGGTGGCGCAGCGCCACTCCGGCTACCAGGTGGGCGGGACCAGCCCGCTCGGCACCCGCAAGCCGCTCCCCGTCTTCGTGGAGCGGAGCGTGCTCGACCTGCCGGTGATCTACGTCAACGGCGGGTCGCGCGGCTTCCTGGTCGGCGTCGATCCCAGGGGGCTGGCGGCGCTGCTCGGCGCCACGCCGGTCGACGCCGCCATCGAGGGGTGAGGCGAAGGCGGATGGTTGGGGCGCCAAAGGTCACTTTCTGGCGGCGGTCGCCTCCCTTCCCCTGACGGGCTCGATGTCGGTCCGATGAGGCCCGCCAAGGAGCAGACCATGCCGACCGCCATGAACCGATCCCAGCCGGCCTTCCACCTCCATGATCGCCACCCCCTGCTGCACGGCCTCCCGCTCTTGCTGCTCTGCCTCGCCTTCCTGCTCGGCTTCCTCTTCTCGGTGATCCCGGAAGTGAGCCAGCTGCTCGAACCCCCGGCGCCGCCGCCGCAGGCCTCCGGCCTCGGCTCCTGACCGCCGAAGATCGACCTCGCGGCCCGGTGCGGCTACCATGCCGCCAATGTCCGTGCCCGCCCCGTCCGAGGAGAGGGTCAAGGAGCTGCTGGCCGGCGGCGATCGCCGCGCCGCCGCCACGCTGGCGCTGCGCGAGTACGGCCCCAAGATCCTCGGCTACCTGCAGGTGGTGCTGCGCGACGAGGCCGACGCCGCCGACGCCTTCTCGATCTTCGCCGAGAACCTCTGGCGCGGGCTGGAGACCTGGCGCGGCGAGGCCTCGCTCCGCACCTGGGCCTACAAGCTGGCCTGGAACGCCGCGCTCAACCTGCGCGACGAGGCCTGGCGCCGCCACGGCCGGCGCTTCAGGCCGAGCGAGGCCTCGGCCATCGCCGACGAGATCCGGACCAAGACGGTGATCCGGGTGGAGCGGCAGCGGGCCCACCTGGCCGCGCTGAGGGCCGAGCTGACCGACGAGGAGCAGACGCTGCTGGTGCTCCGCGTCGACCAGGGGCTGGCCTGGGAGGAGATCGCCGAGGTGCTGGCGACGCCCGGGGCCCGGCCCGACACCGCCACCCTGCGCAAGCGGTTCGAGCGGCTCAAGGAGCGGCTGGCCAGGCTGGCCCGGTCGCGCGGGCTGGTCGAGTAGCGAGGCGGGCAGCCGGCCAGCAACGCCACCACGGCGGCGCTAAACGAGAGTTCGTGATCCGCGATCGCCGGCGCGACTTGCGGAAGCGGACGGGACCAGCGTCGTAGGTCGGGTTGCGATTGCCGAGGGCCGTCGGTTCGGCGCGCCTTTCCGCCCAGCGGCGGCGGCGGGCGGCAGGCTGTCACGCTCCGTCCGTGAGTGCCCCACCCCGGGCAAGCTGCCTACTGCGAGAGCCGATCCTCTCGCTGCGGCAGGCGGCCTCGTCGGCGTGCTCGGCGAGCGGGCCTTCGCGCGCCAGCCCCGCCCTGCCGGCGCCTGGGCTATTGAACGCCGAACCGACGGCGCGCCGTGCCGTGAGGGCCCGGCGGTTCGGCTCTGGAGAGCGCAGGCGCCGCTGCCGCTTGGGGCCCGGCGGTCGGGCCGCGAGGCCGCCTGCGAGCAGCGCCATGGAGCAGCTGACCGCCCGGCGCGCCGTCGATCCCCTGGCGGCGCAGCCAAGCCGCCCACCTTCGTACCCTGGCCGCGCGACGCAGGCCGATCAGGACCTCGTGGCGCGGCGCAGCACAGCGGCCGAAGCGGACCCGTACCGCCGGGACCGCGGCGG
>JANMRY010000128.1:0-2771 GCA_031388695.1 Anaeromyxobacter sp. | reverse complement strand
CCGACCGCGACCCCGACCGCGACCCCGACCGCCAACCCGACCGCGCCCCCGACCGCCAACCCGACCGCCAACCCGGACCCGAACCCGGACCCCCCCCCCAGACCCGCCCCGCTCGCCCCCGCGGGGGGGGGGCGGGGGGGGGGGGGGGGGGGGGGGCCGGGGGGGGGGGGGGGGGGGGGGGGGCGGTGGGGGTCGCGGTGGGGGTGGCGGTCGGGGTCGCGGTCGGGGTCGCCGGCGCCACCTTCTCCGCGACCTCGAGGAGCAGGATCACGCTCCCCTCCCCCACCCGGTCGCCCAGCTTCACCTTGAGCTCGCGGACCGTGCCCGCCTGCGGCGACGGCACGTCCATGGTGGCCTTGTCCGACTCCAGCGTCACCAGTGACGCGTCGAACGCGATGGCATCACCGGGCTTCACCAGCACGTCGATGACCCCGACGTCCTTGAAGCCGCCGATGTCGGGGACCCTCACTTCGATGGTGCTCGTGGCCATCTCTCGTCGCTCCGGTGAGGGCTAGATGGTCCAGGGGTCCGGCCGGCCGGGGTCGATGCCGTACCTGGCGAGCGCCGCCGCCACCGTGGCGGCCGTCATGGCCCCCTCGTCGGCCAGCCCCTTGAGCGCCGCCACCACCACGTGGTGGCGATCCACCTCGAAGAAGCGGCGCAGCTGCTCGCGGGTGTCGGAGCGGCCGAAGCCGTCGGTGCCGAGCACCAGGTAGCGCCCCGCCACCCACGGGCGGATCTGCTCGGCGAAGGAGCGCATGTAATCGGTGGCGGCCACCACCGGGCCGCTGGAGCCGGCCAGGCACTCCTCCACGTAGGCGCGGCGCGGCGGCGCCTCCGGGTGGAGCCGGTTGGCCCGCTCGGCGGCCTGCCCGTCGCGCGCCAGCAGCGTGAAGGATGGGCAGCTCCACAGGTCGGCCTCGACGCCGAAGTCCTGGCGCAGCAGCGCCGCCGCCTGGAGCACCTCATGGAGGATCATGCCGGAGCCGAGGAGCTGGACCCGCGGGGCCCCCACCTTGGCGCCGGCCGCGTCGAGCCCCGGCAGCCGGTACATGCCCTTGAGGATCCCAGCCTCGGCCCCCTTCGGCAGGGCCGGCTGGCGGACGTTCTCGTTCATCAGCGTGAGGTAGTAGTAGACGTCCTCCTGGTCGGTCACCATGCGGCGCAGGCCGTCCTGGATGATGACCGCGACCTCGTAGCCGAAGCTCGGATCGTAGGGCACGCAGTTGGGGATGGTGGCCGCCACCAGGTGGCTGTGGCCGTCCTGGTGCTGCAGCCCCTCGCCGTTCAGCGTGGTGCGGCCGGCGGTGGCGCCCAGCAGGAAGCCGCGCGCCCGCATGTCGCCGGCGGCCCAGGCCAGGTCGCCGACCCGCTGGAAGCCGAACATCGAGTAGAAGATGAAGAAGGGGATGGTGGGCGTGCCGTGGATGGAGTAGGCGGTGGCCGCCGCGATCCAGTCGCACATGCCGCCGGCCTCGTTGATCCCCTCCTGCAGGATCTGGCCCTTCTTGTCCTCCCGGTAGAACATGAGCTGGTCGGCGTCCTGCGGCGTGTAGAGCTGGCCCACCTGGCTCCAGATGCCGAGCTGGCGGAACATCCCCTCCATGCCGAAGGTGCGCGACTCGTCGGGCACGATGGGCACCACCCGCTTGCCCAGCACCGGGTCCTTCACCAGCTGCTGCAGCAGCTGCACGAAGGCCATGGTCGTGGAGATCTCGCGCTCGCCGCTGCCGTCCAGCAGCTTCTGGAAGGCGGTGAGCGGCGGCACCACCAGGGCCTCGGCCTTCTGGCGGCGGCGGGGCCGGTCGCCGCCGAGCGCGGCGCGGCGGCCCTTCAGGTACTCCAGCTCCCTGGAGCCCGGCTCGAACCTGAGGTAGGGCACCGCCTCGAGCTGGTCGTCGGGCACCGGCAGCTGGAACCGATCGCGGAAGCGGCGGATGGCCTCCACCGACATCTTCTTCTGCTGGTGGGTGGTGTTCTGGGCCTCGCCCGACTCGCCCATGCCGTAGCCCTTCACCGTCTTGGCCAGGATCACGGTGGGCTGCCCCTGGTGGTTCGAGGCGGCGTGGTAGGCCGCGTAGACCTTGAAGGGATCGTGGCCGCCGCGGTTCAGGTTCCAGATGTCCTCGTCCGACCAGTCGGCCACCATGTGCCGCAGCTCGGGCGTGCTGAAGAACTTCTCGCGGACGTAGGCGCCGTCCTTGGCCTTGTAGGTCTGGTAGTCGCCGTCCACCGCCTCCATCATCCGCCGCGCCAGGTGTCCCCCGGCGTCGCGCGCCAGCAACGCGTCCCAGTGGCGGCCCCAGATGACCTTGAGGACGTTCCAGCCGGCGCCGCGGAACTCGCTCTCCAGCTCCTGGATGATCTTGCCGTTGCCGCGGACCGGACCGTCGAGCCGCTGCAGGTTGCAGTTCACCACGAAGATGAGGTTGTCGAGCTTCTCGCGGCCCGCCATGCCGATGGCGCCCATCGACTCGGGCTCGTCCATCTCGCCATCGCCGCAGAAGCCCCAGACCTTGCGACCCGTGGTGTCCTTCGCGAGGAGGTCGTCCCACTCGCGGCCCCAGACGACCTTGATGACGTTCCAGCCGGCGCCGCGGAAGAACGACTCCAGCTCTTGGATGATCTTGCCGTTGCCGCGCACCGGACCGTCGAGGCGCTGCAGGTTGCAGTTCACGACGAAAATAAGGTTGTCGAGTTCCTCGCGGGCGGCGAGCGTGATCGCCCCGAGCGATTCCGGCTCGTCCATTTCCCCGTCGCCCAGAAACGCC
>JANMRY010000153.1:0-42460 GCA_031388695.1 Anaeromyxobacter sp. | reverse complement strand
CCAACTCACGTGGGATGGCCTGGTGCTCGGGGACCGGGAGCGGGTCTTGCCAGAAAGGTGCCTGCTGGCCCGCGCGGACCAGGAAGGCAATTCCCCACGCGCCGAGAGGAACCCTGATGACGGAGCGTGATGCCGACCCCTGTCACTCGGGGTGTCCTGTCACGAGGGCAGGATTGAGCACCACCCGGGTGACAGGGTTGAGCACGACCGTCGACTCGTAACCCTGCGTAAGGAGGGCCCCGGCCCCGCCGCCTCCGAGCTGGCATCGACGCGACGTGCAGCGCGCCAACTGCCCGACCCCACTCCCCCTGAGACCTGGGGAATGGGGTCGGGTAGTTGGCGTTCGAGGGAGAACAGAGAGGCAGAGGGCGGCGGGGCAGGGCATCAGTTGAAGTTCAGGACCAGTGGGGATCCAGTCAGACAGTCAGGGGGGCAATCATCCATTTTGGGAAACCAAGAAGAGACAGATGGCGATGGCGAAGGCGAGGCGAAGGAGAGGCGGCAACAGAGAAGTGGCAGCGAAGAAGTCGGAGGCGAGCAGCGAAGACGGAAAGGGACGGGACCGAGTTAGCGGTCCAGTTGGGTACGGGCTTGAAAGTCGGTGAGGCGCCGGATAGACATCACAAGTACATATGACAGACCGAAAGCCCGCGCCGCCAGACCCGTTCTCGAACACCGAGAAGCTCATGCAGACCTTCCGGATGCCGCGGGAGCTGGTGGCCTTCCTGAAGGGCGAGGCGACGCGGCGCGGCATGGACCTCACGGCCTACGTCACCAAGATCCTCGACGGCCTGCGGACCTACTACGGCCTGCCGGGCCCGGCGGTGAAGGCCCTCGACGAGGACCGCGAAGCGCTCGGCATGGACCGGGCCGAGTACCTCCTCAACATCCTCTACGAGCGCAGCATCCTGGTGCGCGACAAGGGGCCTGGCTTCGACGCCAAGCGGTCGAAGAGGTAGCGGCCATGGACGCAACGCAAGACCTCACCGAGACGCTCTGGGACGCGCGAGACGTGGCTCGCTACCTCAAGGTGAGCCGCTCCTGGGTCTATCAGAAGGCGGAGGCCGGGCTGCTCCCCTACCTCAAGGTCGGCGGCCTGGTCCGATTCGTGCCGGAGCGGATTCGCGAGTTCGCGCTGGCCACGGCCGGCGGGTCGGGCGCAGTGCTTCGGCGGTGACGGGAAGAAGGCAGGTGCAGCATGGCGGCTCCGTACCTGAAGGACGGCAAGTGGTACCTGCGGTGGAAGGACGAAGCGGGCAGGTGGCGCGGCAGGGTCTCGGCGGCGCACACCAAGGCCGAGGCGAAGCGGCTCCAGGCGTAGCTCGAGCGACGCTCCGAGCGGGTCCGGCTCGGCGTCGAGGTGGCGCTCCCCGAGGACGGTGGCGGCTCGCTGGCGTCGCTCCTGCAGTGGTGGCTCGACACCTACTCGAAGCCGAGCGCGGCCCACGCCACCAACGTCAGCACCATCCGGAAGCACTTCTTCGGGTCCGACCTGGCCACGCTCCCGCTCACCGCCGTCACCTCCGGCCGCATCGAGGCCTTCCTGCAGGCCAAGAGCGTGGAGGTCTCGCCACAGACCCTGAACCACCTGCGCGGCTACCTCTCTCGCGCCTTCAACACGGCGCGCCGGGCCGACCGCTACCCGGGACCGAACCCGGCCCAGGACGTCAGGAAGCGCAAGGTGCCGAAGCGCAAGCCCGACTACCTCCACACGCACGAGGTGTCGCTGCTGCTTCGCGAGCTCGACCCGCGCTGGCGCCCCATCTTCGCGGCGGCGCTCTACACCGGGCTCCGCAAGGGGGAGCTGCTGGCGCTCCGCAAGTCGGACGTGGACCTCCTGCGCCAGACGCTGATGGTGGCCCGTTCCCACGAGCGGGACACCACCAAGGGAGGCCGTGCCGAGTCCATCCCGGTTGCCACCGAGCTGGTGCCCTTCCTGCGCATCGCCATCGCCGCCTCGCCGTCGGAGCTGGTTTTCCCGAAGCCGGACGGCACGATGATGCGGCGGGACGTGAACCTGGAGATGACGCTGCGCCGCGCGCTCGGCCGCGCCGGCGTGGTCGAGGGCTACAAGCACGTCTGCCGGCGGCAGGGGTGCGGCCACTTCGAGGCGGCCAAGGACCAGGGCCAGCGTCGCTGCCCGAAGGACAATCACAAGCTCTGGGTGAAGCCGGTGGTGCGGCCGATCCGGTTCCACGACCTGCGCCACTCGACGGCCAGCCTGCTCATGATGAACGGCGCCAACCCGGCCGCGGTGCAGCGCATCCTCCGCCACAGCGACCCGAAGCTGACGACCGAGGTCTACGGCCACCTCGCGCCGGAGTACCTGCTCGCCGAGGTGGACCGGCTCTCGTTTGGCCCCGCGGTGACCAGGTTTGCTACGCCCTTGCTACGGAGCGCGCCGGGCCCACGAAAAAAGGCCGGAACCCGGAGCGCGAAAGCCCAGGAGTTCCGGCCGTCAAGAGTGGAGCGGGAAACCGGATTCGAACCGGCGACCCTCAGCTTGGGAAGCTGATGCTCTACCAACTGAGCTATTCCCGCGTCGGGCGACAGATCTGCCTCGATACCGGGGGCGAGTCAAGGAGTTCGGGCCGCGCTAGACTCGCCCCCGTGATCGACTTGGATCGAGAGATCGCCGAGGGGCTGGCCGAGCTTCACACCCGCTGGGACGCCCGCATCGCCGCCACCCCGGCGCGCACCGACCCGAAGCCCCAGGGCGACGGCGCCCCCAACCGCCACGGCATGCCGGTCGAGCCGCCCGGCCAGAACGTCTT
Organism: Anaeromyxobacter sp.; assembly: GCA_031388695.1. Lineage (GTDB taxonomy): Bacteria > Myxococcota > Myxococcia > Myxococcales > Anaeromyxobacteraceae > JADKCZ01. The sequence continues at coordinate 39,686 of JANMRY010000153.1, read as the reverse complement.
CGAGCAGGCCGAGTGGCCGGTGCTCGACATCGGCCAGACCCCGAAGATCGCCCCGGAGAAGTGGAAGCTGACCATCGACGGCGCCGTCACCCGCCCGCAGACCTTCAGCTGGGAGCAGTTCCAGGCCCTGCCGCAGGTCGACGACCAGCAGGACTTCCACTGCGTCACCGGCTGGTCGATCCTCGACATGAAGTTCCGCGGCGTCCGCTTCGAGACGCTGGCGGCGCTGGCCCGGCTCGCGCCCGAGGCCACCCACGTGATGTGCCACGCCGCCGACGGCTACTCGACCAACCTGCCGCTCGAGGAGGCGCTCAAGCCGGACGTGCTGCTGGTCCACACCCTCGGCGGCCAGCCGCTGGCGATCGACCACGGCGGGCCGGTGCGCATGGTGGTGCCGGAGCTCTGGGCCTGGAAGGGCGCCAAGTGGATCAACCGGCTGGAGTTCCTCACCCGCGACGTGCGCGGCTACTGGGAGATCCGCGGCTACAGCAACACCGCGCACCCGTGGCGCGACGACCGGATGTGGTGAGAGGGGCCCGCGGCGCCAGCTGCGCCGGGGTCAGGAGGCCTACTTCTTCTTGGCGAAGGCCCGGAAGAAGCCGGCCAGCTCGGCCGAGGCGTCCTTGAAGCTGATGGTCTCGGGCACCTCTTCGACGTCTTCGCCCTCCACCCAGAGGCCGCCGCAGGACTCGCAGGTGTCGTAGTGGAGCGAGAGCTTCTCGCCGCCCTCGACCACCACCAGGTCCACGCTGCAGGCCGGGCAGGTGCCGGCCAGCTCGTCCACGTTGATCTGCCCTCCGATGGCGGTGAGCGCCGGGAGGTTGGCGTGCAGCAGGATCTTGGTCAGGTCCGAACCGTCGACCCAGAGGCCACCACACTCGGCGCACCGGTTGACGGAGCTGTCCTCCTGCGTGATGGCGGCGAGTTCAACGCTGCACCGAGGGCAATCCATGACGTGTCAGGTCCTCCTTCGGGACCGTGGGGCGCTGCGAGTCAGTTGGGGTCGGGGTTCAAGCGTGCGGCCTTCGAAATGCCTGTGATGCCGGGAACCTTAGTCGAACTCGGCCGCAGCGATCAACGCCCCTGCGCCCCGGGCGTCCCCACCGCCAGCCGCAGCGCGTCGATCAGCCGCCGCAGCCGCTCGGCGTGGAGCTTCAGGGCCACCCGGTTGACGATCAGCCGGGCGCTGACCTGCAGCACCTCCTCGGCCACCACCAGCCCGTTGGCCTTGAGGGTCTCGCCGGTCTCGGTGATGTCGACGATGCCGTCGGCCAGCCCCAGCGACGGGGCCACCTCGATGGAGCCGTGCAGGTGGATGATCTCGGCCGGGATCCCCTTCTTGGCGAAGTGGCTCCTGGCCAGGTTGGTGTACTTGGTGGCGATGCGGGGGGCCACGCCCTTCGGCAACGGCTTCATGCCGCGGGGCCATGCCACGATCACCGCGCAGCGGCCGATGCCGAGGTCGAGCGGCTCGTAGAGATCGCGCGGCTCCTCGCGCAGCACGTCGAGGCCGGCCACCCCGACCGCGGCGGCCCCGTGCTCCACGTAGCTGGCCACGTCGGCGGCCCGGATCGAGATGAAGCGCAGCCCGGCCTCGGGGGCGTCGGCGTGCAGCTTGCGGGTCCCGGTCAGCAGGGCCCTGGGCGAAACGCCGACGGCGCGCTCGAAGAGCAGCGAGGCCTCCTCGAGGAGCCGCCCCTTCGGCACCGCCACGGTGATCAGCTCGGTGGTCACTCTTTCCCCCTGCGGATGCGCGCGCCGAGCGGCGCCAGCTTGGCCTCGATCCGCTCGTAGCCGCGGTCGAGATGATAGACCCGAAGAACCTCGGTGGTCCCCTCGGCGGCCAGCCCGGCCAGCACCAGCGCCGCCGAGGCCCGCAGATCGGAGGCCATCACCGGGGCCCCGGAGAGCCCGGTCACGCCGCGCACCACCGCGGTCTTGCCGTCGGTGCTGATGTCGGCGCCGAGCCGCTGCAGCTCCTGCACGTGCATGAAGCGGTTCTCGAAGACCGTCTCGGTCACCGTGGAGGAGCCGTCGGCGAGGCAGAGCGGCACCATCACCTGGGCCTGCATGTCGGTCGGGAAGCCGGGGTGGGGCGAGGTCCGCACGTCGACCGGGCGCGGCCGGCCGTTTCCCACCACCCGCACCCCGCCGTTCACCGGGGTGACGGTGGCGCCGATGGCCCGCAGCTTCTCCACCAGCGCCTCGAGGTGGTCGGCCAGGCAGCCGCGCACCTCCACGTCGCAGCCGGGCAGGGCGCCGGCCACCATGAAGGTGCCGGCCTCGATCCGGTCGGCGATGACGGTGTGGTCGAGGGGCCGGAGCGAGGTGACCCCGTCGATCCGCAGCTCGTCGGTGCCGGCCCCCTCGATGCGGGCCCCCATCCTGTTGAGCGCGTCGGCGAGGTCGATCACCTCCGGCTCGCGGGCGCAGTTGCGCAGCACGCTGCGCCCCTCGGCCAGCGTCGCCGCCATCATGATGTTCTCGGTGCCGGTCACGGTCTGGCCGTCGAAGGTGAAGACCGCCCCCTTGAGCCGCCCGCCCGGCGCGGTGGCGGTGACGTAGCCGTGGGAGAGCTCGATCTCGGCGCCGAGCGCCTCGAGCCCCTTCAGGTGCAGGTCGATGGGGCGGGCGCCGATGGCGCAGCCGCCCGGCAGCGAGACCTTGGCCCGGCCCCAGCGGGCCACCAGCGGCCCGAGCACCACCACGCTGGCGCGCATGGTCTTGACCAGCTCGTAGGGGGCCTCGGGCAGCACCGTGGCCGGCACCCGGATCGAGGCGGCGTGGTGGTCGGCGCTCCGCTCGAAGGTGCAGCCCATGTGCGCCAGCAGCCGCCCCATGGTCCGCACGTCGGCCAGGTCGGGGACGTTGCGCACCAGGTGGTCGCCCTCGGCCAGCAGCGCCGAGGCGATGATGGGGAGCGCCGCGTTCTTGGCGCCGGAGACCTGCACGGTGCCGCGGAGCGGGACGCCCCCTTCGATGACGATCTTGTCCATGGTCTGGTTCGGTGGGGCCGGGGCCCTCGGGGCCCGGCGCGGGGATATTACGCGGGCGGGGCGCCGCCCGCCATCCGGGGCAGGGTGAGCGGGGCCTGGGTGAGCCGGGCCAGGGTGACGCGGGGCAGTCCGGAGAGATCGCGCCTCGCCTCGGCCTGCGCGAAGCCGGCCGCCAGGCAGAGCGCCGGCAGCGCCTCGAGGTGCGACTCGTGCATCTCCAGCAGCAGCGTGCCTCCGGGGGCCAGCCACGCCGGGGCCCCGGTCACCACCCGCCGCAGCACCGCGAGGCCATCGGCGCCGCCGTCGAGCGCCAGCCGCGGCTCGCGCTGCACCTCGCGCTGCAGGCCGCTCAGCTCGGCCGTGGGGACGTAGGGCGGGTTGGAGACGATCAGGTCGAAGCGGGCGCCCTCCGGCAGCGGCGCGTAGAGGTCGCCGCCGAGGAAGGTGACCGCGGCCGAGAGCGCCGTGGCGTTGGCGCGAGCCACCTCGAGCGCCTCGGCGGAGAGGTCGACGGCGATGACCGCCGCCCCGGGCCGGCCGAGCGCGAGCGCGATGGCCAGCGCCCCGGAGCCGGTGCCGAGGTCGAGCGCGGCGCCTTGCGGCGGCAGCGCCTCCAGCCCCAGCTCGACCAGCTGCTCGGTCTCGGGGCGGGGGATGAGCACCCGGGCGTCGACCGCCAGCCGGTGGCCCCAGAACTCGCGGGCGCCGGTCAGGTAGGCGGTCGGCTCGCCGCCGGCCCGGCGCTTCACCAGCTCGCGGTAGCGGGCCAGCTCCGGCTCGCCGATCGGCTTGTCGAAGTCGAGGTAGAGCCGCACCCGGTCGCAGCCGAGCGCGGTGGCCAGCAAGAGCTCCGCGGTGAGACGAGGCGCGTCGACGCCCTTGCCGGCGAAGAAGCCCTGGGTCCAGCCGAGCAGCTTGAGCGGCGTCCAGGCCTCGGACACTCAGCTCCTCTTCTCGGGGCCGTCGCCGCGGGAGGCCTCCTTGAGCGCCTCGGCGGCGTAGAAGGTGCGGCAAGCGTCGATGACGTCCTGGGCGTCGCCGTCCATCAGCGCCGGCAGGTTGTGGCGGGTGTAGCCGACGCGGTGGTCGGTGAGCCGGTCCTGCGGGAAGTTGTAGGTGCGGATCTTCTCGGAGCGGTCGCCGGTGCCGACCTGGCTCTTGCGGGTCGAGTCGCGGGCGCTGCGCAGCTTCTCGGTCTCCAGCTCGAAGAGCTTGGCGCGCATCATCTTGAGCGCCATGGCGCGGTTCTTGAGCTGGCTCTTCTCCTGCTGGCACTTGACGATCACGCCGGTCGGCTTGTGGGTCATGCGCACCGCCGAGTCGGTGGTGTTGACCGACTGGCCGCCGGCACCGGTGGAGCGGAAGACGTCGACCTCGAGGTCGGACGGGGCGATCTGGATGTCGACCTCCTCGGCCTCGGGCATCACCGCCACCGTCACCGTCGAGGTGTGGATGCGCCCCTGGGCCTCGGTGGCCGGCACCCGCTGCACCCGGTGCACCCCCGACTCGTACTTGAGCCAGGAGTAGACGGCGTCGCCGGAGATGGTGAGGGTGGCGTCCTTGATGCCGCCCAGCGCGCCGGCCGAGGTGTCCATCAGGTCGACCTTCCAGCCGCGCCGCTCGGCGTAGCGGATGTAGACCCGCATCAGCTCGGCGGCGAAGAGCCCGGCCTCGTCGCCGCCGGCGCCGGCCCGCACCTCGACGATCACGTCCTTGTCGTCGTTCGGATCGCGCGGGATGAGCAGCAGCTTGAGCAGCGCCTCGGCGGGGTCGAGCTGGGGGCGGAGCACCGCCAGCTCCTCCTTGGCCAGCTCGCGCATGTCGGCGTCCTCGAGCAGCGCCTCGTTCTCGGTGATCTCCTTGTCGAGCCGGCGCCAGGCCCGCAGCGCCTCGACCGCCTGCTCCAGGCTGGCCCGCTCCTTGGAGACCTTCTTGAAGCGCTCGCCCGAGGAGGCCACCGCCGGGTCCGAGAGGGCGTGGGTCAGCTCCTCGAACCGCCGCTCGATGGCATCCAGCTTCTTCAGGACCTCGGGGGAGAGCATGGGAGGGCCTGTTTACCCTCCTCCGGCTCGCCCGGGCAAGCGGCCGGCTGCCCCGGGGCCGGGCCGCCCGCGGCGCCGCTAGCGGACCTGGGCCCGCGCCGTCTTGAAGGTGCCGAGCACCGCCACGATGAGGGTCTTGCGCTGGTCGAGCAGCTGGGCCTTCTCGGTGAGCTGCGGCTGGCTGCCGGCCCCCTGGCGGGCGGCGGCGTCGATCTCGTCCTTGACGAGGCGGCTCTTCAGGTCGAGCTGCATCATCCCCTTCTCGGCGGTGATGATGGCCTGCTCCAGCATCTCGAGGCTGGCCGCCGCGAGCCAGGCGGGGAGCTGCCGGGTCTTCCACTCGAGGAGGGCGTCGGTCAGCTGCCGCTCCATCATCAGCTCGTAGGGGTTGCCGCCGCCGAGCACGTCGGCGGCCACCTGGCCCCCCATCGCCGCCGCCGTGTCGGGCTTCCAGCGCGCGAACTCGAGCCCGGTGAGCTGCCCCTCGGCGCTCCGCTCCAACTTGGAGGCCCGGAAGAAGCCGCCGGGGCGCGCCATCAGGGGGAACTGGCCGAGGTCGCGCTTCACCTCGACGCCGGTGGCGTCCCGGCGAGCCACCACCCAGAGCGAGGCGGGCCGCTCGCCCTGCCCGGTCCGCGGGTCGGACTGGTAGAACTCGACGGTGGCCAGCGCCTCGCCGCCGGGGCGCAGCATCCCGACCGGGACCAGGTCGCCGACGGCCCAGACCTTCTCCTCGCCCATGCTGGCCTGGACGGGCGCGTGGAAGGGCGATCGGTCGCGCGCCGCGGCGAGGGCCGGCCAGAGGTCGTCCTGGGACCGGAGCAGCCCGTGGCGCCACTTGGCGGGGTGGCCCGAGTAGGCGAGCTGGGCGCGGCCGTTCACCACCCTGGAGGAGACCAGCCACCGGTCAAAGGCGGTCGCGAACCCGGGGAAGCTGGACGGGTCGGCGGCGAGCACCTGGCTACCGACCACGTCCGGGAGCCAGGTGGCCCGCACCAGCTCGCCGTCGACGAGGATGCCGGCGCGGTTCTCGGGGCGGCGCAGCGCCTGCTCCTCGGCGGGGATGGTGGCCATGATGGGGAAGGAACAGGCCGAGAGGAGCAGCAGGGCGAGGCAGGCGGGAGCACGCATCGGGGTGACCTCGGGCAAGCGATGGCGAAATGGTAAACCATCGGCCCTGGGGCGACCCCCCGTGGTCGCATGACAGCGCCGATCCTTTTTGGGTCGGACTACATCGCCCACACTTGCCTTCGAGGCCGTTGTCGCGCCGAATGGCAGTATCGGGACCACGCCGGGTCCCGCCGGAGGATTCACAGTGCGTCATCACTCGCCGCTGGTGGTCACCCTGCTCGCGCTGCTCAGCCTCCCGCAGGTCGCCGTCGCCCAGGACTACCCGCCGCCCGAGCAGGCGGCCCGGCTGCACCAGGGCGACGAGCCCTCGACCGTCGGTCCCATCCTCGCGGTCGGCCTGGGGTGGGGCGGAGGCACCACGCTCGACTCGGGCAAGGGCACCGACTACATGAGCATGTTCAAGGCCGGCAAGCGGATCCACGGCCTGGCCGGCCTGCGGATCCAGAGCTTCGGGATGGCCGGCATCTACCACGTCGGCACCCCGGGCGTGGCCAACAAGGCCTGCCTCGGCGGCGGCTGCACCGGCTCGGGCAAGCAGGTCGGCGGCCTGCTGATGATGGTGGTCGGCGGCGGGGTCCCCGGCCCGGTCTTCGACCTCGGGATCGGCTACTGGACCGACCGGACCGAGATCACGCGGAACGGCGTCGTGCTGCAGCGGCTCGACGGCTGGGCGCTCTTCGAGTACGCCTCCTTCGAGGTGCCGGTGGGGCGGCCCACCAGCCGGTTCCGGCTCGGCGGCTACTTCATCCTGGCCATCACCAGCTACGACAAGGTCACCACGCCGGCCGGCACCGCGAAGGTGCCGGTGACCGCGGGGACGCCGGTCTGGGGTGAGCTCGGCCTGCGCGCCTCGTTCTTCTGATATGGTTTGACCCGTCAAGCAAGGAGCCGGTCCTTCACGGGGCCGGCTCTTTTTTTTCCTCGGGGGACCAAGTCGGCGGGCGACTTCGAGGTAGGGAGCGACGGCGGATCAGCCTGATATTCGCGGGTTGGTTACCGCATGACCTGAATCCGTCGGGGGCTTCCCCTCTCTAGTGCCGTGCCCCAGGCATGATGCCTACTGCGAGAGCCGATCCTCTCGCTGCGGCAGGCGGCCTCGTCGGTGCGCTGCTCAGCGTAGCGCTGCTACGCTTCCGCTGCTCCCTCCTCGGGCGCCAGCCTCGCTTCGGTCTCGGCTCTCTCGTCACGTCATCATGCCTGGGGCGCGGCACTAGGTGCGGGCGTCCGGCTTGGTGGAGCCTGGCCCATAGAAGATGCGGGGTTTCCCCTTTGAGCCGTCCTCTTGGTCACCCGCCGGCTTGGTCCTCCGAGGTGCTCCATTCAGTTGGTGAGCAACTTTGGCTCGTGGGCGATGGCCCAGATGAATCCCGCCAGTTCGCGGGCGATGGCGATGACCGTGCGGTTCTTGTTCTTCCCGCGCGCCGTGAGCTTGGCGTAGCGTGAGCACAGGCGCACCTGGGCGCGCCAGGCGATGCGCCGGACCTCGTCGGAGACACCCTCGCTCCGCCGGCGCATGTCCACGCTCAACGTCGCCCGGAAGCGATAGGCCCAGGCCGCCTCGACCAGGATGCGCCGAGCGTGGCCATTGCCCGTCCTGGTGATGCGCCCCTGGTGGCGGGTCTCCCCGCTGGAGCGCTCCGACGGCACCAGGCCGAGGTAGCCCATCAGCCGTGGCGCCGTTTCGAATCGGGCGATGTCGCCCAGCTCTGCGGCCAGCACCACTGCGCTGATGACGTTCACGCCGCGCAGCGCCTGGAGCGCCCTCACGAGCGGCCGGCGTTCCCACGTCTCAACCAGCTCCACGATGGACCGAGTGAGTCGCTCCACGCGGTCGCCAAGGTCCTCGACCGTCTTCAAGTAGTCGTCGAGGACGAGCTGCTGCGCCGCACGCTCGAACCGCTGCACACGAATCCAGTCGAGGTGCTTCTTTGACCAGGCCGTCTTCACCGGCGAGCGCCTGCCGTGCCGCAACAGGAACTTCCCGAGTTGGTGGCGCGCGGCCAGCTCCGCCCGCTTGGCGTCATCGCGAGCTCGCTCGAGATCCCGAATGGCCTCCGTGGCCTCGTCGGGAACCTTGACCTCGGTGAGGTCACCCGACCTCAGGAACCGCGCCAGCTTCACCGCGTCCCGCCGGTCCGTCTTCACGCGGTCGCCAGCGCGGGTCGGCACCAGCGACGGTGCCACCACCATGCAGTCGATGCCGGCCTTCCCGGGGTCTCGGTGCAGACCGAATCCTGTTGGCCCGGCCTCGTAGCAACACTTCACGTGCCCCAACCTTCGAAGCCGCTTGAGGAGCATCACCGTATCGTTGGGGATGGTAGCGACCGTGGCCGGCTCACCCCGACCGGGTTCCGCTACCGCGATGGCGATGCTATCCGCGTGGACATCCAGACCGACGAATCGTACGTTTTCCATGGTTGGACTCGCTTCCCGCTGTGGCGCTGCTGCCGCCGGGTTTGACCCTCGACGGTAGTAATCCACGTTCCGCGTGAACCGCGGGTCCAACCATCTTGTCTAGGGCAGCCGAAGCAGCACCGTCCGATCGACTCTAGCGGAGCTGGGCCCGCGCGGCCTTGATGGTCCCGAGCACGGACACGATCACCGACTTGCGCTGGTCGATGAGCTGGACCCGCTCGACCAGCACCGGCTGGACCCCGCTCCCGGTCCGGGCATTGGCGTCGATCTGGTCCTTGATGAGGCGGCTCCGCAGGTCGAGCTGGAGCATCCCCTTCTCGGCTTCGATGATGGCGTCATCGAGCTTGCCCGGCGTGGCGGCCGCGAGCCAGGCCGGCAGGTCGCGAGTCTTCCACTCCAGGAGCGCGTCGGTCAGGGCCCGCTCCATCGGCAGGGCGCTGCCTCCATAGCCGACGGGCACCGTATCGGCGTGCTGGCCACCGATCACGGCGCGGATATCGGGCTTCCAGGGAGCGAATTCGATGGCCCGGAGTTGCCCTTCCGGCGACCACTCCAGGCGGCTTATCCGGAAGTACCCGCCCCGGCCTGGGAAGAGGCCCAGGGTGGCCGGATCGCGCCGTACCTCCTCCCCGCCGGCGAGTGGCCGGCGGGCCACGAACTGGACCATCAACGGCCGGACCTCCTGCCCGGAGGTGAGGCGGGGGTCGACGCGGTGGAGTTCGAGCGTGGCCAGCAGCTCGCCCGGCCCGGGCGAGCCGCCCTGCGGCACCGGGGGCTCGACCAGCAGCAGGTCGCCGACGGCCCACCGCTCCTCGCCCCCGAGTGAGGCGCGGATCGGTGTGCGGAAGGCGGCGCCGTCACGGGCCACGCGCAGCGCGGGTCGGATGTCCTCCTGGTCGTTGATCAGGCCGCCCTTCCATTGCGGCGCGCCGCCGTCGAAGGTGCGCACGACCTTTCCGCCTTCGACCCTCGAGGCGATCAGCAACGGGAAGAAGCCGTCGTCGTCCTTTGAATTGGCAAACCCCTCGAAGCTGCCCGGTCCATGGGAGCGCCAGTTCGCCCTGTACATGGGGCTCCAGGTGAGCCGCACCAGCTCGTCGCCGATCATGACGCCTGCTCGGTCCTCGGGGCGGCGGAGCGCCAGCTCCTCGGGCGGGACGATGGTACGCAGCGGGACGGCGCAGGCCGCGGCGAGCAGGAGGGCGATGGGGGCGAGGCGGTGCATGGGCTGGGTCCTGTCGGGGCGGATGCTCAGTTGTCCAGCGGGTTGGGGACCATCGAGCCTATCCCCTTCGGGCGGGGAGGCTCCGCGACGGTCCGGATCAGGTCGTTGCGGTCGATCCCCGTGGCGCGGGCCACCGCGGTCCGCGCCTCCTTCACCTCGCGGACCAGCGTGGCGAATTCGAAGTCGACGCGAGCGGCCTGGCGCTGTCCTTCCAGGTCGCCGAGGAGCCGGTTGGCCGCCTGGCGAGCGGCGAGGGAGGTCCGGACCGACTGGGCCGAGGCGAGGATGTTGCTCCCCACCTCGGCGTAGTCCCCGCCGAGCCGCTTGGCCAGGTAGAGCGCGTCTTGCCGGTAGTCGCGCGCCGCCTTGAAGCGATCGAGATCGGTCTTGAGGTTCTCGACCTTGTCGGCCACCTCCTTGATGGCGTAGCCCGGCTCGGCGGTGCTGCGCAGGACCTCGTTCAGCTTGTTCCAGGCCCGGGCATCCGATTTGACCTCGTTGAGCCGGGCCTGCGCCTTGGGCGTGGCGTGAAAGAGGGTGGTGAGCGCCAGCGAGGCGCCCCGTTCGTAGGCGGCGTCGACGGCCGCCTCCAGTTCCTGGGCCGCACTGTCCAGTCCGCGCGCGATGGCCCGCGCCTCTCGCCGATCGGCCAGGTTCTCCGCCTGGGCCCTGGCGAGACGGTCCTCCAGCTCGCTGAGGCGGCCCGCCAGCACAGCCACGTCGCCGTTCTCGGCGGCCAGCTTCGCCAGTCGCTGCGAGGCCAGCTCGGCGCGGGAGGGTCCCACGGGCCGGGCGAAGGGGTTGGCCGGCGGGTCGAAGAGTCCGACCGTTCCACCTTCGATGGAGGCTGGACGCGGCGCGGGCGGTGGCCCGGGAGACGCGGTAGACCGCCCGACCCACGGGTCGGCCAGGGCCGCCGACAGCGACTCGAGGTCCTTGCCGACCTCGGCGTCGCGCGCGACCCGCTGCGCGCTCACCTGGGTCGCCATCTGTTGCCGGTAGAGCGCCTCCTGGCGCGCCCGCTCGGCGGCCTGCTCGGCGGCGGCCTTCTTCTTCTCGTCGTCGTCGTCGGTGGAGAGCAGGGCGTTGAGGAGCCCCTGCACCACCATGCCGGTGACCTGGGTGCGCATCTGCTGCTCGGCGGTCGGCGGTCGAGGCTTGGGCACCTGGGGCGCCTGCTTCGGGCGGGTGGCGGGCTTGCTGGTTCGGTCGCTCTGGCTCTCCACCGGCGTCGGAGCGGGGACCGAGGGGATGTTCGGCGAGCAGTTGCCGCCGGTCTGCCGGCAGGCATCCAGGAGCTGGTCGTAGGCGCTCTGCGCACCGGCCGGCGTCGCCAGGGCGGCCAGGAGCGCGCCCAGCACCAGCATCACGCTAGGTGAACCAAGGTTCGATGACCGCATCCGGCCTCCTCACCATGTAAAGCACTGGCGCGGCCAGATGGCAGATGCGGCAAGGTGTCGCGCCCCCTGGGGCGAAAGGGACCCGACCCCGGTGACCCGGTCGCCCGGGGGGCCTCAGCCGACCCAGAGGTCGACGAGCGCGCAGGCGGCGAAGGCGATCGAGGCGAAGGCGTTGTAGTCGAAGAAGGCGACGTTGAGCCGGTCGGGCCTGAGCTCGCCGCCGGGGGCGACGTGGCGGTGCTCGAGCAGCAGCACCCCGCCCAGCACGGCGCTGCCGACGAGCCAGGCCACCCCGCGCCCGGCCAGTGGCCCGGCCGCGGTCACGCCGACCACCGCCAGCAGGTGGAGCCCGCGCGCCCAGGCGAGCGCCCCCTTGACGCCGAAGCGGGCCGGGATCGAGTGGAGCCCGGCGCCGCGGTCGAACTCGATGTCCTGGAGCGACCAGAAGAGGTCGAAGCCGGCGATCCAGGCGCCGACGCCGAGGCCGAGGATGATCGAGGCGGGCGGGGCGGCGCCGGTCAGGGCGATGGCGACGCCGATGGGGGCGAGCATCTGGGCCACGCCGAGCCAGAGGTGGCAGGCCCAGGTGAAGCGCTTGGCGAAGGAGTAGCCGAGCAGGATCGCCAGCACCGGCGCCGCCAGCCAGCCGGTCAGCGGCGAGATGAGCGCCGCGCCGAGCACGAAGAGCCCGCCGGAGCCGAGCAGCAGCCCCCAGGCGGCTCCCGCCGAAACCTCGCCGGTCACCAGCTCGCGCCTGGCGGTGCGCGGGTTCATGGCGTCGAAGCGCCGGTCGGCGATCCGGTTCATGGCCATGGCGGCGGTGCGGGCCGCCACCACGCAGAGGGCCACCAGGCCGAGCCGGACCGGGTCGAGCCTGGCGTCGCGCGAGACCAGCACCACCGCCGCCACCGCGAAGGGGAGGGCGAAGAGCGAGTGCGACAGCCTCACCATGCGGGCCAGGGCGGCGATGCTCACGATGCGTGTACCTCGGGTTGGTGGCGGGCCAGCCACTCGACGCGGCGGCCGAGCGGACCCTCGCCGGTGACGAGGAACTGGAAGGGGTCGTCGACGCGGGCCCCGTCGAGCGGGGCGGCCAGCAGGCCGGGGGCCCCGCCGGGGAGGAGCCGGCCGACCGAGGGCGCCCCGACCGCGGCGCCGTTCCAGGCGAGCGGCAGCAGCGCGGCGGGCGGGAGGCCGGGGAAGGCGGCATGCAGCGCCGCCAGTTCGGCCAGCGGCGCCAGCGACGGCGAGGAGGCGAGCGAGTCGGTGCCGACGGCGAGCGGCACGCCGGCCTGGAGCAGCCGCGGGAGCGGCGGGACGGCGCCGGAGATCCAGGAATTGGATCGCGGGCAGAGCACCGCGGTGGCGCCGCAGCCGGCCAGCGCCATGAGGTCGGCCTCGTCGAGGTCGACCACGTGGACGGCCAGCCAGCCGGCCGAGAGGTGTGGCGCCGCCAGCGCCACCGGTGAGCGGGCCCAGCCGGCCTGCCCCGGCGGGCCGCCCATGCGGGCGCGCAGCGTCGCGAACGGTCCGTCACCGGTGGCGACGAACTGCCGCTCGGCCGGATCCTCGGCAAGGTGGAGCGAGGCGGGCGGACCGGAGAGCAGCTCGAGCAGCCCGGCCGGCGCGGTCGAGTAGACGGCGTGCGGGCTCTCCACCACCCGCAGCGGGCCGCCGGTGGGCAGCGCGGCGCGGCGGACCCGGGCCGCCTCGCGGGCGGCCGCCAGCCGCTCGGGGGCGGCGCCGAAGACCTCGTGGAAGACGGTGCCGGCGAGGCCGGCGGCGGCGAGCGGCGCCAGCGACTCGAGGGTGTTGGAGATGTCACCGACCGCGGCCACGCCGGCCGCGGTGAGCTGGGCGGCGGCGCGGGCCATGGCCGGAGCGGCTTGGCTCGAGTCGGCGGCGGCGCGGGCCGCCACGAAGGCCTCGATCCAGGCCGGCAGCCCGGCGCCACCCGGGACGGCGCCGGAGAGGTGCGAGAGCTCGAGGTGCAGGTGGGCGTTGCAGAGCGCCGGCAGCAGCACCGCGTCGAGCCGCTCGGCCGCGCCGAAGCGGGCGACGAGGTCCGCGGCCGGCCCGACCGCCACCAGCAGGTCGCCGTCGAGCGCCACCGCCCCGTCGCGCAGCGCCACCGGCGCGCCGCCGCGCAGGGTGGGCGCCCCGAGGAGCACCCAGGGCGCCGAGAGCAGGCGGGTCACGCCAGCGGGCCTGCCAGCCCCGGCAGCCTGTCGTAGCGCATGTTGCGCCGCGACGGCCGGAAGCCGGCGTCGCGGATGTGCCGCTCCACCTCCTCCGAGTCCATCTTGAAGGTGGTGCCGGCCGCCGAGACCACGTTCTCCTCGATCATCACCTGGCCGAAGTCGTCGCAGCCCATGTGCAGCGCCGCCTGGGCCACGCCGCCGCCCATGGTGACCCAGGAGGCCTGCAGGTGGGGGACGTTGTCGAGGAAGAGGCGGGCCAGCGCGTTGGTGCGCAGGTAGGCCTGGGCGCTGCCGTCGGAGGCCGTGAGGCGGGTGTTGGAGGACTGGAAGGGCCAGCAGATGAAGGCGGTGAAGCCGTGGGTCTGGTCCTGCAGGTCGCGCAGCCGCTGCAGGTGGTTGACGCGGTGGCGGGGCTCCTCGCCGACACCGAACATCAGCGTGGCGGTGCTCTTCAGGCCGGCCTGGTGGGCGGTCCGCATCACCGTGAGCCACTCGTCGGTGGAGCACTTGAGCGGGGCGATGCGCCGCCGCACCTCGTCGTCGAGGATCTCGGCGCCGCCGCCCGGGATCGAGTCCATGCCGGCCGCCATGAGCCGGCGGATGGTGGTCTCCAGCGGCAGCTCGCTGGTCCGGGCGATGTGCCAGATCTCCTCGGGGGAGAGGGCGTGGAGGCTGATGGCCGGGTAGGTCGACTTCACCCAGCGGAAGAGCTCCTCGTACCACTCGATGCCGAGGTCGGGGTGGAGCCCGCCCTGCAGCAGCAGCTCGATGCCGCCCAGCGCCAGGGTCTCCTCGATCTTGACCGCCAGCTCCTCGCGCGTCAGCACGTAGGCCTCGCGGTGGCCGCGGGGGCGGTAGAAGGCGCAGAAGTGGCAGGCGGTGGTGCAGACGTTGGTGTAGTTGACGTTGCGCGAGACGATGTAGGTGACCACGCCGTCGCCGTGCAGGGCGCGGCGGCGGGCGTCGGCGGCCAGCCCCAGCTCCAGCAGCGGCCCCTTCTCGTCGAGCAGCTCGGCCTCGTCGGCGTCGAGCCGCTCGCCGTCGGCCCCCTTCTGCAGCGCGGTGTCCATCGAGACCACCCGGCGGATCCGCTTGCTGCTGACGTGGTCGTCGGCGTAGCGGACCACGGTGGGCGGCAGGTAGCCCTTCTCGGCGGCCAGCCGCAGGAAGGTCTCCATGCCGGTCATCTCGTAGGGGCCGACCCCGTAGCGGATCCGCTGGGTCAGGTAGCGCCGGTAGCGCTCCGGGTCGCCGCCCTTCTGGCGGGCGAACTCCTGCGCCAGCTCGGTCCGGATCCCCTGGCCGTGCTGCGCCGCCCGGGCCAGCTCCTGCACGTCCTCCGGCTGGAGCACCCCGGGGCGCGCCGCCCAGACCGCGAAGACCATGGGCAGCCCGGTGAGCCGGTTCCACTCCTTGGAGAGGTCGAGCACCACCGGCTTCTTCACGTCGAAGGCCCGGTCGCCGATCACCAGCGCACCCTTGGTCCCCACGGCCCGGGCCACCCCCTCCACGGCTGGCAGCGGCGTGAACTTCGGGTGGACGCCGAGCGCGTCGAGCACCAGCTTCGCCAGCACCACCGAGGTGCGCGAGGCGGTGTCGAGGAAGACCTCGTCCCAGGTCTCGGCCGGCTGGTCGCCCACCAGCAGCACCGTCTGCACCGCGCCGTCGGCGCCGACCGCCATGCCCGGCGCGATCTCGTAGTCCTTGCCGGCCAGCGCCGCCACCGGCAGCAGCGCCAGGTCGACCTCGCCGGCCTCCAGCAGCGCCGCGCAGCGCGAGGGCTCGGCCAGCACCAGCTCGATGCGCGCCGAGTCCTTCAGCCCCTCGGTGAGGGGCCAGGCGTTGAGGAAGGAGACGGCGGCGGCCTTGAGCTTCGGCATGGCACCTTCTTCGATCAGGCGGAGACCACGGTGAGCCGCGGTGGCGGCGGGGCGGCCGGCGGGAGCGGCCGCTCGTGGACCTTGAGCACGTTGTAGAGCGAGTCGCGCTCGGCCGGGACCCGGCCGGCGGATCGGATCAGGTCGTGGAGCGAGCGCTCGCTGAGCGCCTGCGGCACGGTCGACCCGGCCATGTGGTAGATGCGCTCCTCCAGCACGGTGCCGTCGAGGTCGTCGACGCCGAAGCCGAGCGCCACCTGCGCCAGCCGCTCGCCCATCGAGACCCAGTAGGCCTTCATGTGGTCGAAGTTGTCGAGGTAGAGGCGGGCCACCGCGGCGGTGCGCAGGGCGTCGAAGCCGGTCGGCTTGGGGTAGGCCTTGCCGATCATGTTGTGCTCGGGGTGGAAGGCCAGCGGGATGAAGACCTGGAAGCCGCCGGTCTCGTCCTGCAGCTCGCGCAGCCGGCGCATGTGGTCGACCCGCTCGTCGAGCCGCTCGATGTGGCCGTAGAGCATGGTGGCGTTCGACTTGATGCCGAGCCGGTGGGCGGTGCGGTGGATCTCGAGCCACTGCTCGGCGGTCGCCTTGTCGTCGCAGATCTTCCGCCGCACCCGCGGCGCGAAGATCTCGGCGCCGCCGCCGGGGATGGTGGTCAGGCCGGCGTCGCGCAGCTCGCTGAGCACCTGCGCGTAGCTCTTGCCGAACTTCTCGGACCAGTAGTGGTACTCGATGGCGGTGAAGGCCTTGATGGCCAGCTCCGGCCAGGCCTCGCGGATGCGGCGCAGGAGGGCGGTGTAGTAGTCCCACGGCAAGGTGGGGTGGAGCCCGGCCACGATGTGCACCTCGGTGATGCCGAGCTCGCGCTTGGAGAGCACCTTCTCCACCGCCTCGTCGAGGGACATGGTGTAGCCCTCGGAGGCCTGCTGGTCGTCCTTGCGGGCGAACGAGCAGAACTTGCAGGTGGCGACGCAGACGTTGGTCGGGTTGAGGTGGACGTTGCGATTGTAGAAGGCCAGCTGGCCGTGGCGGGCCTCGCGCACGTGGTTGGCGAGGGCGCCGAGCGCGGCGAGATCGGGCGCCTCGAAGAGCGTGAGGGCGTCGGCGTCGCTGAGCCGGGTGCCGGCCAGCACCTTGTCGCGGATGTGGCCGAGGCCGTCGCGCTCCAGCGCCTTGTGTGCCAGTGCAGAGATCATCTTCAGCGCTCCTCCCCCGGCCCGGGCGCGCGGGGCGCCAGGCCGGTCCAGCGGGTCATCAGCTCGTTGGGCAGGCCGATGCGGTCGAGCACCCGGGCCACCACGGTGTCGATGAGGGCCTCGATGGTCTTCGGCCCCGAGTAGAAGGAGGGCGAGGCCGGCATCACCACCGCCCCGGCCTCGATCACCTGGGTGATGGCGCGGGCGTGGACCAGCGAGAGCGGGGTCTCGCGCAGCACCAGCACCAGCTTGCGCTGCTCCTTCAACATGACGTCGGCGGCGCGCCCCACCAGATCCACCGAGAGGCCGTGGGCGATGCGGGCCAGCTGGCCGGCCGAGCAGGGGATAACCACCATGGCGTCGTACTGCGACGAGCCGGAGGCGAAGGGGGCGGTGAAGTCGTGGTTGCTCCAGGTGGTGAAGGGGTGGCGCGGGGAGCCGCCGATCTCCTGGGCCCAGACCTGCTTGCCGGTGGTGGTGAAGACCACGTCGACGTGGAGGCCGTGCGACGGGCCGTGCTCGGCGAGGAAGTCGAGCAGCCGCTTGGCGTAGGGGGCGCCGGTGGCGCCGCTGACCGCGACGACCAGCTTCATAGCGCCCCTCCCCCGGCCCGGGCCCGTCGCGAGGCACACGATGCCGTTGCCGAGCCGGGCCACCCGACGACGGAGCAGCGCAGGCGTGCTGGTGGCCCGTCGAGCAGCGGACGGAGGAGGCTGGCCGGCGCAGGCAGGCAGCGTGCGCCGCAGCAGGGCACGGGCCGGGGGATGGGCGCTCTCACACCCGCACCGCCGTGACCAGCCCGCAGACGCCGGGGAAGAGGGTCTGGCCGCGGACCGAGCCGAAGCCGGCCCGGGCCGCCGCCGCCTCGAACTCGGGGCGCGAGGCGAAGCGCTCCATCGACTCGACCAGGTAGCGGTAGGCCTCCGGGTCGGGGGAGAGCACCCGCCCCAGCACCGGCAGCGCCAGCCGGTTGTAGAGCCCGTGCACGAGGCGCGGGCCGGCCGACTCGGGCCGGAAGAACTCGAGCACGCCGAGCCGCCCGCCCGGCTTGAGCACGCGGGCCAGCTCGGAGAGGCCGACCTGGTACTTCTCCAGGTTGCGCATGCCGAAGGTGACGGTGGCGAGGTCGAAGCGGGCGGCGTGGAAGGGCAGGGCCATGGCGTCGGCCTGCGAGGCCGGCAGCCCGGTCTTCTCGACGCCGCGCCGGAGCATCTGGAAGGAGAAGTCGGCGCCGACCACGCGCAGCCCCGGGGTGCCGCGGCTGGCCAGGTCGGCCACGTCCATGGTGCCGGCGCAGAGGTCGAGCAGCGCCTCGCCGGGGCGGGGAGCCAGGTCGCGCAGCAGGCGGCGGCGCCAGGCCTGGTCGACCTGCAGCGTCATCACCCGGTTGAGCAGGTCGTAGCGCGGGGCGATCCGGTCGAACATGGCGCGCACGGCGCTGCCGCGCTGGCCGCCGATCCCCTCGCCGGGCAGCGGGACGTGGCCCGCGGGAGGCACGCTGGTCACTGGAGGATCCCGCCCTTGCGCGGCGTCCAGGAGGCGGCCGGCGGCGCCTCGATGCGGGGGCGGCGCGGCGGCGGCGCGCCCGGCACCAGCCTGGCGTAGAGCTGGTCCATGCGGCCGAGCACCTCGGCCGGGTGGACGCAGACCTCCGGCCACTCGCGCCCGCCCTCCTCGACCCACTTCTTGGTGGCGTCGACGCCGATCTTCCCGCCGTAGGCGAAGTGGGCCGAGGCGTGGTCGAGCACGTCGACCGGGCCGTCGGAGAGCACCAGGTCGCGGCGCACGTCGACGTTGGCGAAGGCGCGCCAGGCGGCCTGGCTGACGTCCTGCACGTCGACCTCGGCGTCGAAGACCACCAGCGTCTTGGTCTGCGCCATCTGACCGGAGCCCCAGAGGCCGTGGATCACCTTCTTGGCCTGGCCGGGGTGCTCCTTCTTGATCGAGATGAGGCAGAGGTTGTGGAAGACCCCCTCCACCGGCATGCAGTAGTCGACGATCTCCGGCGCGATCACCTGCAGCAGCGGCAGGAAGAGCCGCTCGGTCGCCTTGCCGAGCCACTGGTCCTCGACCGGCGGCGGCCCCACCACGGTGGCCGGGTAGACGGCGTCCTTGCGGTGGGTGATGGCGACCACGTCGAGGGCCGGGTAGTCGTCGGCCAGCGAGTAGTAGCCGGTGTGGTCGCCGAAGGGCCCCTCGCGCACCAGCGGCGCCGAGGTGTCGACGAACCCCTCGATGACGATGTCGGCGTCGGCCGGGACCTCGAGGCCGGTGGCCACGCCCTTGACCATCCGCACCCCCTCGCCGCGCAGGTAGCCGGCGAAGAGGTACTCGTCGATGCCGGGCGGCAGCGGCGCCGAGGCGCAGTAGGTGAGGGCCGGGTCGCCGCCCAGGGCGATGGCGACCGGCATCCGCTCGCCGCGCTTCTGGTACTCGCGGTAGTGGGCGGTGGCGGTCTTGTGGAGCTGCCAGTGGAGCGCCAGCCGGTGCGGTCCCAGCACCTGGAGCCGGTACATGCCGACGTTGCGCAGCCCCTTCTCCGGGTCGCGGGTGATCACCTGCGGCAGGGTGATGAAGGGGCCGCCGTCGTGCGGCCAGGTGGTGAGCACCGGGAGGATGGAGAGGTCGGCCTCCTTGCCGGTCAGCACCACCTCCTGGCAGGCGCCGCTGCCGACCAGCTTCGGCCCCATGGTGGCCAGCTTGCCGAGGGTGGGCAGCAGCTTGACCTTGTCCCAGAAGGTCTTCGGGGGGGCGGTCTTGAGGAGCGCGCTCAACGCGGCGGCCTGCTCCTCGAAGTCCTCGCAGGAGAGGGCCCAGGAGGTGCGCCGCCGGGTGCCGAAGAGGTTCATGGCCACCGGGAACTTGCCGGAGGAGGGCTGCTCGAAGAGCAGCACCGGCCCGCCCTGCTTGGCGGCGCGGTCGGCGAGCGCCGCCATGTCGAGCTTCAGGTCGACCCGCTCGCGGACGCGAGCCAGCTCCCCCGCCCGCTCGACGCGGTCGAGGAACTCCGTGAGCGTGCGATAGGCCATGGCCGGCGGATCTCTACCCCGGAGAGCCGCTTGTTTCAACGCTGGTTCGGGTGCTTAGATGCACGCGCCATGACCCCCCGGATCGCCCGCGCCCGCGGACTCGTCGAGCAGGCGCTCCGCCAGGTTGAGGAAGAGCTCGCTTCCCCGCGCTGCGGGCTCTGCCCGACGCAGCTCTGCACCTGCCGCGACACGCTGCGCGGCTACGTGGCGGCGCTGGAGAGCGGCGACTTGCCCCCCCGGAAGGACCGGTCCGAAAGGCTCTGCAGGCTGGTCATCGACGGCTGGCCGTTCGACGCGCCGCTGGCCAGCACGGTGCTGGCGGCCGAGCGGGCCTTCAGGACGGTCTGAGGGCGGGCCTTGAGGACGGTCTGAGGGCGGGGCGCCGGGCCCGCCGGTCCGGGCGGGCCATGGCGTTGCGGCCGGCCGCGCCGCGCCGTACTATGCCCACCCCGTGCGGCTCATCCTCATCCTCACCCTGATCAACGGCCTGGTGCCGTCCCTCGCCGAGGTGGCGGAGACGGCGGTCCACTACGCCGTCGAGGGGCACCTGGCGCACAGCGAGGCGGCGCGCTGCGAGCTTGGCGAGCGCGGTGACGAGCACGGGTGCGGGACCACCGAGCACCACTGCACCTGCTGCGCCTCGCAGGTGGTGATGGCGCCGCCGAGCCGGTCCGAGCAGGCGGCCGCACGGCCCGGGTCGCGGACCGCGCCGGCCAGCGCCGGGCTGGTGTCGCTCCACGAGCCGTCCCCGCCGTTCCGTCCCCCCATCGCCTCGTAGCGTGACGTGTCGCCGCCGCGCCCCTCGGGCGTGGCTCCCACTCACCGTGCGCTCCGCGCACCCCAATTGGCCATTGGCCTTCGGGGTCGCCGTCAGCGCGCTCGCTACGAGGTCCGCGTGAAGAGATCCCCAGGGAGCAGGCGCTGCCTGCTCATCATTGCACTTGCCCTTCCGGTCGCCGGATGGGCCATGGGACCCGAGCCGATCCCGGTGCTTCGCTGGCCGGAGGTCTCCGCGGCGGTGGGCCGCCACCCGCTCTTGTTGGAGGCCGCCGCACGAGAAAATGGCGCCGCTGGCGCCGTCTCCACGGCCAGGGTGCTCCCCAACCCGATCTTCGGCCTCTCGGTCGGCGATGGCCGCCCTCGCGACGGTGGCTCGGGGCGGCGCGAGTGGGGCTACTCGGTCGAGCTGCCGCTCGAGTTCCTGGCGACTCGCGGTTCCCGCGTGGACGCCGCGCGGGCCGCGCAGGAGGGCGTGCATCAGGACGCCAGGGCGGTGCGCCTCCAGGTCACCCGGGAGCTGCGCCGGACGTTCGTGGCCTTGGCCCACGGCCAGTCGGTCGTGGAGGCGGGCGATGAGCTGGCTGGCCAGGCGGCCCAGCTGGCCGCCCTGGTCCGGAAGCGGGCCGAGCGCGGCGAGGGGCGGCCGACGGAGGTTCCCAGGGTCGAGATCGAGCTGGAGCGGCTGCGAAACGCGGTCGAGCGCGCACGCGCGTCGGCCGACGCCCAGCGGCAACGCCTCTCGACCTGGATGAGCGCTCCGGTAGGCCGGGTCGAAGCCGACCTCGCGGCCCCGCTCCCGCTCCCCCCGCTGGCCGAGCTCCAGGATCGCGTGCTGGCCTCGAGCCCGGTCGTCCAGGCCTCCAGGGCCCGCCTCCAGGCGGCGGCCGAGGAGGCGAGCGCCGAGCGGTGGGAGCGCATGCCCAAGCTCTCTGTCGGAGCGGCGCACGTCGACGAGCTCGACCGGACCGCCAACACCGTCACCGCCAACCTCACCCTCCCGCTCTGGAACTGGAACCAGGGGAGGATCAGGCAAGCCGAGGCGGTCGAGGAGGGCGAGCGTGCTCGGCTCGATGCGACCTCCCGTGAGCTGACCGCAGGTCTCTCGGACGCCTGGAGGGGCTGCGCCGCCGGCCAGGCGGCGGCGGGCCGCTTCCGGAGTGAGATCCTGCCCCGGGCCGAGGGCTCGGCGCGGACCCTGGGGCGCGCCTTCGAGCTCGGGGAGGCCGGCCTCCTCGACGTCATCGACGCCCGCCGCGTCCTCCTCGACACCCGCCGCGAGTACCTCGACCTCCTCCTCGACATGCAGAACGCCTGCGGCGACCTCGCCGCGCTGGCCGGACTGGAGCTGCCATGAGCCGCACGATCTTCTCGCTGTTCGCCGTCCTCTCCCTCGCCGCAGGTTGCTCGGCCGGCAAGGCACCTGCCGATGACCACGCCAAGGAGGCCACCGCTGGTCACGCCACCGCTGGTCACGCCGCCGCCGACGATGACCACGGCCGCGGGGAGGGCGGCGCCAAGGCCTCCGACCTCGACCAGCCGGCCGAGGCGCTCCTCGCCAGGAGCTGCGAGCACGGCAAGAGGACCTTCGAGTGCGACGAGTGTCGCTACGAGGTCGGGGTGGTCCGTGTCCCCAAGGCGATGCTCGACGACGGCCTGGTGAAGACCGCGGTGACCGGGCGGCGCAAGCTGGAGGCGCCGCTGGGGCTCACCGGGGAGATCAAGTTCGACGAGCGGCAGGTGACGCACATCGCGCCCAGCACCGAGGCCAGGGTTCGCGCCGTGAAGGTGAGCCTCGGCCAGAAGGTCCGCGCCGGGGAGGCGCTCATCGAGCTCGAGAGCGTGGCGCTCGGCGAGGCGCAGAGCCAGTACCTGGAGGCTCGCGGCGCCCTGGAGCTGGCGCGGCGCGCCGCCGAGCGGGCCGAGAGCCTGCGCGAGGAGAAGATCGCGTCGGAGAAGGAGTGGCTCCAGGCGCGCGCAGACCACGAGACGGCGGAGATCAGGACCCGGGCGGCCCGGGAGAAGCTGGTCCGGCTCGGCCTCTCGCCGAGCGAGGCGGACGCGATCTCCGGTCGTGGCGGCACCGCCGGTGGCGGCACCCTCGTCCTTCGCGCGCCGGCGGCCGGCGTCGTCCTCGAGATGCACGCCGTCCCCGGGGAGCTGGTGCGCCCCGACCAGTCGATCCTCACGGTGGGTGACCTCTCTGGCCTCTGGCTCTGGGCCGACCTCTACGAGGACCAGCTGGGCCGGGTGGTCGCGAGCGAGAAGGCAGGCCTGCGCGCCGGCGTGACCGTGAAGGCCTACCCCGGGGAGGTCTTCCCTGGCACCGTCGACTTCATCGGGCCGACCATGGACGAGAAGACCCGCACGGTGAAGGTGCGGATCGCCCTGAAGAACCTCGCCGGCAAGCTCCGCGCCGGCATGTTCGCCGCGGTGCAGCTCTACCTGCCGGGCGAGGAGGAGGCGCTGGCGCTGCCGCGCTCCGCGGTCCTCTCGGACGAGGGGCGCTCCTTCGTCTTCCTCCACCGCCAGGGCGAGTTCTACATGAGGCGCCCCGTCCAGACCGGCCGCGCCAGCCTCGACTGGATCGAGGTGACGTCGGGGCTCGCCGGTGGCGAGACCGTGGTGACGGCCGGCGCCTTCCTGCTCAAGTCGGACGTGCTGCGCTCCAAGATGGGCGCCGGCTGCGCGGATTAGCGAGGACCCATGCGCGCCATCACCTGGATCCTCGCCAACCGCTTCCTCGTCCTCCTGGTCACCGCCGCGGCCGCCATCGGCGGCGGGGTGGCCTGGACTCAGCTCCCCATCGACGCCTTCCCCGACGTCACCAACACCCAGGTCATGGTGCTCGCCAAGGCGCCGGGCCTGGCCGCCGTGGACGTCGAGTCCCGCGTCTCCTTCCCCATCGAGCAGCACCTCCGGGGCCTGCCCCGGGTCACCTCGGTCCGCTCCCTCTCCAGGGCCGAGCTCTCCCAGGTGGTGGTGGTCTTCGAGGACGGCGTCGACACCTACTGGACCCGCCAGATCGTCTTCGAGCGGCTCGCCGCCGTGCGCGAGACGCTACCGCCCGGGGTCGACCCGGAGCTCGGCCCCATCTCCACCGGCCTCGGCGAGATCTTCCAGTACACGCTCGAGGGGGACGGCTTCTCCCCGACGGACCTGCGCACCATCCAGGACTGGATCGTCGCCCCGCTCCTGAAGCCGGTGCGGGGCGTCAACGAGGTCAACAGCTTCGGCGGGTTCGTGAAGCAGTACCAGGTGCTGGTCCGGCCGGAGCGGCTCGTGAAGTACGGCCTCACCGTGGGTGAGGTCGCCTCGGCGCTGGAGCGCTCCAACGGCAACGCCGGCGGCGGCGTGCTGGTGGAGGGCTGGGAGCAGGCCTACCTGCGCGGCGTCGGGCTGCTCAAGGACATCCCGGACATCGAGCGGGTGGTCCTGAGGGCCCACGACGGCACGCCGGTCTACCTGCGCGACGTGGCCGACGTGGTGATCGGCGCCGAGCCGCGCCAGGGCGCGGTCACCCGCGACGCCAAGGGCGAGGCGGTGGCCGGCATGGTCATCATGCTCAAGGGCGAGAACGCCAAGGACGTGGTCCAGAGCGTCAAGGCGGCCATCCAGAAGGCCTCCACCACGCTGCCGCAGGGCGCGCGCATCAACGTCTTCTACGATCGGACCTCGCTCATCGAGGCCTGTATCCGCACCGTGGTCGACGCGCTCCTCGAGGGCGGCATCTTCGTCATCATCATCCTCTTCCTCTTCGTCGCCGAGCTGCGGACCGCCCTGGTGGTGCTGGTCAGCCTGCCGCTCACCTTCCTCGTCACCTTCATCGTCATGGGGCGGGTCGGGCTCACCGCCAACCTCATGTCGCTCGGCGGCCTGGCCTTCTCGGTCGGCATGGTGGTCGACGCCTCGATCGTGGTGGTGGAGAACGTCCGCCGCCACCTGGCCCACCGGACCGATGCGCCCAAGCGGCGGATCGTCGCCGAGGCCGTCCAGGAGGTGGCCCGGCCCGTGGCCTTCTCGGTCCTCGTCATCGCCGTGATCCTGGTGCCGCTCTACGCGCTGCAGGGGATCGAGGGGAAGATGTTCGCGCCCCTCGCCTCCACCATGCTCATCGCGCTGCTGGTCTCGCTGGCGGTGGCCCTCCTGGTCATCCCGGTCCTCTCGGAGCTGGTCCTGGCGCAGGCCCCGGAGAAGGAGTTCCGCTTCGTGAAGCGGATCCACGCGGGGTACCTCTCGCTGCTCGATCGGGCGGTCGCCAGCCCGAGGCGCACCATCGGCATCTCGGTGGCGGTCCTCCTCGCGGCCGGTGCCCTGGTGCCCTTCGTGGGGACCGAGTTCATGCCGGCCCTCGACGAGGGGGCCATCGCCATCAACGTGGTCCGGCTCCCCAACGCCTCGCTGCAGGGCTCGGTGGAGGTGTCTCGCTACCTGGAGAAGCGGCTCATGGCCTTCCCCGAGGTCGAGGCGGTGGTCTCCAAGACGGGCCGGGCCGAGATCTCCGAGGACCCCATGGGGCCCGAGCAGACCGACGTCTTCGTCATGCTCAAGCCCCGCAAGACCTTCGGCGGAGGGCGCTCCAGGGCCGACCTGGCCGTGGCCATGCAGCAGGACCTCTCCTCCATCCCCGGGCTGCGCTTCTCCTTCTCCCAGCCGATCGCGCTGCGCGTCAACGAGCTGATCTCCGGCGTGAAGAGCGATCTCGCCATCAAGGTCTTCGGGACCGACCTGGCGCTGCTCAAGGGCTTCGCCGACCGGATCGCGGCGGCGGTGATCGCGGTCCCCGGCGCCACCGACGTCAAGGTGGAGCAGGTCTCCGGCCTCTCCCAGTACGACGTGGTGATCGACCGCGAGGCGGCGGCCCGCCACGGCATCGCCGTGGGCGACATCAACGACACCATCGAGTCGGCCATCGCCGGCAAGAAGGCCACCACCCTCATCGAGGACCAGCGCCGCTTCGCGGTGGTGGTCCGCTTCCCACCGGAGAGCCGGAGCGACGTGGAGCGGGTCGGCAGGCTGCTGGTGGCCGCGCCCGGCGGCGAGCGGGTTCCGCTCTCGCAGCTGGCCCGCATCGAGCTGGTCGAGGCCCCCGCGCAGGTCTCGCGCGAGAACGGCATCCGCCGGGTGCTGGTCGAGGCCAACATCCGCGGGCGTGACCTGGGCGGCTTCGTGGCCGAGGTGAAGGAGAAGCTGGCGCCCTTCGAGAGGGAGCTGCCTCCCGGCACCTTCATCGAGCTGGGCGGTCAGTTCGAGAACCAGCAGCGCGCCATGCGCACCCTGGCGGTGGTGGTCCCCATCGCCCTGGCGCTGATCCTGCTGCTGCTCTACCTGGCGCTCGGCTCCTTCGGCGACGCGCTGCTGGTGCTGCTCAACCTGCCGTTCGCGCTGGTGGGCGGCGTGGTGGCGGTGGTGGTCTTCCGGATGCCGGTCTCGGTCTCGGCGGCCGTCGCCTTCATCGTGCTGCTCGGCATCGCCGTCCAGAACGGCGTGGTGCTGGTCGCCTTCCTGCGCCAGCTCCGTGACCAGGGGCGAACAGCCGCCGAGGCGGTCCGCGAGGGGTGCGACCTGCGCTTCCGGCCGCTCATCATGACCGCCCTCACCAGCTTCATCGGCCACCTGCCCATGCTCTACGCCCAGGGCTCCGGCGCCGACATCCAGCGGCCGCTGGCGGTGGTGGTGATGGGTGGCCTGGTCACCTCGACGGCGCTCACCCTGCTGGTCCTCCCGGTCATCTACCTGGCGCTGGCCAAGCCTGGCGCCGCGCCCGGCCTGGTCGCGACCGGCCTGGCCGCGACCGGCCTCAGGGCGCCGACTTGACCGGCTCGAAGTCGAAGCCGGTCGCCTTGAGTTGCGGCCCCAGCACCTTGGCGTCGCCCACCACGAGGATGACCTCCTGGCCGAGCAGCGCCTTGGCCATCGCCTGGATCCGGGCCGCCGAGAGCGAGGCGATGGCGGCGGCCTTCTTCTCCCAGTGGTCGGCCGAAAGTCCACGGAACGCCTGCTCGCGCAGTGCGTCCGAAACCTGCGCGACGGTGTCGAAGGCGCCACCAAAGTCCCGTGCCAGCAGCCACTGCACGCGGGCGACGGCGGCGGCGGGGAGCGGCGTCTGGGCCAGCGACTCCACGCCGGCGGCCAGGCGGACCAGCGCGTCGCCGGCCACTGCCGCGTCTACCATGGTCTCGATCTGGAAGACCGAGGCGTAGGGCTCATGCTGCACCGAGGTGCGGACCCCGTAGGTGGTGCCCGCCTCCTCGCGGAGCAGTGACATGAGCGACTGGCCCAGCCGCCGCGACACCGCCTCGACGGCCGCCTCGTCGGCGCGAACCGCCTCGGGGATCCGGTAGGAGAGCCGCAGCTCCGCCAGCTTCGCCCCGGGCCGATCGGCCAGCGCGACCTGTGGCGAGGTGGGCAGCGGCGCCAACGCCTCGAGTCGTGGCCCGGGGCGCCCGGGGCTCCAGGATCCGAAGATGTCGGTCACCAGCCTCTCCACCGTGGCGCCAGGCTCGAAGTCGCCGACCACGATCAGCGTGGCCAGCTCCGGTCGGAGCTGCGTGGAGACCCACTGTTCTGCCTGCTCCCGGGAGAGCCGCTCCAGCTCCCACACCCTGGTCATCGCGCCATATGGGTGGTCGGGGTAGACCAGGCCACGATGCGCGGCGCCGGCCACGACCTCGGGCTTCTTCAGCGCCGCCACGCGGTCCTTGACCAGGGCGTCCCTGATGAAGGTGGCGCGGCTGCGAGAGAACTCGAAGTTATGCGTGAGCCGCTCCACGTCCTCGAGCACTTGCCGCAAGGTGACGGAGGTGCCGCGCCGCTTGAAGGTGACCCCCTCCAGCTCCGGCCTGGTGAAGCCCTGCATTCCCAGGCGGGCCGCGTGGCCCCACCGGGAATCGGCGGCGGTTCCCGCGAAGGCCATGGTGAACTCGGGCAGGGCTGTCGAGCTCCCCTTCAGCCCCGCCAGGTTGGTGGGTACCACCAGCGTCACCTCCGCCAGCGGGAGCAGGGTCCGGGGCGCCAGCACCACCGTGAGTCCATTCTTGAGCTTGAAACGACGGGCCCCGTCGAGCCCGGGAGGGCGCGCCACGTCGGTCACGGCTCGCCTCGGCGTGAAGTCGAGGTCGCGATCCTGGTGCTTCTCGGTCATACGTGAGGAGAGGTCGCCCACTGGAGCGGCCGCTTCGCTGGCGTCCTTCGCCGGCAGGACCACGACCGCAGCCGAGCGGCTTCGCTTGAGGTTGTCGTGCCAGTAGGTCTCGATGGTCTGGTTGAGCGAGAGGACCTGGAGCTGCCGTGCCTGGATGGCGTCGAGCTTGCCCGTGGCTCGTGTGAAGGCCGCCAGCGTGGCGGCGTCGAGATGCTCGATCGACATGTAGGTGGCCATCAACTGGAAGTCGCGGCTCTGCAGCGTGACCTTGGTTCGCATCTTGAGGTCGGAGTTCTCATCCTCCAGGGACACCAGGTTGTCCCGGATCGCCTCCAGCACCCTCTTCGGGTCGATACCCTCCTCCAGCTCGATGGCCGCCGTCAGCATTCCGGCGCCATCCAGGCCGCGATAGGAGGCGTTGAACGAGGCGATCTTCTCGTAGTCCCCCTTGCCAACGAGCCGCCGGCCCATGACCTGCCACAGGGCACTCGCCGCGGCCCGCCCCATGGGGCCGGCTTCGGCCGCGTCGCCGGGCACCTGGAATGAGACCAGCAGCACCGGGCGGGGCACGGCCCCGCGGAGCTCCAGCAGCTCGGGCGGCGGGTCTGGGGGGACCGGCACCGCCGGCCGGGCGGCGGGTTGCACCGCTGGCACCAGCACGTCGGTCGGACCGGTGGCCCAGGTGCCGAGCTGGTCGAGGGCCAGCTTGGCCGCCTCCCTGGCCGGCCGTGGCGACACCACGGTGAGGATGGCCCGCTCGGGGCGATAGAGCGTCTTGACGAAGGCGGTGGCGTCGGCCCAGGTGATTCGCCGGACCGACGCCTCGGTCCCGCCGATGCTGCGCCCGTAAGGATGGTTGGCGCCGAAGAGCCGGCCCTGCAGCGTCTCGAACCCGTCGAGCACGTCGAAGCGCTGGGTCCGCTCGCGAAGCTCGGAGACGACCACGTCGCGCTCGGTGACGAAGTCCTCCTCGGTGACGCCAAAGAGCGGGTCCCGCATCCGCTCGGCCTCCAGAGACAGCAGCTGGCGCAGCTGGTCCGGCTTGGCGCTCTCGAAGTAGACCGTGGCGTCATGGACCGTGTAGGCGTTGAAGCTCACGCCGTCCCCCTGCAGCCGCTCCCAGACCGTGCCCCCGGCGACGCGGCGCCTGAAGGCGAGGTGCTCGACCAGGTGGGCCAGCCCCTCCTTTCCAGGGGGATCGTCCATCGAGCCGGCCAGCCAGGAGACGCCCACCGATCCGCGCGGGGCGCCGGCGAGCTGGTACGCCACGATGCGTAGGCCGGTCGGGAGGGTGAGCGCGTAGCCGTCGTGCTGCACCGCCCTGCCCTCGGGCTTCTCGACCGCGGCGGCCGGCCCGGCGGCGAGCAGCAGCAGCGCGGCCTGGAGGAGGGCGAGCGGGGAGGCGCAGGGCGTGGAGGTGGCGGGCATGGGCGCTCCTGGAGGTGGGAGGCCGAGCGTACGGGTGGTACTCCCGGTCCGCAACCGGAACCGGCCGGGGCGGCGGGCTAGAACGCCCGCTCGGTCAGCGAGCGGGCCGCCTCGGCCAGGGCCCGCCGGTGCGGGCCGTCGGGGAGCGCCTGCAGCGCCGCCATCCCCTGCGCGGTCCGCTCGCGGGCCATGGCCCGGGCCGCCTCGACGCCGCCGGAGCGCCGCACCGCCTCGAGCACCTCGCCGGCCACGGCGTCGCCGTCGGCCTTGCCGTCGAGCAGCAGCTGCAGCCGGTCGCGCAGCCCGGCCTGCGCGTCGAGGGCGCGGATCAGCGGCAGCGTCGCCTTGCCCTCCAGCAGGTCGGCGCCCAGCTTCTTGCCGAGCACGTTCGGATCGGCGGCGTAGTCGAGGGCGTCGTCGACCAGCTGGAAGGCGACGCCGATCCCCTCGCCGAAGCGGACCAGCGCCGCCGGGATCTCCCCCTCGACGCCGGCCGCCCAGGCCCCGGCCGCCGCGCCCCAGCCGAAGAGCGAGGCGGTCTTGCCGGTCACCACCTGCAGGTAGGTCGCCTCGGTGGCGGCGAAGGTGCCGCGGAAGGTGAGCTGCAGCACCTCGCCCTCGACCAGCCGGCGCATGGTGGCGAGCAGCGGCAGCAGCGCCAGCCGTGCCGCCGGGGCCTCGGCCACGATCTCGAGCGCCCGGGTCAGCAGCCAGTCGCCGGCCAGCACCGAGACCGAGTTGCCCCAGATGACCCGCGAGGCCGGCTGGCCGCGGCGCATGGGGCCGTCGTCGATGACGTCGTCGTGGAGCAGCGTGGCCGAGTGGGTCAGCTCGGCCGCCACCGCGTAGGGGATGGCGGCGTCGAGCCGGCCCCCGTTGGCGCCGCAGGCGAGCAGCGAGACCAGCGGGCGGATCCGCTTGCCGCCGGCCGAGACCAGGTGGCGGGCGGCCGCCTGCAGCCGGGCCTCGGCGTCGTCGGTGGCGCTGGTGAGCCGCTGCTCCAGCGCCGCCAGCGTCTCCTCGAGGTCGGGGACCTCGGCCAGCGCCGCCTGGGCGCGCTCCGGCCGCACGCCGCGCTCGGCGCTCGCGTTGAGCTGCGAGATGATCTCGTGGTCCGAAGCCATGCGCGGCGGGCGCTCCGTGAGGGGCGGGAGAGGAGGCCGGGCTATAGCGCGCCGCCGCGGCGACGGTCAACGAAGCGCCGGCGCGGCTCAGCGCATCCCGAGCGCCTGCAGGTCGGCCCGGACCGTCGCCCAGAGCGTCTCCACCTCCTCGCGGTTGGTGGACCTCGGTGGACGGGAGGGATCAGCTGAGGGGAGGCGGGCGCGCGAAGCGGGCGTGGGTGGCCACCCGGGCCACCTGCTCGGCCACGCCGCGGAGCACGGCCGGGTCGCCGAGCGCCACCTGGCAGCCGAAGAGGAGCCCGGCCGGCGTGATCAGCAGGCCGAAGCCGCGCCGGGCCTGCTGCTCGGCCCGGGTGCCCTCCGGCTGGTGGAGCGCCTCGAGGAGCGCCGCGCCCTGCGGGTCGAGCAGGCGTGCCGCGAGCGAGGGATCGGTCGAGAGCACCAGGAGGCCGGGCGGAGCCTCGGGGCGCGCCGCGCCGGCCACGTTGACCAGCTGGCGGTGCTCGGCCCCGAAGTAGCCGGTGACGTAGAGGTCGAGGAGCCCCTCGGTGGCCCGCGCGGCCAGCCCGGCCAGGAAGCCCGAGCCGGGAGCCGCCGGCGGAGGCAGCTTCGCCCCGGGTGGCAGCGCCATGATCAGCAGGAAGGTGCCGGGTGCGGCGGCGAGGCCGGGGAAGGTGATGCGGGTCCGCTGGCTGCGGTTGCGGCGCGGGCCGTCGCCGTCGGCGTCGAGGGTGGCCTCGACGCTGGCCGACCAGGCGAGCCCGGCGCTGGAGCCGGAGAAGACGTGGGCGGCGAACGGCGCGACGGCGGCGGCCGGGCTCTGGCCGGGCACGGCCTCCCGGGTGGCGGCCTCGTAGCGGAGCCCGCGCGAGGCGGCCTCGACGCGGAGCCGCTCGGCCTCGGCGGTGCGGCGGCCGGCCCCCAGCCGGCGCAGCAGCGGGCCGATGAAGAAGGAGAGCAGGGCGATCCCGACGGCGATGGGGAACAGGTCGTCGAACATGAAGCGCGAGCGTATGGGCTCCCGGGAGGAGCCGCAAGCCCGCACCCCCGGTAGAGCGGCCGGCGCCGCCTCACGGACGCTTCTTGGGGATGGGCGCCCGGCGTGGCATCATGCCGAACCATGAAAAAAGCCAACCTGCCGCTGCTGCTCGCCCTCCTCGCCCCGATCGCCGCAGGCTGCGGGAGCGACGCCGTCAGCTACTCGGCGCCGGTCGCCATCACGTTCAACAGCATCAAGCCGGGGATCGGCAACGCCATCCTCGAGGACAAGAACATCACCCAGCCGAGCGGGAACCCCTGGGGGAAGTTCCTGAACGACGCGAAGGCGAAGCTCGGGCAGGATCCGTCGAAGATCGTCGCCACCGGCGTGACCATCGAGCTGCTGACCTCGACTGGCTTCACCGGCCTGCAGGACGCCTTCACGGGCCCAGTGAGCGTCTCCTTCGTGGTGACCCCGAATTCGTATCAGCTGGCGGGCATCACCAGCCCGACGTCGGCGGGACCCGTACCGATGGCGATCGTCTTCGGGACGTTCGACTCGGCCACGATGGCCGCCGGCGACTACGCGAGCCTCCTCGGTAGCTCCTTCAGCGTGGTCCTCGCTGGAACCGCTCCCACGGCGGCCAGCGGGGCGAACATCCAGACCACGTTCACCTTCGTCGCCTACCCGTAGGCTCGCCGCAGGTTCGTGCGCAGTGCCGGCGGAACGGCCACCCCCGGCCGCCGCCAGGCTTCGGCGGCGGCTGGGAGTGGCACGGTGACTACCCGTTGCCGCGGCGATCGTTCTTCTCGCCGCCGTGGCGGTCGTCCTTCTCGCCGTGGCCCTTCTTGCCGTCGTCATCGCACCGGTCGTGGTGCTTGTCCTGCTTGCTCTCGCTCATCTCGTGGGAGGAGGACTTCGAGCCATGGTGCGAGTCGCGGTCGCCGTCGTGGTCGTCGTCGTGCTCGCCGTCCTCTTCACGGCACTCGCAGTCGTCCTCGTCCTCACCCTCGTCGCAGGTGGAGCCGCCGCCGGGGGTGCTGCCCATGTTGCAGCCGATCACGGCGTCGCCGGTGATGGTCACGCCGGCCTTCGAGTGGGCGTTGCCGGCGAAGGTGCCGCGGGTCAGGGTGACGGCCGCGCCGGAGAGGACGTTGCCGACGAACTGCGAGTCGGTCAGCGTGACCGCCTCGGCCGTCCACCAGGTGACGTTGCCGCAGGCCGGCGGCGTGCCGGCCGGGGTGACCACCGAGAAGTTGGTGCCGGTCAGGGCGCCGGTCCCGAGGGTACCGATCTTGAAGATCCAGCTGCCGTTGGCCGGCCCGTCGAGGGTCAGCACGCCGCCGGTCGAGGTGGCGGCGGCGTCGAAGCAGTAGGTGCCGGGCGCCAGGGTGAGGCCGTCGAGCGTGGTGAGGACCTGGTCGCACGGCAGGGCCGCGACGGCGTCGTAGGCGACGAGGAAGTCGGCGTAGGCCTGGGTGGCGGCGGCGTCGTTCGGGTGGAGGGCGCCGGTCACCGGGCAGCTGGTCTGGGCGATGGCGTTGCCGGGCGAGACGCCGACGTCGCCGATGATGGTGGCGTCGGTGCAGGTCACGGCGGTGTTGGCGAGGATTGCGAAGCTCCCCGAGGTGCCGAACGGGGGCGTGGTGGCGGCCATGGCGAACTGCGACCGCGCCGCGGCGGAGGCTTCACCGGTGGCGGACGGTGCCGTTCCGCAGGCGACCGCCGAGAGGGCGACGACCGAGGCGAGGAGGAGGATGCGAGGGGTGCGTGTGTTCAAGGGTCTGCTCCGAGCCAGGGGTGGAGGCCGCCGCCGTCGAGGCTCTTCAGGACAGGCGAGTGGAGGTGCGAAGGCCGATCGGCCGGCGCTCCCTGCAATGTCACCAAAGCAAGGTGCATGCCGGGTCCGAAGAGGCGCAGAGCCTGAGCGAAAAGCTGCCCTGTCGATGATCGCGCCATCTCGCCTGCCGCCACGCGGTGGCGAACCGTTCAAAGTGAGCAGTCAAAAACGTTCGCTTTCAATCGATGCTCTCGACCCGTGCTACGGGAATCACCATGACCCCCATCGCCGAGACCACCCGCCGCGCCGACCTGCTCCGCGAAGCCCTCGCCGCCCGCGGCCTGGAGGGGGCGCTCATCCTCCAGGCGGTCGACCTCCTCTGGCTGGCCGGCACCCGCCAGAACGCCGCCCTCTGGTTCCCGACCGAAGGCGAGCCGGCGCTGCTGGTGCGCAAGAGCCTCACGCGGGCCCGCGCCGAGAGCCCGCTCGGCCGCGTGCTCCCCTTCCCGCCCTCGCGCGAGCTGGCGGCGCTGGTCGGCGCGCCGCGGCGGCTCGGCCTGACCATGGACGTGGTGCCGGTGGCGGTGCAGCAGTTCTGGGGCAAGGCGCTGCCGGGGGTGGAGTGGACCGACGTCTCCATGCTGGTGCGCGAGCTGCGCAGCGTGAAGTCGGCCTGGGAGCTCGACCGGATGCGCGCCACGGCCCGGCTGCTCTCCGGGGTCTTCGCCGAGGTGCCGGCCTTCCTGCGCCCGGAGCTCCGCGAGGTCGACGTCTCGGCCGAGCTCGAGGTGCGGATGCGCCGGGCCGGCAACGAGGGGAGCCCGCGGGTGCGCGGCTTCAACCAGGAGTTCTTCATGGGGCTGGCGCTGGCCGGCAGCTCGGCCTCCTCGCCGAGCTACTTCGACGGGCCGGTCACCGGCAGCGGCCTCTCGCCCGCCTCGCCGCTCGGCGCCTCGCTCGCCCCCATCGGCCGCGACTCGCCGGTGCTGCTCGACTACACCGCCATCCGGGACGGCTACATCACCGACATGACGCGCATGGCGGTCTGCGGCCGGCTGGACGGTGAGCTGCTGCGGGCCTTCGAGGTGGCTCGCGCCATCCAGGACGAGGTGGCGGCCGGGCTCGTGCCGGGCGCCATCCCGAGCGCGCTCTTCGCATTGGCACGGAAGCGGGCCGACGAGGCCGGGCTGGGCGACCGCTTCATGGGGCCGCCCGGTGCGCAGGCCCGCTTCGTCGGCCACGGCATCGGGCTCGAGCTCGACGAGGTGCCGGTGCTCGCCCCCGGCTTCGACGCGCCGCTGCAGGCCGGGATGACGCTGGCGGTCGAGCCGAAGTTCGTGTTCCCTCAGCAGGGCGCGGTCGGCATCGAGAACACCTTCGCGGTGACGCCCGGCGGCGGCGAGAAGCTCGGGACGCTGGCCGATGACCTGCTGGTGGTGAAATGAGTCCCCCCCCAGGGTGAAGGCTACTTGCTGCCGGGCCAGGCGCTGAAGGTGTCCTCGCCCGGGTGCTGCACGTTGAAGAAGAGCGTGCGCTGGTCCGGGGAGAAGGCCGGCCCGGTCGCCTCGGCGTCGCTCGGAGCGGAGGCGACGCGGAACGGCCTGCCGTAGGTGACCGTGGCGGTCGCCTGGTGGGCCGGATCGAGGTCCAGGTAGTAGAGGGCGTCGGAGTGGCCGTTGGTGCCGTAGTTGCCGTCGGTGCCGAACCAGACGCCGCCCTCGCGGTCGATCATCAGGTTGTCCGGGTTGGCGGCGTCCTGCGGGCCAGTGCCGCCGGTGCCGAGCCAGGGGATCCAGTAGGTGAAGGTGCTGGAGACCGCGGGGTCGGCCGGGTTGGCCTCTTCGACCGCCCAGATCGACCCGTAGGGATCGGGCCGGACCGCGACGTTGGCGGTCAGGAGGCCCGCCTGGTTGAGCGCGGGACGGGTGCCGTTCTTGGTGAGCGCGGCGTAGAGGCGCGGCGTGCCCGACGGATCCTTCGGGTTCCACTCCAGGTCCTCGGGGCGGTTGAGCTCCATGACGCCGATCTTGTTGGAGGCGGTGAAGAGGGCGCGGAGGACCGCGTCGTCGTCGGGGAAGCCGCCCAGCCCGTTCCAGCTGACGTCCCTGAGCGCGGTGCCGATGGTGGTGCCGGCGGCCAGCGTGCCCTGCCCGGCGTTGGGGGCCACGTCGGTTGAGGTGGTGGAGAGCAGCAGCCACCGGCCCGAGCCGCGGACCGCCTCGGTCGGGGTGACGGCGGCGCCGCCGCCAGACGGCAGGATCTTGAGGCCGGTGACGTTGTCGAGCCCGTCGAACTGGGCCACGTAGAGCGAACCGGCGTCCATGAGCGCGCGCTGCTGGGCCCTGGTCATGCCGGCCGTGTAGGGCGCGGCCGAGACCCACTTGTAGATGCGGCCGCTGCGGCGATCATCACCGGCGTAGACCACCACCTTCTGCCCGGCCGGCAGCTTCCAGCTGGCGTCGACGACGAAGGAGGCGTTCTCCCAGCGGGCGCGGCCGAAGACGCCGAGCTTGCGGTGGCCGACGCCAGCGGTGGTCTTGCCGTAGAACTCGCCGGCGGCGGCGCCCGGGTCGATCTCGGCGAGGTAGCCGAGGTGGTCCTTGGAGTGCACGGCCAGGGTGTCCGGGTTGCGGCCGAGCACCGAGGTCGGGGAGGCCGGGTAGTCGAAGGTCACGTTGGCGCCCGGGTCGAAGCCCCTGCCGGCCACGAACTGGTTGGAGGAGCTCCAGACCGGCTCCAGGTCACCCACCAGATCCTGCGGGTTCTCCTCGCCGGCGATGATCGTCCCCCAGGGCGTCTGGGCGCCCGAGCAGCTCGAGGCGGTGCCGGGGATGACGCCGAGGGCCAGCGCCGTCCCGTTGTCGGCGGTGGCGATGCCAGAGCCGAGCGTCATGCCGGTCAGCAGGAGCTGCGTGTCGCTGGTGGTGTCGTACCGCCTGTTGGCGGCGCTGAGGTCGACCTGCCAGGCGAGCGTGGCCGGGTCCTGCACGATCCGCATCCAGGTGCCGCCCAGCTGCTTCTTGTACTCGCGGAGGTAGATGGTGAGCGAGGCGGCGTCGAAGGGCCTGGTCACGTCGTTGGTGAGCAGCCCCTGGCGGACCAGCTCCCTGGCCAGCTGGAGGTTCTGGCCGGTGGGGGCGGCGGTCAGGCTGGGGGCGCCGTTCGAGACGTACTCGTGGTTGACGTAGACCCAGCCGGAGGTGCCCGAGCCGTTCCACTGCGGCGCGGCGCCGGCCACGGCGTCCCAGCCGTCGCCGAAGAAGGCGATGTAGGCGTTGTTGGCGCCGAAGCGCGGGGTGGCGGCGCCGACGCTGAAGGCGAGCGGATCCATCCAGGAGGCGACCACGCTCGGGTGGACGCCGGCCAGCGCGCGCAGGTCGTCGGTGGAGCTGGCGGCCACGAAGGCGGAGGCGGCGGTGCGGGTGCCGGCGGCCACCTGGGCGACCAGCGTCTTCACGTGGGTGGGGATGTCGCCGGTGGGGGCGGTGAAGGCGAGCGCGACCATGGAGGGGAGGTTGGGGCCGGCCGCGGCCGGGCCGGAGGGCCCGGTCGGGCCGGTCGGGCCGGTTGGGCCGGTTGGGCCGGAGGGGCCGGTCGGGCCGGTGGGACCAGTGGGGCCGGTCGTACCAGGGGCGCCGGCAGCGCCAGCAGCGCCAGCGTCCCCGGCGCACCCGGTGAGCGAGATGGTGAGGGCTGCGAGTGCCAGGCCGAGCTTGAGCGAACTGCGAGTCATGAGCGGTGACCTCCCGTCCGGAGATGGACCGCCGGTATCTACTTCGCGCCCGCCGAGGCGAACGGGACGGATGCGTGAAGTCTCGGCGTCGGTCCGGTGCCCCCGTCACCGAACCGACCGGGCCTGGCATGGGGTGAACATTCGCTTGCATACAGAGTCACGGCCTGGCCACTGCCGGTCGAGGTGGCCCAACCGATAACTTGGAAGTGGCCCCTCTGGTGCCCGGCGGAGACCGTTAGGGTGAGTGCTGAGCCTTCGCCCCGGGGAACTCCATGAAGACCGTCACGATCGCCGCGCTCCTCTCGCTCCTGCTCGCCGCCTGCGGTGGCAAGGAGGAGGCGCCGGCCCCGCCCGCCACCTCGGCCACCGCCGTCATCGGTCCCGCGGGCGGCACGCTCACCGGGCCCGACGGCGTGCAGGTGGTGGTGCCGCCCGGCGCCTTGAGCCAGGCGACCACCATCGGCATCGCGCGCTCGTCCGCGGGGGCGCCGCCTGCGCTGGAGGCCTACCCGCTCTCCGGCCCCGTCTACGAGCTCACGCCGCACGACCTGCTCTTCAACGTGCCGGTGACCATCCGTGCGCCGATCGGCAGCGCGCCGGGGACCGAGCTGCTCATGGCCAGCCCGGGGCAGTCCTGGACCGCGACGTCCTTCACCAGCGCCAACGGCATCGCGGAGTGGCGGCTCAACAGCTTCTCCTGGCTCGTCGGTGCGGCCTGCGCGGTCCCGGTCGGCATGTTCGACGATCCCTGGTGGTGCCACCACGGTCGCAGCGTCGCGCAGGTCGCCGCCACGCCGGCCGGGGCGATGACGCAGACCAAGGCCTCGCCCGATCCGGCCAACGGCGCCTTCGGCTCGTATCGCGTCGACCAGCCGGCCAGCCTCCAGCTCTCAGCGCTCGTCAAGGTGCCAGGGAACTGCTTCAACGTGTCGGTCCAGTTCCTGCGGAGGCGCTGGACCCCCCCGCTCAACTGGACCAGCCCGTCGGTGCTGGCCCAGACCCAGACCATCGCGACCCAGTCCCCGGCGATGACCTTGTCGACCGTGACGAGCGACCTCACCGGCACCGCCTCGGTCACGGTCCCCTTCTCCCACCTCGACGGAGGGCAGAACCAGTTCGTCATGGTCACCTCCTACGACTGCCCAGGCGTCAAGTACTCGCCAACCCCCGGGGGGGGGCTGGATACGGCCAGCTGGGATCCGAGCAAGACGGTCCACCGCCGCCTCCGGGGTGACGCGATCATCGTGGAGGGCAACATCCCGGCGCCGACCGTCTTCTACACGGTCGGCGGCGCGGTCAGCGGGCTCCTCGGCTCCGGCCTGGTCCTGCAGGACAACGGCGGCGACGACCTGAGGGTCTCAGCCGACGGCAACTTCACCTTCGCCACGCCGGTTGGCGCTGGCCTGCCCTACGCCGTGACGGTGCTGACCCAGCCGAGCAGCCCGGCGCAGGTCTGCACGGTTCAGAACGGCAGCGGCACGGCCAGCGCCAACGTCACCAACGTGGCGGTGAGCTGCGTCGCGGCCCAGGTCCCGAAGAGCTGGCGAGGGGCCGGCCTGCTGGAGAGCATCGACGAGGGCGACGCCTCCGAGGCCAGGGTCGCCTTCGACGGCGCCGGCAACGCCATGGCGGTCTGGTCGCAGCTCACCGTGGCCACCGGCAAGAGCCAGATCTGGGCTCGGCGCTACCTGCCGGCCACCGGCTGGGGCACGGCCGAGCCGATCCAGGCCGCCACCTCGGGCGACGGGTGGGGACCGCAGGTCGCCTTCAAGACCAACGGCGACGCGCTGGTGGCCTGGCAGCAGATCGACGGCAGCCTGGGCAACGTCTGGATCAGACCCTTCACCGCCTCGACCTCCAGCTGGGGGACGGCCGCGCTGGTCAGCGGCGGCACCGTGAACGCCGGCTCGCCACAGCTCGCCATCGACCCCGGCGGCAACGCCATGGTGGTCTGGCCGGAGGGGACCTTCGCCGCCGGCGTCCACGTCAGGGCTCGTCG
Source organism: Anaeromyxobacter sp. (assembly GCA_031388695.1). Lineage (GTDB taxonomy): Bacteria > Myxococcota > Myxococcia > Myxococcales > Anaeromyxobacteraceae > JADKCZ01. The sequence goes on along the minus strand of JANMRY010000153.1, from coordinate 1,213 downwards.
GCTCGACGCTAGCCTCGGGTGGGGTGGCGTGGTGCCGCTCGACTCGGCTCCGAGCTATGCCAACGATCCACGGGTCACCCTGGATGCGGCCGGCATCGCCACGGCGGTCTGGGTGGAGGAGAACGCCGCGGGGACCGGCTCGGACGTCTGGGCCAAACGCTTCGTGCCCGGCACCGGCACCGGCACCGGCTGGGGCACGGCCACCCTGCTCGAGACCAACGAGGGGAGGACCTCCAGGCCGGCCATCGCCTCCGATGCGGCCGGCAACGTGATGGTGACCTGGAGCCAGTCGGACGCCACCTCGTTCACCTCCGCCATCTACTTCAACCGCTTCTCGGCGGGCCAGTGGGGGACGGCCACCGTGGTGAGGAGCGGCGAGCCCTACGCGTTCGATTGCATCCTCGCCATGAACACCGCTGGTGACGCGGTGGCGGCCTGGCAAGAGGACAACGGCGGGGACGGCGCCAGCGCCTGGGCGAGCCGCTACCTGGCCGGGGCCTGGGGCACGCCGCAGCGGATCGACGACGGGGTGACCCTCGGCGCCGTGAGCCCCCAGGTCGGCATCGGTGCCAGCGGCAACGCCGTCGCCGTCTGGTCGAAGAGCGGCCGCATCAAGTCGAACCGCGCCGACGCGGTCACCGGGTGGGGAACCGTGGAGGAGATCGACCCCGTCACCGGCAGCAACGCCGACCGGCCCCGGCTCGCCGTCGATGCCGCCGGCAACGCCATCGCCATCTGGGAGCGGGCCGGCACCGGGGTCACGCCCGGGGCCGACCTCTGGACCAACCTGCTCAAGTAGCCGTCACCACCTGGCCCGCAGCCGCGCCGCGAACGGCTCGGGCGCCTCGGTGTGGACGTCGTCGCCGCCGAAGAGCGGGCCGAACCAGCTCTCGTAGTTGACGTACATCGGCTTGAGCGGCGGGCGCGAGCAGGCCCGCACCTGCAGGGCGAACTGGCCGCCGCGACCGGGGAGCGGGCTGGAGAGGAAGGCGAAGTTGAAGGCGTGGGCGCCGGCCTCCTCGTAGCCGCAGAGGATCCGGTCGAGCCCGGCCGCCAGCCCCGTGACGCCGGCCTCGTCGAGCTCGGCGAGGCTGCCGACCCCGGGCACCAGCCCCCAGACCTCGCGCTGCCTGGCCGGCGCGAAGGCAACCAGCCACTCGACCGGGCCGTCGCGCCCCAGCCAGCGCGGACCGCCCCGCTCCGCCTCGAGCAG
>JANMRY010000100.1:0-25345 GCA_031388695.1 Anaeromyxobacter sp. | reverse complement strand
GCGTGAAGGTGGCGTCGGGGTAGGCGCTGGTCCCCTCGATGGCGAAGTGGGCCTGGGCGATCAGCTCCTGGTTCTTCACGAGGACCGGCTGGATGGTGTCCTCGTAGAGCTTGCGGGCGGCGCGGCCGTCCTCGTCGATGAGCAGGGCGAAGGCGATCAGGGTGTCGGTCCTGGCCGCCTCGGCGATGGCCGCCTGGCCGCCCTCCCAGAGCTTCTTGCGGGTGGCCACGTCGGCCAGCGTGCTCCCCTTGACCAGCGCCTCGGCCAGCTCGGCCGGGGACCGCTGGCCGAGAACCTTCTTGACGAACGGGTCGTCGGTGCCGAGCTTCTCGCGCATCTTGGTGAAGGCGTGGGTGAGCTGGAAGACCTCGAACTCGGGGTGGACCGGGGCCGGCGAGAAGAGCCCCTGGGTCAGCGCCGGCAGGGCGGCGTCGCCGTACTCGCGGAGCCGCTCGGCGTTCGGCTTCTGCCGCTCGGCGGTGGCGCGGACCAGCGTGCGGGCCACCGGGAGCAGCTCGCCGGCGCGGAGCCCTTCCTTGAACTCCATCTGGCGGCGGTGCTTCTTGCTCGCGGCGACCGCCCTGGCCACCTCGTCGAAGGCCGGCAGGTACTTCCTGGCCAGCTCCGGATCCTTGGCCAGCGCCGCCTTGAAGTCGACCTCGGCCTTCACCTTGGACGCGAAGAAGCTGCCGTCGGCCAGGGCCTCGAGCCGGCCAGTGAGCGCCTTGAGGCCGTTCTCGACGTAGAAGAGGGTGGCGTTGGAGTGGCGGGCCTGCTCCTCGCCGCGGCGGACATACTCGGTCAGCTTGCCGCGCAGCTCGGCCATGGCCACCAGCCGCTCGGGCAGCGCGGTGTCGCGCTGGTACTCGAGCTGGGCCACGGTGAGCTTGCGGTTGGTGCCGCCCGGGTTGCCGGCCACGAAGGTCAGGTCGCCCTCCTTGGCGCCGGCGGCCGACCAGCGCAGCCAGTTCTTCAGCCTGGCCGGCTTGCCCCCCTCGTAGACGCGGATGAAGGCCACGTCGAGGTCGTAGCGGGGGAACATGAAGTTGTCCGGGTCGCCGCCGAAGAAGGCGATGGCGAACTCGGGGGCGAAGACCAGCCGCACGTCCTGGTAGCGCTGGTACTTGTAGAGGTCGTAGACGCCGCCGCGGTAGAGGCTGACCACCTCGCAGCGCAGGGTGTCGGCGGTCTGGCACTCCTTCTCGATGGCCGCCTGCTCACCGCGCTGGGCCATGAAGAAGTCGCGGCCGCTCTTCCCCTCGGTCGCCTTCTTCATGCGGGCGGTGACGCTGGTGATGCCGACCAGCTGGTTCACCTCCACCGCCGGGCACTTGACCTCGTCGGCGTCGGCCTTGGCGAGGAAGCCGGCCTTGACGAAGTCCTTCTCCTTGGTCGAGAGCTGCTCGATGCAGGAGTGGGCGCAGTGGTGGTTGGTCATCACCAGGCCGCGCTCGGAGACGAAGCTGGCCGAGCAGCCCTGGGCCAGGCGCACCGAGGAGAGCCGGACGTTGTCGAGCCAGGCGTCGGTGACCTTGAAGCCGTAGGCCTTCTCCACCCGGTCCTTCGGGAAGTTGTTGAAGGTCCACATCCCCTCGTCGGCGCCGGCGAGCGCGGGGGCGAGGAGGAGGGTGGCGAGGAGCAGTCGCTTCATTCGAGGTTTCTCCAGGGGTGGCCGGGGCGCCTGCGGCATCATGTCCCGGCGTGGGATGCAAAACAGAGGGGCGGCGGCCAGGTTCGTGACACCCGGACCGGCCGTTCCCGGACTGGCCCTCGCCCCGGGCCCCGGGCTGGGATAAAAGGAAGAGAACCATGAACCGGAACCGGCTCAAGCTCTGGCTTTACATGCTGCTTTTCGCGCTGGCGGGGGCGGCCAACCTCTTCGGACTCACCACCGACCTCTCCCAGCGGGCGCTGCGCGAGGCCGACGCCACCCTGAGGGTCAGCGCCGCCCACCTGCGGGAGGCCGAGCGGCTCATGGCCATCGAGGCCTCGGCCGTCACCGGCCTGGCGGTCAAGAACGCCGAGCTGCTCGAGGCCCTCTTCGCGGCGCCGCCGCGGGCCGAGCCGGCCGGCAAGAAGAAGGGCAAGGTCGCGCCGCCTCGCGACGAGGCGGCCGAGCTGCAGGCTCGCCACGCCGCCGCCGAGGCCGCGGCGCGGACCGCCGTCGAGGAGGCGGCCAGGCGGCTCGACATCAAGCTTCCGGCCGGCGCCTTCTGGGCCGTGGCCAGCCAGGAGTGGGTGCGCAAGCGGCTCCCCGCCGAGCTGGAGGAGCCGCAGCGCAAGGAGGCGGCCGCCTTCCTGCGTGACGCCGCCGCCGGGACGCCGCGCCGAGGCTACGCGCGGGTCAACGACGGCCTCTGGTACGGCGTCGCCTACCCGGCCGGCGAAGGGGCCGCGCTGGTGCTCTTCCTCCCGCTCGACCTGGCCTGGGCCCGGGGCATGGCGGCGAGCAGCGGCATCGAGATCACGCTCGACGCCGGCACCCCGCAGCTCGTCACCACCGCCCGGCCCGAGCTGGCGCGGCGGCTCAGCAAGGCGGCGATCGTGACCCCCGGCGCCTTCATCAGCGAGGGGACGGTGCCGGCGGTCATGCTGGAGAGCCCGGTCAAGCTGCGGGTGCCGGTCCTCTTCGTCAAGGCGCCGGCGGCGCGGGCCCTGGCGGTGCCCATCAGCGGCCTCGCCAAGGCCTTCCTGGTCGTCTCGGTCCCGACCGTCACCTACTTCAGCGACCTGGCCCGCTACCAGTGGGGGCTGCTGATCGGCATGGCGGCGCTGCTGCTGATCGGGCTGCTCCTCGGGGTGCTGGTCAAGACCGAGGTGCTGCCGGTGATGCCGGCCTCGCTGGTCGCGGCCGCCACCAAGATCGAACGAGGCGACTTCTCGGCCCGCGCGCCCGACTTCCTCGGCGCCCTCGGCACGGTGGCCGGCGCGCTCAACAAGGCGGCCGCGGTCGCCGAGGGGAACACGCCCAGCCTCACCGCCGGCGACCCCTTCGCCGGCAACGCCGGCGGCCAGAGGATCAACCTCCCGGCCGAGCCGAGCTTCGCCTTCCCGGCGCCCGCCGACGCCCCGAGGAGCACCAAGGGCTTCGGCCCGAGCCTGGTCGAACCGACCGCGGCCATGCCCATCACCGCCGCCGCGCGGGCCGCCGCCATGGCGCAGGGGGCCTCCGCGCCGCCTCCGGCGGCCGAGACCATGGGCTCGATCCCGGCCATGACCGCGCTCTTCTCCTCGCCCCCGGCCGCCGCGCCGTCCGGCCCGGCCGCGGGGGAGGCGCCGGTCCGCCAGGCGCCGCGCCCGTCGGCTACCGCCACCTCGATGTTCCAGGCGGCCACCCCGCCGGCCGCCGCCGAGGAGAGCGACGAGGAGCACTGGCGCGCCGTCCACGCCGAGTTCCTGCGCGTCCGCGGCCAGTGCGGCGAGCCGGTCGAGGGGCTCTCCTACGAGCGCTTCCGTCCCAAGCTGGAGAAGAACAAGCAGCAGCTGGTGGACCGCCACGGCTGCCGGACGGTCCGCTTCAGCGTCTACGTGAAGGAAGGCAAGGCGGCGCTGCGGGCCACCCCGGTCAAGTAGCCGGGCCGCCCCAGAGCGCCGGGTCACAACCGGCGCACGTCAGCGGACGTCAGCGGACGTCAGCGATCGTCGAGGAAGAAGTTCTGCGGCGGGCTGGACGGCCGGGCGCTGACCGCCTCGGTCGGCGCCGTCCCGGCCAGGAAGGCGGTCGGCGCCTCCTCGGCCTGCCCCGGCTTCGGCTCGGCCGCCAGCAGGCCGGTGGCCGGGTCGACGCGGGCCAGCTGGATCCCCTCGGGGGCGAGGAACTCGCGGACCGGCGCCCCGTCGAGCGTCCCCTTCATGAAGGCCAGCCAGGCCGGCAGGGCGGCGCCGGCCCCGGTCTCTCGCGGGCCGAGCGGGCCGTGGTCGTCGAAGCCGACCCAGACCCCGGCCACCAGGTCCGGCGTGTAGCCGACGAACCAGGCGTCGCGGTGCTCCTGGGCGGTGCCGGTCTTGGCGGCCGCGGGGCGCTCCAGCGCCCGGGCCTGGATGCCGCTGCCGGCCTCCACCACGCCGCGCAGCATGTCGGTGAGCACGAAGGCCACGTCGGCCCGGGTGCCGGTGGCCGGGAGGGTGAACTCGGGGAGCGGCGGCGCGGCCTCTGTGGCCTCCGCGAGCGGTGGCGGCGGCGCGCCGGCGGGGCCGGGCTCGGCGCCGCCCTCGGCGGGGAGGACCGGGATGGGGAGCGGGGCGGGGATGTCGGTGGGGGGCTGCCACGTCTCCAGCACCGTGCCGTCCCGGTCGCTCACCTCGAGCACGAAGGCCGGCGGCAGGAAGGCGCCGCCGGCGGCGATGCTGGCGTAGGCGTTGGTCAGCTCGAGCGGCGTCACCTCGCCGGTGCCGAGCGCCAGGGTCAGGTTGCGCGGCAGGTCGCTCTCGATCCCCATGCGGCGGGCGAAGTCGATGACGGCGTCGGGGCCGAGGGCGTCGGTCAGCTTCACGGCCACGGTGTTCTTGGAGTGGGCCAGCGCCCCCTTGAGCAGCATGGGGCCGTCGAACTGGTCCCGCTCGAAGTTGCGCGGCTTCCACTCCTTGCCTGTCCAGGGATCGCGGTAGAGGTCGGGCGTGTCGTAGACCACCGTGGCCGGCGTGAAGCGGCGCGACTCGATGGCCGCCCCCCAGACGAAGGCCTTGAAGGAGCTGCCCGGCTGCCGCCTGGCCTGGGTGGCGCGGTTGAAGGCGGAGCGGGAGGAGACCGAGCCGCCCACCAGCGCCCGCACCTGCCGGCTGGCGGGGTCGAGGGCCACCAGCGCCCCTTGCACGCGGGGCTGCTGCACCAGCGAGAGCGCCAGCGGCTTGCCGGCCCGGGCGGTCACCTCGGGCCGCACCGGGCCAGGCAGGACCCGGGCCAGCACCACGTCGCCGATCGCCAGCACCTGCTTCACGCTGCGCGGCGCCGCGGTGCCGCTCTGCGGGTTCCACTTGCGGGCCCAGGCGACGTCGGAGAAGGGGATGGCCCCGGTGGCGCCGCCCAGGTCGAGCAGGGCGCGCTTGTCGTCGACGGCGGTGACCAGGGCCGCGTAGAGACCGTCAGCCGCCAGCGGGCGCACCCGGATCATCTTGCGCAGGTCGGCCTCCGAGCCCTCGGGGCGCGGCTCGAGCTCGTCGGGGTCGACCGAGGCGAGGTCCCAGACCAGCAGCTCGCCGCCGCGCGCGGCCGACGCCGCCAGCCGCTCGCGCCAGGCGGGGAGGGCGACCTCGAGCTGCTCCCGGGTGAGGGTGAGCAGCGGCCCGCGCCAGCCCTGGCGTCGATCCACGGCGCGCAGGTCGGCCTCCAGCGCCACCTCGGCCTGGCGCTGGGCCAGCGGGTCCATCGCCACCTTGACCACCAGCCCGTCGGTCTCGACCCGGTCGGCGCCGTAGCGGGTGTCGAGGTAGCGGCGCACCACGTCGGCGTAGGAGGCCCCGGGGCGGTCCGGCTCGGGCGGCGCCACGGCGATGGGGCGGGCCAGCTCCTCCTCCGCCTGCGCCGCGGTGATGAACCTCTCCTCGACCATGCGCCGCAGCACGTAGGCCTGGCGGGCCTTGGCCGCCTTGGGGTGGTTCACCGGCGAGAGGCGGGCCGGGGACTGGATGGTCCCGGCCAGCGAGGCGGCCTCACCCAGGGTGAGGGCGGCCACCGGCTTGCCGAAGTAGAAGCGGCTCGCCTCCTCGACGCCGTAGCGCCGGTGGCCGAAGTAGATCTGGTTCAAGTAGAGCCAGAGGATCTCGTCCTTGCCGAGGTTCTGCTCGAGGCGCGGGGCCAGCACCAGCTCCTTCACCTTGCGCTGGTACTTCCAGTCGTTGGCCAGCAGGAAGGTCTTGACCACCTGCTGGGTGATGGTCGAGCCCCCGCAGCGCACCCGCCCGCTCAGCACCCCGCGGGCCACGCAGCGGAGCATGGCCAGGTAGTTGATCCCCTCGTGCTGGTAGAAGCGGGCGTCCTCGGCGGCGATCACCGCCTGCTTGAGGACGTCCGGGACCTGCTCGATGGGTACCAGGGTGCGCCGCTCCCGCGCGAAGGAGAAGACCTCGCTGCCGTCGGTGCCGAGCACCCGGGTCGCCACCAGCGGGCGGTAGTCCTGCAGGGTGTCGAAGGCCGGCAGGTCGCGGGTCCAGGCCCAGGCGACCACCGCGCCGGTCACCGCGGCCACGACCCCGAGGGCCAGGCCGGCCAGCAGGAGGCGGCGGAGCAGGCTGCTGCGGGGGTGGGTGAGGGAGCGGGCCACGTTGGGCCGGCACCTTAGCGCCCGTCCCGCGGGCGCTCAACGTTCCTCGCCGCGGCGGAAAGAAGGGGGGTGAAGCGGCAGGAAATCCTTTGACAGGGATATGGACGGGGGTGAATACAGGGGCTCGCACCTCCATCCGCCCCGACATCCACTGGAGTCTTCCATGCGCCGCGCCTCAGCCCTCGCCGCCCTCACCTTCGTCGCCCTGCTGACCGCCTGCCCGTCGCCGCCCAAGAACGGGGAGTGCAAGACCTCCAAGGACTGCGAGGCCCAGGCCGGCTTCGGCAAGGTCTGCGTCTCCGGCCAGTGCGCCGAGTGCGCCGCCGACACCGACTGCGCCGACGGCTTCAGCTGCAAGGCCAGCAAGTGCGAGCCGAAGCCGGCCGCCGCGGCGGTCGCGGTCGCCCCCAAGGCCGAGTGCGCCGGCGACGCCGAGTGCGGCAGCGGCAAGGGCTGCCAGGCCGGCAAGTGCGTCAGCACCATCGAGCCGGGCTGCGCCGACGCCGCCGCCTTCACCGTGCGCTTCGGCTACGACCAGGCCTCGGTCTCCGGCGACTCGGCCACCGCGCTCAAGTCGGCGGCCGCATGCCTCGCCAAGGCCCCGGCCCGGCGCGTGGTGGTCTCCGGCCACGCCGATGACCGCGGCACCACCCAGTACAACCTGGCCCTCGGGAAGAAGCGCGCCGAGGCGGTCAAGAAGTACCTCAACGACCTGGGCGTGGCCGGCACCATCGAGACCAGCACCTACGGCAAGGAGCAGCCGCTCTGCAGCGAGGCGGCCGAGGCCTGCTGGTCCAGGAACCGCCGCGCCGAGCTGGCCTTCGACCGCTAGGGGACCATGCGCCGCCTCGCCGCGCCCGCGCTGCTGCTGGCCCTCACCGGCTGCTGGGTCCCGCTCGAGAAGGGGCGGCTGCTCGAGGCGCGCGTCCAGCGCCTCGAGGTCGAGACCAAGGAGCAGCAGCAGGAGCTCGACACCCAGATCCGCGAGCGCATCTCGCTGGTCGACAAGAAGCTGCGCGAGGTGCAGGTCAAGCTCGACGAGCTCAACACCGTGGCCCGCGCCAAGGGGGCCGATCTCGGCGTGGCCGTGACCCGGCTCGGAGAGGAGCTGGCCCGGCTCAAGGGCGACCTCGAGGCGCAGCAGCACAACCTGGCGCTGCTGCAGCAGCAGGTGGCCGAGACCAGCCAGTCGACCGAGACCCGGCTGGCCTCGCTCAAGGGGACCGGGGCGCTCGACGAGGCCATGGCCCGGCAGAAGCTCGCCGAGCTGGCCAAGCCGGACGACCGCGCCGCGGTCTTCGCGCTGGCGCAGCAGGTCGAGGCGGGCGGTGACAAGGGGGTGGCCCGCGAGCTCTTCCTGCACTTCCTGAAGCGCTGGCCGCGCGACGACAAGGCGCCCGACGCGGCCTTCCGGGCCGGACACCTGCTGGCGCAGCAGGGCAAGTGGCGCGAGGCGGTGCTGGTCTACGGCAAGGTGGCCGAGGACTACCCGAAGTCGGATCGCGCCCCCGAGGCGCTGCTGCAGGTGGGCGAGGGGCTGGTGCAGCTCGACCGAAGGGACGACGCCCGGGCGGTGCTGGAGCAGCTGGTCGCCGAGCACCCCAAGGGCGAGCCGGCCAGGAAGGCCAAGGCCCGGCTCGCCGAGCTGGCGCCCAGGAAGGCCCCGCCGCCCAGGAAGAAGTAGCGCTCCCGAGCGCGGCGCCCCTTGCCGGGCCAGCCGCGCGGAGCTACCCGGGCGTCTCGCTGGGATCGTCCTCCTCGGCCTGGCCCGGGGCGCGCCCCTCGTCGTGCAGGCTCCACTGGCCGATCCGCTTGAGCACCGTGCTCTTGGCGATGCGCAGCTCGCGCACCACCGCCGAGCGGCGGCCGTGGTGGCGGCGCAGCGAGAGCCGGATGGCTTCGCGCTCCACCTCCTCCATGGTCAGCCCTCGCAGGTAGAGGGTGTCGTCGTCGCCGCCGTCGGTGGCGCCGGCGCGGGTGTCCTCGAACTCGACGGCCGAGGCCGGGATGACCCGCCCCTCGCCGCGGAAGAGCAGGGCCCGCTGCACCACGTTGCGGAGCTGGCGCACGTTGCCGGGCCAGTCGTAGGTCTCGAGGCGCGCCAGCGCCTCGTCGGCCCAGCGCAGGACCAGGCCGCGCGGCGCCGCGCCCTGGAGGAAGGCCTCGGCCAGCAGCCGGATGTCGCCGCGCCGCTGGCGCAGGGGCGGCACCGTGATCGGCACCACGCAGAGCCGGTAGAAGAGGTCCTCGCGGAACTTCCCGGCCCGCACCTGGGCGCGCAGGTCGCGGTGGGTGGCGGCCACCACCCGGACGTCGACGGTGATGGGGCGGGAGGCGCCCACCCGCTTCACCTCGCCCAGCTCCAGCGTGCGCAGCAGCTTGGCCTGCAGGTCGAAGGGGAGCTCGCCGATCTCGTCGAGGAAGATGGTGCCGCCGGTGGCCTCCTCGAAGGCCCCCTTGCGCAGCCGCTCGGCGCCTGAGAAGGCCCCCTTCTCGTGGCCGAAGAGCTCCGACTCGATGAGGGTCTCGGCGATGGCCGAGCAGTTGACCGGGATGAAGGGGCCGCTGGCGCGGGGCGAGCGGGCGTGGAGCGCCCGGGCCACCAGCTCCTTGCCGGTGCCGGTGTCGCCGAGGATGGCGACGGCGGCGTCGGAGGGGGCGACCCGCTCCACCAGCTCGAAGACCCGCCGCATGCCCTGGTCCCGGCTCACCATCTGCTCGAAGACCGCCGGCCGGCTCGCCTCGGGAGGGGCCGGCGGCTCCAGCACCAGCTCGACGTCGCCGAGCTGGAGCGGCAGGCCGAAGGGGAGCTCGGCGCGCTCCACCCGCGTCCCGCCCAGCAGCGTGCCGGTGGTGGAGCCGAGGTCGACGAGGTGCCAGCGGCCGGCGCGCGGCTCGATGCGCAGGTGCCGGGTGGAGATGAACGGATCGGCGAGCTGCAGGTCGTTGTCGGGCCCCTTGCCGACGGTGAGGCCGGCGCGCGGCAGCGTCAGCCAGCGCTCCCGGCCACGATCGCGCACCCGCAGGCGGGCCGCCGGCGCCGCCTCGGGCGGCGGGAGCGACTGGCGCAGCTGGGTGCCGCCGCCGTGGGTCTGGTCGGCCCCCTCGTGCGGTGCGGCCCGGAAGAGCGCCCGCCAGGCCCCCAGGGCCAGCTCGGCGCCGTCGGCCAGCGGGGCCTCGGTCACGTCGGCGCCGCCGAGCCGGGTGCCGCGGCCGGAGCGGTCGACCAGGTGGAAGCCATCGGCGCGCCGCTCCACCACCGCCTGGACGCGGGAGAGGGCCGGGTCCGGGAGCGTGACGTCGCAGTCGGGGGCGCGGCCGATGGCGGTGCGCTCGCCGAGGGTGACGCGGAGCAGCTCCTCGCCATGTCTGAAGAAGGCCAGCTCGGGCATGATCGACTCCTGGTGCGATACTACCAGCCTCTCCTTGCAGGGTGAGGGCCGCGCCACGGACGGCCGTCAAGCGGCCGTAAGGACTGCGGACCGGGCGCGGGGCGGCCGGTCGAGCGGCGGCCGACCGGGGGGCGGACGGACGAACCGCGGACCACCCCGGCCGTTCCGCGGACCGGTGAGATCAATCCTTTGGGGGAGAACGCGGCCCGCCAGCAGGGGGCGGTCAGCCCGCGGAGAGCGCCTGGAACTCCGGGTGCTCCGAGAGCGCGTCGAACATCCGGTCGTCCTGGAGCCATCCGCGCACCTTGGCCGGATCGATCGAGAGGGCCTTGCGGAGCGCCGCCAGCGCCTCGGCCGGCCGGCCCCGGAGCGCCTCGAGGCCGCCCAGGTTGTAGTTGAGCAGCAGGTCGTCGGGCCTGAGCCGGGCGGCGCTGGCGTAGGCCCGGGACGCCTCCTCGTAGAACCCCTGCTGCGCGTAGGCGATGCCGAGATCGAGCCAGGCGTCGAAGAGGTCGGGGGCGAGCCGCACCACCTCCTTGAGCTGGCCGATGGCGGCCCGGTACTCCCCTTCGTCGAGCAGCAGCGAGGCCAGCTCGTGGTGGGGCAGCGGATCCTCCGGCGCCTGCTCGACGGCGGCGCGGAAGGCGCCGAGCGCCTCCTCGACCTGCCCCTCGTCGGCCAGCGTCAGCCCCAGGTTGAGCTGGGCGTCGGGGAAGGCCGGGTCGAGGGTGAGCGCCGTCCGGTAGGACTCGATGGCCAGCTCGGTGGCGTGGGCAGACAGGAAGGCCGCCATGTTGAAGTGGACGGTCGCGCTCTCCGGGTCGAGCCGCAGCGCGGTGAGGTGCTCGGCCAGCGCCTCGCGCAGCTTCTTCTGCTCGGCGTAGACGGTGGCCAGGTTGTCGTGGGCGTGGGCCGCGTCCGGGTCGAGCGCGATGGCCCGCTGGAACTCCTTGACCGCCTCGTCGAGCCAGCCGCGGTCGGCCAGCTCGATGCCGCGCGCGTTGTGCTGGTCGGAACGTCCGGTCGGGTCCTTGTCTCGGCTCACCCGCCGGAGTCTACTGCCTCGCGCCCCCCGCCGGGCGCTCCCATGAGCCGCCGCCTCCTGCTCCTCGCCTCGCTCGCCCTGGCCATCGCCGGCGCCGGCTGGTGGCTGGCCCGCCCCCCGCCGCCCAGCGACGAGCAGCTGATCCGGGCCCTCTTCGAGGAGGCGGTCCTGGCGGCCGAGGAGCGCCGGGTCTCCGACGCGGTGGCCGGCCTCTCCGAGCGCTTCAGCGGGCAGGGGCTCAACCGCAGGGAGCTGAAGCAGCTGGTGGCCGCCCAGACGCTGGGGGGGCGCTGGCTGGTGGTCAGGGTGGCCGGCCTGCGCGTCGAGGTGGCGGGGGACCGGGCCCGGGCGGTGCTCGACCTGGTCGCCAGCCGCGCCGGGGCCGGCAAGGCCGTGGCCGACCTGCTCCCTGCCGACGGCAACGCCTGGCGCGTCGACTGCCGCCTGGAGCGGGAGCCGGAGGGCTGGCGCGTCGTCGGCGCCAGCTGGGTGGCGGAGTCCCTCGCCGAAGCTCTGGCCGGCCCCGAGCCGGGCGCCGAGCCGGCCCCGCCCGCCCCGCCCGCCCAGGGCGGCTCCGCCCCCTCGCGTTGACGGCCCCGTCCTCTTGCAGGCAGGCTCGCGCCATGGCGCTCCAGACCATCCTCACCCCGGCCCAGCTCGCCGAGGCGACCGGCCACTTCGGCCTGCCCCCGCCCGAGCGGGCCACCCCCGAGCCGCGGGGGCGGAGCAACACCAGCTACCACCTGCAGATCGGCGCCGACCGCTGGTTCCTCCAGCTCGCCGAGGGGAAGACCGAGGCCGACGTCCGCTTCGAGGCCGAGGTGCTCGGCTTCCTCTTCGCGGCCCGCTTCCCGGTGCCGCGGCTGGTGCGGGCCACCGGCGGCCGCCCCTTCGCCACGCTGGCCGGCCGCCCGGTCATGCTCTTCGACCACGCCACCGGCGAGCCGGTCGATCGCGCCGGCGCCACGCCCGAGCGCTGCCGCCGCGTCGGCGAGCAGCTGGGGCGGCTCCACGAGCTCTCGGCCGGCTTCACCGGGGAGCGGGAGAACCCCTTCGGACCGGCGGTGGTCGGGGCCTGGCTGGCGGCGATCGGGGCGGTCCCCCGGCTCGACGCCGAGGCCCGCGAGGCGCTGCCGCTGCTGCGGGAGGAGCTGGCGGCCGCCGCCGCGCTGCCGGGGGCGCCGCGGGGGCTCTGCCACGGCGACCTCTTCATCGACAACGTGCTCTGGGTCGGCGACCGGGTCAGCTACCTCCTCGACTGGGAGATGGCCTGCGTCGCCCCGTTCGCCCTCGATCTCGCCATCGCCGTCGATGCCTGGTGCTTCACCGACCGCCACGAGCCGGCCCGGGTGCGGGCCCTGCTCGACGGCTACCGCTCGAAGCGGCGGCTCGACGCCGAGACGGTGGCGGCGCTGCCGGCCTGGGCCCGCTGGGCGGCGCTCCGCTTCACGGTGAGCCGGCTGCGGGCGGCGCTCGGCCCGGCGCTGCCGGCCGGGCAGGTGGTGCTGAAGGACTGGCGGCGCTACCGGGATCGGCTGCTGGCCTTGCGCGCCCTCGGGCCGGGCGGGTACCGGGCGCTGCTCTGATCTTGACCCTCGGGCCGGGTCGCGACGGCCGGCGGCTGGTGAGCGGCGCCGGCCCTACAGCCCGCCGCTGATCTTCCAGGCGCCGTTCTGCTTGCGGAAGCGCATCTGGCTGAGATCGGAGGGGCGCTTGGCGATGGGGCCACTGGGCGTCAGCACCCGGTAGGCGGCGTCGTAGAAGATCTCGGCGCGGGCCTCGTCGCCGACCACCTCGATCCTCTTCACGCCGAGGTCGAGCCCGACCGCCTCGACCTTGGCGAGATCGGAGGCGAGGCTCTTCTCCAGGACCGCGCGGGTGACGTCGTCGCCCGGGTCGGGGGTGCCCGAGCCGTCCTGGTAGTCGGTGGCGACCAGCTCGAGGATGCGCGCGGTGTCCTTCTTGCGGAGTGCCTCGGCGTACTGGCGGATCACGTCGTAGACGGCCCGGTTCTCCCTGGAGTCGGCGACGTCGGTCCCGGGGATGCGGCTCGGGGCACAGGCGGCGAGCAGGGCGAGCAGCGGCAGGAGGCGGAGGCGCATGTCGCAGCGTTAGCGCGGGACCGGGTGAGCGTCAACCCGTCTCCCCCCGGGCAGCCCCATCGGTCCAGGCCCGGCGCCGCCTGCTTGCCCCGGCGGCGAGGTCATCCCAAGGTGGCTCGATGAGCCCGCACCCCGACGCCCCCGGGAGCCCGGACCGCGGCGACCTCGCCAGGCTGGCCGCCTTCTTCGCCGGGGCGCCGGCGGCGGTGCGCGCGGTGCGCCCGCTCTCGCCGGCGGCCTGCATCGGGCTCACGCTCGACGAGGGGCCGGCCAGCTTCTCGATGGCGAGCGGGGCGGCGGTGCTGAGCGCCGGGGCCCCGGCCGCGCCCGACTTCACGCTTCGGCTGCCGGCCGAGGCGGTGAGCCGGCTCTGCGCCCGCCCCGAGGCCGGGGTCGGCGAGCTGGGGCTGCTCTTCTTCACGCTGGCGCGCGACCGGGACCCGCAGCGCCGCATCGGCGTCCGTGTCCAGGCCACCACCGGCCGGCTGCTCTCCAACGGCTACCTCACCGTGCTGGCCATCGGCGGCCCGCGGGTGGCGCTCTGGCTGCTGCGGCGCGGCCTCAGGGACCCGCGCGCCGCCATCGAGCGGCTGCGCCGGCCGCCCCGGACCTGAAGCCGACCGGCGCGAGCCCTAGATCTTCTGGTACTTGGAGGCCGGGGCGCCGCAGAGCGGGCACTTGTCCGGCGGCTCGCCGAACTCGATGTCGCCGCAGACCGGGCAGAGGTAGACGTCCATCCTGGAGAGGTCCTTGCCGGCCTTCATGGCGGCCAATGCCTCCCCGAAGAGCCGGGCGTGGACCTGCTCTGCGGCCAGCGCGTAGGCCAGCATGTGGCGCCCCTTGTGCCCCTCGGCCTCGGCCTGCTTCACCATGGGCGGGTACATCTCGGTGAACTCGTAGGTCTCGCCGGCCACCGCCGCCTCGAGGTTCTGCAGCGTGGTGCCGACCCCGCCCATGTTGGCGAAGTGGGCCATGGCGTGGATGGTCTCGGCCTCGGCGGCGGCCCGGAAGAGGCGGCCGATCTGCGGCAGCCCCTCCTTCTCGGCCGCCTTGGCGAAGGAGAGGTATTTGCGGTTGGCCTGGCTCTCCCCGGCGAAGGCGACGGCGAGGTTCTCGTTGGTGGTCGGCATCGGTGTCCCTTGGGCGGCGTGGAGCACCGACTCTACCCGAGCGTCAGCCGGCGCGGGCCCGGTGCTGCGCCAGCACCTTGCCGAGGTAGTGGCCGGTGGCGCTGGCCTCCACCCGGGCCACCTCCTCCGGGGTGCCCTCGGCGATGATCCGGCCGCCCTTGTCGCCCCCCTCGGGGCCGAGGTCGATGACCCAGTCGGCGCACTTGATGACGTCGAGGTTGTGCTCGATCACCACCACGGTGTTGCCGGCGTCGACCAGCCGGTCGAGCACGGTGAGCAGCCGCCGCACGTCCTCGAAGTGCAGGCCGGTGGTCGGCTCGTCGAGGATGTAGAGGGTGCGGCCGGTGCCGACCCGGGCCAGCTCGCGCGAGAGCTTGATGCGCTGGGCCTCGCCGCCGGAGAGGGTAGGGGAGGGCTGGCCGAGCTTGAGGTAGCCGAGCCCGACGTCCTCGAGGGTGCGCATGATGCGCGCCACCTCCTTGTGGGCGGAGAAGTGCTGGCCGGCCTCGGTGATGGAGAGGTCGAGCACCTCGGCGATGTTCTTGCCCTTGAACTGGACGCGCAGGGTGGCGTCGTTGAAGCGCTTGCCGCCGCAGACCTCGCAGGGGACCAGCACGTCGGCGAGGAAGTGCATCTCCACCAGCTTCATGCCGTCGCCCTGGCAGGCCTCGCAGCGCCCCCCCTTGACGTTGAAGCTGAAGCGGCCGGGCTGGTAGCCGAAGGAGCGGGCCTCGGCGGTCTGGGCGAAGATCTCGCGGATGTAGTCGAAGAGCTTGGTGTAGGTGGCCGGGTTGGAGCGGGGGGTGCGGCCGATCGGCTGCTGGTTGATGTCGATGAGCTTGTCGACCTGCTCGGCGCCGCTGAGCCGCTCGTGGGCGCCGGGGACCTCGCGGGTGCCGTGGAGCAGGCGGGAGAGGGCGGGGCGCAGCACGGCGTTGACCAGCGTCGACTTGCCGGCGCCGGAGACCCCGGTGACCGCCACCAGCCGCCCCAGCGGCAGGTCGACGGTCAGGTCCTTCAAGTTGTTCTCGCGGGCGCCGTGGATGGTGATGGCCCCCTGGTCCTTGCGGCGCCGCCTCGGGGGGAGCGAGATCTCGCGCCGGCCGGAGAGGTAGGCGCCGGTCAGCGAGGCCGGGTCGGCCATCACCTGGCGCGGGGTGCCGGCCGAGACGATCTGGCCGCCGTGGGCGCCGGCGCCGGGGCCGAAGTCGACCAGCCAGTCGGCCTCGACCATGGTCTCCTCGTCGTGCTCCACCACGATCACCGAGTTGCCGATGTCGCGCAGTCGCTTCAGGGTGGCCAGCAGCTTGCCGTTGTCGCGCTGGTGCAGGCCGATGGAGGGCTCGTCGAGGATGTAGATGACGCCGGTCAGCTCGGAGCCCATCTGGGAGGCGAGCCGGATGCGCTGGCTCTCGCCGCCGGAGAGCGACGGCCCGGGGCGATCGAGCGTCAGGTAGCCGAGCCCGACGTCGAGCAGGAACTTGAGCCGGTTGCGGATCTCCTTGAGGAGCTCCTCGGCGATGGTGGCCTCGTTCCCCTTCAAGCCCAGCTCGCCGAGCCAGGTGATGGCGTTGTCGATGGTGAGCCGGGAGAGGTCGACGATGCCGCGGCCGCGGATCTTGACGGCCCGGCTCTCGGCCTTGAGCCGCTCGCCGTGGCAGGCGCCGCAGGGCTTGTCGGAGAAGAAGCGCATGTAGTGGCGGCGCATCGACTCGGAGGTGGTGGCGCGGAAGCGGCGGTAGAGCTGGGCCAGCACCCCCTCCCACTCCAGCCGGGGCTTCTGGCCGGTCAGCGAGGCGGTGCCGAGCAGCACCAGGTCGCGGTCCCGCTTCGAGAGCTTGCTCCACGGGGTGTCGAGGTCGAGCTTGAGCGAGCGGGCCAGGTGCTCGACGAACTCGAAGGTCCAGCCCTCGCCGCGCTCCATGCCCGAGGCCCAGGGCTCCACGGCGCCGTCGCGGATGGTGAGCGAGGGGTCGGGGATGATCAGCTCCGGGTCCATCTCGGCCCGGGTGCCGAGCCCCTGGCACTCGACGCAGAAGCCGAGCGGGCTGTTGAAGGAGAAGAGCTGCGGGGCCAGCTCGCCGAAGGAGAGGCCGCAGGCGTGGCAGGCGTTCTGCTCGGAGAAGAACCGGTCGTGCTTCTTGTAGCCCTCGGGGTCGAGCCCGGGGCCGACCTTCTGCTCGTGGGCGGCGTCGGCCAGGATCAGCGTCCCCTTGCCCTCGCGCAGCGCCGTCTCCACCGAGTCGGTGAGGCGGGCGGCGATGCCGGGCTTGACCACCAGCCGATCGACCACCAGCTCGATGTCGTGCTTGAGCTTCTTGTCGAGCGAGAGCCGCTCCGAGAGCTGGTGGAGCATGCCGTCGACGCGGACCCGGGCGAAGCCGCGCTGCTGGGCGTCGCCGAGCAGCTCGCGGTACTCCCCCTTGCGGTTCTGCACCAGCGGGGCCAGCAGCAGCAGCCGCGAGCCCTCGGGGAGCCCGAGGATGGTCTCGACGATCTGCTGGGCGGTCTGCTTGCCGACCGGCCGCCCGCAGCCGGGGCAGTGCTGCACGCCGATGGAGGCGTAGAGGACCCGCAAGTAGTCGTGCACCTCGGTGATGGTGCCGACCGTGGAGCGCGGGTTGTTGGAGGCGGCCTTCTGCTCGATGGAGATGGTCGGGGAGAGGCCTCGGATGGTGTCGTAGCGGGGCTTCTCCATCTGCCCGAGGAACTGCCGGGCGTAGGAGGAGAGCGACTCGACGTAGCGGCGCTGCCCCTCGGCGTAGAGGGTGTCGAAGGCCAGCGAGCTCTTCCCGGAGCCGGAGACCCCGGTGAAGACCACCAGCTTCTTCTTGGGGATCTCCAGCGAGACCGACTTGAGGTTGTGCTCGCGGGCCCCCTTGACGACGATCGAATCGGGCTCGCTCATGGAGGCAGGTATCTAACGCGCCGCGGCCCGGGAAACCACCCGCTCCGGTCTCCTTCCGCGCCTCCCGCCTTAGGTGGTACGACCGCCCCGGATGGTCCACGCCCCCAACGCCCTGCCGGTGCCGACCCGGGGCCGGGCCCGCGCCCTGCTCTTCGGCGCCGGCCTGCTCTTCGGCCTCTCGGCCATGCTGGCCCGGATGGCCTCGGGCGGCCGGCTGATGAGCGGCGGCCAGGTGACCCTGGTCCGCTTCTCGGTCGGGGTGCTGGCGGTGCTGGCCCTCTTCGTGGCCCGCCCCGGGACCTTTCGGCCGGTCCGCTACTCGCTGCTCGCCTCGCGCGGCCTCTTCGGCGGGCTGGCGGCGCTGCTCTACTTCATGTCGCTCTCGCTGATCCCGGCCGGCGAGGCCACGCTGCTCAACAACACCTTCCCCATCTTCGCGGTCATCCTCTCCTTTTTCTTGCTCGGGGAGCGCCCCACCGTCCACCTGGGGGTGGCCCTGGCCATCGCCTCGGCCGGGGTCTTCCTGGTGCTGGGGGGCGGGCGGCTCAGCTTCTCGCTCGGCCGCGGCGAGCTGCTCGGGATCGGCTCGGCGGTGCTGGGGGGCTTCGCCGTCACCAGCATCCGGGCGCTGCGGGCCACCGACAACGCCCCGACCATCTTCTTCGCCATGGCCATCGGCGGCCTGCTGGTCTCGCTCCCCTTCGCCTTCGGCGCCTGGCCGACCGAGCCCCTGCCCTGGGTGGCGGCGGGGGCCTGCGGCGTGGTCGCCTTCCTGGCCCAGCTGCTCATGACCGAGGCCTACGGCGCCCTCTCGGTCCCCGAGGCGGCGCTCTGGCAGCAGCTCACCCCCATCGCCTCCTTCGGCTGGGCCTTGACGCTCGGTGAGACCCTCAGCGGCATCACCCTGCTGGGCGTGCTGCTCGGCATCGCCGGGGTGGTCTACGGCGCCGTGCTCGGCCACGAGTCTCGCCCCGACGCCCCGCCGGCGCTCCGCGAGGCGGCGGCCGGCCTGCCGACCGAGGAGCCGTGATCGGCCCCGGCACCCGGGGGCGGGCCCGCCTGCTGCTCTGCGCCTCGGCCCTCTGCTTCGGCCTGATGGCGGTGCTGGCGCGGAGCCTCTCGCACCGGGCCGGGGCCTTCACCGCCGGCCAGCTCTCGGTGATCCGCTTCGCGCTCGGCGCGCTCCTCTCGCTGCTCGCCTTCCGGCTCCGGCCCGGCCTGCACGCCCCC
Organism: Anaeromyxobacter sp.; assembly: GCA_031388695.1. GTDB lineage: Bacteria > Myxococcota > Myxococcia > Myxococcales > Anaeromyxobacteraceae > JADKCZ01. The sequence goes on along the minus strand of JANMRY010000100.1, from coordinate 7,278 downwards.
CGCCGGCTGCGGCTGCTCTGGACCCGCGGCCTCTCCGGCGGCGTGGTGGTGGTGCTCTACTTCCTCGCCCTGGCCCGCATCCCGGCCGGCGAGGCCGGGATGCTCTACAACCTCTTCCCGGTGCTGGCCACGCTCATCGCGGTGCCGGCCTTCGGCGAGCGCCCCACCATCCACCTGCTGCTCGGGCTGCTGGCCGCCTCGGCCGGCGTGGTGCTGGTGCTCGGCGGCGGGACCATGGAGCTGGGGCTCGGCGCCGGTGAGCTGCTCGCCATCGGGGCGGCCTGCTTCGCCGCCTTCTCGGCGGTCACCATCCGCGCCATGCGCCCGACCGAGAACGCCGCCACCATCTTCTTCTACTTCTGCCTGGGTGGCCTGCCGGTGGCCCTGCCGTTCGCCCTCGACCCCTGGCCGCTCGACCCGGCCGCCTGGGGGCTGGCCGGGCTGATGGCGCTGGCCGCCTACGGGGCCCAGGTCTTCATGGCCGAGGCCTACGGCGCCCTCACCGTCGGCGAGGCGGCCATCTGGCTGCAGCTCACCCCCATCGCCCAGGTCGGGCTCGGGGCCCTGCTGCTCTCGGAGCGGCTGCCGGGGCTGGCGCTGGCCGGGGTGCTGGTCGGGGTCGGCGGCGTGGCCTGGGGCTCGGTGATGGGGTCGCGGCGACCGGGGGTGACACCGGTTGCTGCGCGTTCCGGGCTGGAGGGGTAGAGTCGCGGGCGTACCCGCAGCACCACCCGCCGCCGAAGGAGCCGACCCATGCGAACGCTCGCCGCCCTGCTGGCCCTCACCCTCTGCCTCCCCGCGCTCGCCAAGGAGGTGGCCGGCGTCCAGGTCGCCGACTCGGTGACCGCCGGCGGCAAGACCCTGGCGCTCAACGGGGCCGGGCTCCGCTCCAAGCTCTTCATCAAGGTCTACGTGGGCGCCCTCTACCTGGAGCAGCGCTCCAGCGACCCGGCCGCCATCGTCGCCGCCGACCAGGCCTGGCAGGTGGTGATGACCTTCAAGCGCGACGTCGACAAGGCCTCGATCCTGGGGGCCTTCAAGGACGGCTTCGAGAACAACTCCAAGGCCGACGCGCCCCAGCTGATCCCGGCCCTGGCCCGCATCGACGCGGTCATGAAGGATCTCAAGAGCGGCGACGTGCTGGTGATCGCCTACGCGCCCGGGACCGGCTCGACCGTCACCGCCCCGGGCGGCGGCACCGTCACCATCGAGGGGAAGCCGCTGGCCGACGCCCTGCTGCGCAACTGGCTGGGCGACAAGCCGGCCGACGGCGGCCTGAAGAGCGGGATGCTCGGGAAGTGACCCTCAGTCACCCCGCCAAGGTGGCGCTGGTCGGCGCCGTCCTGGTGGCCGGAGCCATCGGCCTGAGCGTCTACAAGGTCCGGGCCCTCGGCTACGCCATCAAGGAGGTGCTGCCGGTCACGCAGTACGAGGTGACCTACGCCCTCGGGCTCGACGGCCACGGCGGCGAGGCGCGGGTCCGCACCTTCCTGCCCTCCAGCGACGCCCGCCAGCTGGTGAGCGCCGAGCGTGACGCCTCCTCCACCTCGCTGCGCCTCACCCAGTCGGTGGAGGGGCCCAACCGCGTCGCCGTCTGGAGCGGCGCCGCGGTGCCGGACGGCGCCCAGATCCGCCACACCTTCAAGGTGCTCTCGCACCGCATGGTCTTCGCCATCCCGCCCGACCTGGCGGTCCCGGCGGCCTACCCGCCCTCGGCCGCCGTCCACCTCCGGCCCGAGAAGGAGATCCAGGTCGACGCCCCGGAGATCGGCGCCACCCTGGAGCGGATCGGCGCCCACCAGGGGACGGTCCTGGAGCGGCTGGGGCGGATCTTCGACCTGACGGCGGGGCTCACCCCCCGGGCCTTCAAGGGGACCACCGACGCGCTCACCGCCCTGCGGCTCGGCGAGGCCTCCTGCAACGGCAAGAGCCGGCTCTTCGTGGCGCTGGCCCGCCGCGCCGGCATCCCGGCCCGGCTGGTCGGGGGGCTGATCATGACCCCCGGCTCCAAGAAGACCTCGCACCAGTGGGTCGAGGCCTGGGTGGCCGGCCACTGGGTGCCCTTCTGCCCGCTCAACCGCCACTTCGCCGAGATCCCCGAGCGCTACCTCGGCCTCTACTACGGCGACGAGGCGCTCTTCCGCCACACCGCCGACGTCAACTTCGACTACCAGTTCGAGACCCACACCGCCCTCGTCCCCTCGCCGGCCGCCAAGGCCTCCTTCACCGCCTTCGACGTCTGGGGGCTCTTCGACCGGCTCGGCCTGCCGTTCGCGCTCTTGCGCACCATCCTCATGCTCCCCTTCGGCGCCCTGGTGGTGGTGCTGTTCCGCAACGTGGTGGGGATGCCGACCTTCGGCACCTTCCTCCCGGCGCTGCTGGCGGCCGCGGCCGGTGAGACCGGCGCCTTCTTCGGCGTGGTGGCGGTGGTCATCGTGGTGGTGGTGGTGGCGCTCATCCGGCGGGTGCTGCAGGCGCTGGAGCTGCTCCACTCGCCGACGCTCGCCATCCTGCTGGCGGCCGTGGTGATCACGCTGCTGGCCACCTCCATGCTGGCCGAGCGGCTCGGGATCGAGCCGCTCACCAAGATCACGCTCTTCCCCATCGCCGTGCTGGCCATCTGCGCCGAGCGCTTCTACCTCTCGCTCACCGAGCACGGGACCCGCGCCGCCAGCCAGGAGCTGGGCGGGACCCTGGCGGTGATGCTGGCCTGCTACGTGGTGATGAACTCGCTGGCGCTGCAGGTGCTGGTCATCGGCTTCCCCGAGGTGCTCTTCCTGGTGGTGGCCGCCGACGTCTACCTGGGCCGCTGGGTCGGGATGCGGCTCAGCGAGTACCGCCGCTTCCGCGGGCTGCTGTCGCTGGGGGCGCGCCCATGATGGCCGCGCTGCGCCGCCGGGCCGCCGCCCTGCTCACCCGCCGCGCCGCGGTGGTCGGGATCAACCGCCGCAACCTCACCCTCGTCTACCCGAACAACCGGCGGGCCGACTACCCGCTCGCCGACGACAAGCTGCTGGCCAAGGAGCGCTTCGCCGCCGCGGGGGTGCCGGTGCCCGAGACGCTGGTCACCTGCGACGGGCTCTTCGCCGTCCCCGGCGTGGTCGACGCGCTGGTGGGTAAGGGCCACTTCGTGGTCAAGCCCTCCAACGGCTCGGGGGGCGGCGGGATCCTGGTGGTGGGGGCGTGGGACGCCGAGGCCGGTGGCTGGCGCCGGGCCGGCGGCGCGCTGCTGACCCCGGTGACGCTGAGCCGGCACCTCGCCGACGTGGTCTTCGGCGCCTACTCCAACCAGCTCGAGGACCGGGCCTTCGTGGAGCGGCGCGTCGATCCCCACCCCTTCTTCGACGCCCTCTGGGGCGACGGGCTCTGCGACGTGCGCGTCATCACGCTGCGCGGCGAGCCGGTGATGTCGATGATCCGCGTGCCCACCCGCGAGTCCGGGGGGCGCGCCAACCTGCACCAGGGCGGGCTCGGCATCGCGGTCGAGCTGGCCAGCGGGACCACCTTCCGGGCCGTCCACCGCGGCCAGGCCGTCGAGCTGCACCCCGAGTCGGGTGCGCCGCTGCTCGGCCTGCAGGTCCCGGCCTGGGCCGCCGTGCTCGACGTGGCCTGCCGCGCCGCCGCCGCGGTGCCGCTCGGCTACCTGGGTGTCGACGTGGTGGTCGACCGGGAGGCCGGGCCGCTGGTCCTCGAGATCAACGCCCGACCCGGCCTGGAGATCCAGAACGTCCACGGCCAGGGGCTGGTGGAGGCGCTGTCGCGCGCCGGAGGGGTGGCGTGAACCGGCTGGTGGTCGATCGGCTCTGGCCCATGCTGGTCGGCCTGGTGCTGCTGCTGGCGGGGGCGCTGGCGCTGCAGGGGTACGCCGCGGGGCGAGGCAACGAGACCATCCGGGTGGTGGTGCAGGACGAGTCGGTCGGCGCCGTCGACGAGGAGAGCGGAGAGGCGGCCACGCTGGGGCAGGGCAGCGAGGGGCCGCTCAGCTCGCCGGCCCATGCCCAGGCGCGGCTGCTGGCCCGGCGCGGCGAGTTCGACAAGGCGCTCCCGCTGCTGGAGGCCGAGGCCCGGGCGCGGCCCGGTGATGCGCTGCTGCAGGCGGAGCTGGGGAGCTGGCTGCTGTCGGCCGGCGAGCCCCGGCGAGCGCTGGCCGCGCTGGCGCAGGCCGACCGGCTCGCCCCCACCGTCGACAGCGCCCTCCACCTCGGCCAGGCCCGCGCCCGGACCGGGGACGAAGCCGGCGCCGAGGTCGACCTGCGGCGGGCGCTGGCGCTGCGCCCGGGCTCCTCCGCGGCCCGGGTGGCGCTCGGGGCCCTCCTGCTCAAGCGCGGCAACCGGGCCGAGGCGATCGGGCTGCTGGAGCAGGCGGCCGGCGCCGGCTCCAACCTCGACCGGGCCCGCGCCCTGGTGGCGCTCGGCTCGGCCTACCGCGCCGATGGGCGAAGGGCCGACGCCGAGAGGGTCTTCGAGCAGGCCATCCTCTTCGCCCCGGCTCGCGTCGAGGTGCGGCTCGGCGTGGCGCGCAGCTGGCTCGCCGGCGAGGGCAAGGAGGACGCCCGGCGCGCCCTGGCGGTCCTGCTCAAGGTGGCCGACCTGGCCCCGGACCTGCCCTCCGTCTTCGTCGCCCTGGGGCGCGCCCGGGAGCGGCTCGACGAGGACCCCCTGGCGATGGAGGCCTACGACCGGGCGCTCCGGCTCGACCCGGGGCTCCGCTACGCCCGGCGCCGCCTGATCCGGCTCTCCCTCGCCAGCCGCGACTTCGCCCGGGCCAGGCGCGAGGCCGAGCGGCTGGTGGCCGACGCCCCCACCGTGCCGGAGCACCACTTCCTGCAGGCGCTGGTGGCCGACCGCGATGGCCGGAAGGAGGACGCCCGGCAGGCCTACCGGGCGGCCATCGCCGCCGCCAAGGGCGACTACCCCGAGGCCTACCTCAACCTCGGCGTGCTGGAGCGCAACGCCGGGGACTTCGGGAAGGCGCGCGCCGCCTACGACGCGGCGCTCAAGCGCCGGCCAGCCTACGCGGCCGCCTGGCTCAACATCGGCAAGCTGCTGGAGGCCGAGAAGAAGCCGGCCGAGGCCGAGGCGGCCTACCTGAAGGCGCTGGCGCTGGAGCCGCGCCACGTCAACGGCTGGGTCTTCCTCGGCCAGCTCCGCACCGATCAGAAGCGCTGGGGCGAGGCCGAGGCGGCGCTGCGCAAGGCCCTGGAGGTGAGGCCGAGCTCGGTGAGCGCGCTGCTCTCGCTCGGGGTGGTCCAGGCCCGCTCGCAGCGGCTCGACGAGGCGGTCGGCACCTACCGCAAGGTGCTGGAGCGGGAGCCGCTGCTGGTGAGCGCCCACTTCGACCTCGGGCTGGCGCTCGAGCAGCAGGGCAAGGTCGACGAGGCCCGCGCCGCCTTCCTGCGCGGGCTGACCGCCGACCCCGGGCACCTCGGCTCGCTCCGCCGGCTGGCCGAGCTCGAGCTGGCGGCGAGGCGCCTCCCCGAAGCGCGCAAGGCCCTGCAGGACCTCCTCGACGCCGCGCCCGGCGACCTCGGCGCGCGGACCGGCCTGGCCGAGCTGGCCGCGCTGGCGGGCGATCGGGCCGGGTGCGAGTCGGCCGCCCGGACCCTGCTGCGCGAGGCCCCCGAGGAGCGGCGCGTCCAGGCCCTCGCTCCATTCTGCTCCAACCCAAGGAAGCCATGACCCCCAGTCACCGCACCCTGTCTTTCGGCCTGCTCCTCGCCTCGCTCCTCGCCGCCTGCTCCAGCGGTGGCTCGCCGGCGGGACCGGTCGCGCCGCCACCGCTCGATCCGGCCAAGCCGGACGACACGCTGATGATCCAGGCGCTGGCGGCCTTCAAGGCTGCTGGCGTGGCCGCCTCGGAGGGGAGGGCCCTGCTGGCGGCCGACCCGGTGGCCAACGCGGCGGCGGCGCAGGCCCGCTTCGACGTGGCCATCGCCGGCGACCTGGAGGCTCGCACCCTCTTCGACCAGGTCGTGGCGCTCTACCCGGCCTCGCTGCGGGTGCCGCAGGCTACCGTCATGGGGGGGCGGTGCAGCTACGAGCTCGGCACCCTCGACCCGCCCAGCGAGGTGGCCCACTTCAGCGACGCGCGGACCCGGCTGGCCGGGTACGCCGCCAGCTGGCCCTCCGGCTGGGACGGCGACAGCGCCGCCTACTTCCTCGGCAGGGCCCGCTACCGCCTGGCGTCGCTCGCCACACCCACCGACGACTTCGCCGCGGCCCGCGCCGACTTCCGGCGATCGCTGGCGCTCGGCCCGGCCGGGCTCTACGCCGACAACGCCCTCTACTACGTGGGGCGCTGCAGCTACGAGCTGGCCTGGCCGGTGATCTCGGGGATCACGCCGCTGCCGGCCGACCCGGCCTTCGCCAACACCAAGGCCCTGCTCGACGAGGCCGAGGCCGCCTTCCTCGAGCTGCTGCGTCGCTTCCCGGCCTCGAGCTACACCGACAACGCCACCTACTACCTGGGGCGCAGCTACCTCGACGAGCCGACCGACGACACGCTCAGCGTGGTGGAGCGGCTCGCCAACCTCGACCTGGCGGCGGCCCGCTTCGGCGAGGTGATCGCCTTCCCGGCCAGCTTCTACGTCGACGGCGCCCGCTACTGGCGGGGCCGGACCCGGTACGCCATCTCCTTCCACCGCCCCGCCGCCGTCGAGCTGGCCGCCGCCCTCGCCGACTTCCAGGCGGTCCGGCCGACCAGCTCCTACAAGGACAACGCCATGGCCTACGAGGTGCGGGTCCACGCCCGCACCCCGGACTGCGTCGCCGCCCGGGCGGCCATGGCGGCGCTGCTGGCGGCCTACCCGGCTTCGACCTGGATCACCAGCACGCAGGCCTACCTCGTCGCCAGCTGCCCCTGAGGAGCAGACATGACCTTCGCCACCACCGCCGCGCTCCTCCTGCTCCTGCTGCAGGGAGCCCCCGCCCCGACCCCGGCGCCGCGGGCCGAGCCCGGAGCGTCGGCCCCCGTCCCCCCCGGTCGGCCCTCGCCCTGGGCGCTCGACTGGCGCCTCTACGGCGGGGCGGGCGCCATCTCCGGGCTGGGGACCCGGACCGCCTCCGGCGGGCTGGTGCTGCTCGACGGGGCGCTGACGCCGAGGTGGGACTCCGGGCGGATCGAGGTGGCCCTGCCGCTGCGGCTGGTGGCGCGGCTGACCCCGGGCACCAGCCTCCAGGAGCTCCGGGCCCGCGGCGCGGTCGAGCCGGCCTGGCGGGTCACGCCCGAGGTGCTGGTCGGCGCGGAGCTGGCGGTGGGAAATACCTGGCGGCGGGGCT
>JANMRY010000083.1:0-25656 GCA_031388695.1 Anaeromyxobacter sp. | reverse complement strand
GGCCACCGGCACCGACATGCAGGTGGGGCGCAAGGCCTACGCGCTGCTGCACGAGCTCGGACTGCGCGACCTGACCGTGGATTACCTCGTGGTCGACACGCTGCGGGTGCCGCGGGAGACCATGGCCGCCATCTGGACCGCCTGGCGCGACGGCTACGCCGACTTCATCTCGACCCACACCCGCTTCTCGCGGCCGGAGGTGGTGGCCCACTTCGACGACATGATCGACACCATCCGCGACCCGGCCGGCTACGGCGCCTGGCTGGTGCCGGTGCTCTCGGGGACGCGGGCCTAGCGCCCTTCCCCGGCGGTGGATCGGCCCATTGCGTCGAGCCACCGGGCCCGCCGCGGCGGACTGGACCGGTCCGCTCCGCTTTGTGGCTGCACGGAGCCGTGGACGGCCAGCGCGCCGGCGTGCTTTCATCTCCGACCCGCAGCAGCCCCCGGTCCTCAACGACCTCCAGAGGAGGCCTCCGCCATGGCGACGCCCGCGTTCACCTACCACGACCCCTTCCCGCTCTCGCACGACGAGACCAAGTACCGGAACATCGGCAAGGAGGGCGTGCAGGTCGCCACCTTCGAGGGGCAGCCGGTCCTCAAGGTGCCGCCGGCCGCGCTCACCACGCTGGCGCGCGAGGCGATGCGCGAGTGCCAGTTCTTCCTGCGCAAGGCCCACAACGAGCAGGTCGCCAAGATCCTCTCCGACCCCGAGGCCTCGCAGAACGACAAGGGGGTGGCGCTGGCCTTCCTGCGCAACGCCGAGATCGCGGCGCGCGGCGAGCTCCCCATCTGCCAGGACACCGGCACCGCCACGGTGATGGGCAAGAAGGGGCAGGGGGTCTGGACCGGCGTGAAGGACGAGCAGTTCATCAGCCAGGGGATCTGGGAGACCTACCAGAAGGAGAACCTTCGCTACTCGCAGACCAGCGCCCTGACGCTCTACGAGGAGAAGAACACCGGCGACAACCTGCCGGCCCAGGTCGACCTCTACGCCACGCCCGGCGCCGAGTACAAGTTCCTCTTCGTCGCCAAGGGCGGCGGCTCGGCCAACAAGACCATGCTCTGGCAGGAGACCAAGGCGCTGCTCAACCCGGCCACGCTCGAGAAGTTCCTCGTCGAGAAGATGAAGTACCTCGGCACCGCGGCCTGCCCGCCGTACCACATCGCCATCGCCATCGGCGGCACCTCGGCCGAGGCCTGCCTGAAGACCGTCAAGCTGGCCTCGACCAAGTACTACGACGGCCTCCCCACCCAGGGCGGCGCCACCGGCCAGGCCTTCCGCGACCTGGAGCTGGAGCAGAAGCTCCAGGAGGCGGCCAACAAGCTCGGCATCGGCGCCCAGTTCGGCGGCAAGTACTTCTCCCACGACGTCCGGGTGGTCCGCCTGCCGCGTCACGGCGCCTCCTGCCCGGTCGGCATGGGGGTCTCCTGCTCGGCTGACAGGAACATCAAGGCCAGGATCGACCAGGACGGCCTCTGGCTCGAGGACCTCGACCACGACCCGGGCCGGCTCATCCCGGCCCAGTTCAAGACCGGCAAGCACGAGCACGGCGTCAAGATCGACCTCAACCGGCCCATGAAGGAGATCCTGGCCGAGCTGACCAGGCACCCGGTCTCCACGCCGCTCTTGCTCAACGGCACGCTGGTGGTGGCCCGCGACATCGCCCACGCCAAGTTCAAGGAGCTGATCGACGCCGGCAAGGGGGTGCCGCAGTACCTGAAGGACCACCCGGTCTACTACGCCGGCCCGGCCAAGACCCCGCCGGGCAAGCCGTCCGGCTCCTTCGGCCCGACCACCGCCGGCCGCATGGACTCCTACGTCGACCTGCTCCAGTCGCACGGCGCCTCGATGGTGATGATCGCCAAGGGGAACCGCTCGCAGCAGGTGACCGACGCGTGCAAGAAGCACGGCGGCTTCTACCTCGGCTCCATCGGCGGCCCGGCCGCGGTGCTGGCCGAGGAGAACATCAAGAAGGTGGAGGTCATCGACTTCGCCGAGCTGGGGATGGAGGCGGTCTGGAAGATCCAGGTCGAGAACTTCCCGGCCTTCATCCTGGTCGACGACAAGGGGACCGACTTCTTCAAGAAGCTCGGCGTCTAACCTCCACCGCCACGCCCGCAGGCCCCGGCCCCAAGGGGGTGTCCGGGGCCTGTCCATATTCGGCCGCGCCGGGAACACTTTTCCCCCGTCCGGGTGTTATGACCCCGACGCCTCTGGACGCCTGGAGCCACTACCATGTCGAAGCGCCTCCGCTATGCCCTCATCGCCACCGCCGCGGGCGTCCTCGTGGTCGCCGTCGTGGCCTGGCGCTCGAGCTCCGGGAGCAAGCCCAGGACGCAGATGGAGACCGCCACGCTGGAGCGCGGCCGCATCGTCGCCAAGGTGACGGCCAGCGGCACGCTCTCGGCCATCGTCACCGTGCAGGTCGGCAGCCAGGTCTCGGGGCGCATCGCCGAGCTGCGCGCCGACTTCAACTCCCAGGTGAAGAAGGGGCAGCTGATCGCCAAGATCGATCCGGCGCTCTTCCAGGCCACGGTGGAGCAGCAGCGGGCCAACCTGGCCGCTGCCCAGGGCAACCTGGCCAAGGCCAAGGCGCAGGCGGTCGACGCCCAGCGCCAGGCCGACCGCTCCAAGGCGCTGGCCGAGAAGAAGCTGATCGCCCAGGCCGACGCCGACACCTCGCAGTCGAACGCCGACGCCCTCGCCGCCGGCGTGGCCGCCGCCGAGGGGCAGGTGGCCCAGACCCGGGCCGCGCTCCACTCGGCCGAGGTCAACCTCGCCTACACCAACATCCGCTCGCCGACCAACGGCGTGGTCATCTCTCGCAGCGTCGACGTGGGCCAGACGGTGGCCGCATCGCTCTCGGCGCCGACCCTCTTCGTGATCGCCGAGGATCTCGCCAAGATGCAGGTCGACACCAGCGTGGCCGAGGCCGACGTGGGGCGGCTCAAGGCCGGCATGGACGCCAGCTTCACGGTCGACGCCTACCCCTCCGAGGTCTTCAAGGGACAGGTCCGCCAGGTCCGCAACGCGCCGCAGACGGTGCAGAACGTGGTGACCTACGACGCCGTCATCGACGTGGCCAACCCCGAGCTGAAGCTGAGGCCCGGCATGACCGCCAACGTCACCTTCATCTACGCCGAGAAGGCAGACGTGCTGAAGGTCCCCAACGCCGCGCTCCGCTTCAAGCCACCGCCCGGCATGGCGGTGGAGGGTGGGGCGCCGGGGCGCACCGGTCCGCGCGAGGGCGGGCAGGGCGGGCCCGGAGGGCCGGGAGGGCCGGGAGGGCAGGGCGGCCGCCCCGAGGGCGGGGCCGGGAGCAGGCAGGGTCGCGGAGCCGAGCCGCTCGATCGCCGCACCATCTGGGTCATGAAGGGGACGCTGCCGGGGCCGGTCAAGGTCCGCACCGGGATCTCCGACGGGAGCTTCACCGAGGTGCTCGAGGGCGAGGTCGAGGCCGGCGCCGAGGTGGTGATGGACGCCGCCGGGCCGCCGTCGGGGTTCGCCGCGGCCATGCGTCGGCCCTTCTAGGAGCGGACCATGGCCGAGCCGCTGGTCCGCCTCGAGGACGTCACCAAGGTCTACCGCATGGGGGACGTCGAGCTGCGCGCCCTGGCCGGCGTGTCGCTGGAGCTGATGCCGGGCGACTTCACCGCCATCATGGGGGCCTCGGGCTCCGGCAAGTCGACCATGATGAACCTGCTCGGCTGCCTGGATCGGCCCAGCTCGGGGCGCTACCTGCTGGAGGGGCAGGACGTCTCGGCCCGCTCCAACGACGAGCTGGCCCGGCTGCGGAACCAGACGCTCGGCTTCGTCTTCCAGAACTTCAACCTGCTCTCGCGCACCTCGGCGCTGGAGAACGTCGAGCTGCCGCTGCTCTACTCCAATGTGGAGGCGGTCGAGCGCCACGCCCGGGCCCGGGAGGCGCTGGAGCGGGTCGGGCTGGGGGATCGGCTCGACCACCACCCCAACCAGATGTCGGGCGGCCAGCAGCAGCGGGTGGCCATCGCGAGGGCCCTCGTCAACCGGCCGCGCATCCTGCTGGCCGACGAGCCGACCGGAAACCTCGACTCCCGCACCAGCGAGGACGTCATGGCGCTCTTCCAGGAGCTGGGGAGGACCGGCATTACCGTGATCCTGGTGACCCACGAGTCGGACATCGCCGCCTACGCGGCCCGGGTCATCACCATGCGCGACGGGCTGGTCCGCTCCGACGTCCGGCAGGTCCCGCGGGCCGCGACCGCCCAGGCCGGGCAGGAGGCGCACCCGTGAGCTGGCTGATGACGCTGCGGGTGGCGCTGCGGGCCCTGGCGCGCAACAAGCTCCGCTCCTTCCTGACCGGGCTCGGCGTGGTCATCGGCGTGGCCGCGGTCATCGCCATGGTGGCCATCGGCGACGGGGCCAAGGCCCGCGTCGAGCAGACCTTCGCGGCCATCGGCTCCAACATGCTGCTCGTCCTCAACGGCTCCTCGCAGGGCGGCGGGGCCATGGGCGGCGCCGGCTCGCTCCCCTCGCTCACCTGGGACGACCTCAAGGCGATCCAGACCGAGCTCTCGGCGGTCCGCGAGGCGGCCCCGGTGCTGCGCACCGGGTCGCAGGTGATGTCCGAGGATGCCAACTGGAACACCTCGATCCAGGGGACCACGCCCGACTTCCTGCGGGTGCGCAGCTGGCCGGTGGTGCAGGGTGAGGCGTTCACGCAGACCGACGTCGACGGCGGCATGAAGGTGGCGCTGCTCGGCCAGACCGTGGTGGAGAAGCTCTACGGCCGCAACGCCAACCCGATCGGGCAGGTGGTGCGCGTCAAGAACATCCCCTTCGTCATCGTCGGGGTGCTCGGCAAGAAGGGGCAGTCGCCCTTCGGCCAGGACTACGACGACGTCCTGCTGGTGCCGGTCACCACCTTCCAGCAGAAGATCTCCGGCGGCCTGAAGAACTACATCGCGGGGTCGATCGTGGTGAGCAGCCGGGGCGAGGACGGCAACGCCCGGGCCCAGCAGCAGGTTCGCGGCCTGCTGCGCGATCGCCACCGGCTCTCGGTCGACGCCGACGACGACTTCCAGATCCGCAACCCCTCCGAGATCGCCAGCGCCCAGCAGGAGGGGACCAGGACCCTGACCACGCTGCTGATGGCCATCGCCGCGGTCTCGCTGCTGGTGGGCGGCATCGGCATCATGAACATCATGCTGGTCTCGGTCACCGAGCGGACCCGCGAGATCGGCGTGCGCATGGCGGTCGGGGCCCGGGCCCGGGACATCCAGCTCCAGTTCCTGGTCGAGGCGCTGGCCCTCGCGATGGCCGGCGGCCTGATCGGCGTGGCCACCGGGCTCGGCATCGCCGGCTGGCTGGCCAGCGCCTTCGGCTGGTCGATGCTGGTCCGCCCCGACGTGATCCTGATCGCGGTCGGCTTCTCCGGCCTGGTCGGCGTCGGCTTCGGGTTCTACCCGGCGCTCAAGGCCTCCCGCCTCGACCCCATCACCGCCCTGAGGTTCGAATGACCACCGCGCTCGCCGCCCTCCTCCTGCTGGCCGCCGGGTCCGGTCCCGTCCTGACGCTCGAGCAGGCGGTGGCCGCCGCGCGCCAGGGGCAGCCGACGCTGCGCCGGGCCCGGGCCGCCACCGCCGCCACCGAGGCCCGCTCCGCCGAGGCCCGCGCCGGCCTGCTGCCGCGCCTCGACGCCAACCTCGGCTACGGCCGCTCCTCCAGCAACAGCTCGCTCTCATCGATCCCCGACAGCTGGGACTCGACCGGGCGCTGGACCGCCGGGGTCAGCGCCTCGATGACGGTCTGGGACTTCGGCGGGACCACCGGCCGCTACCGGTCGGCGCGCGAGGCGGCCAACGCCCAGCGGGCCACCGAGCGGGCCACCACCGCCCAGGTGCTGCTCAACGTGCGGACCGCCTTCTTCGCCGCCCGCGCCCGCAAGGACCTGGTGACGGTGGCCGAGGAGACGCTGGCCAACCAGGAGGCCCACCTGAAGCAGACCCAGGGCTTCGTCGAGGTCGGCACCCGGCCCGAGATCGATCTCGCCCAGGCCCGCACCGAGCGGGCCAACGCCGAGGTCTCGCGCATCTCCGCCACCGCCAACTACCAGACCGCCAAGGCCCAGCTCAACCAGGCCATGGGGATCGAGGCCAGCACCGACTTCGACGTGGCCAACGACCAGCTCCCGACGGTGGAGGGGGAGGACGGCACCATCGAGGCGCTGTTCGACGAGGCCCTCAAGGCCCGGCCCGAGGTGGCGGCCATCGAGGCGGAGCAGCGGGCCCGCGAGGCCTCGGTGACCGCGGCGCGCGGCGGCTGGTTCCCCTCGCTGGGGGTCCAGGCCGGGCTCACCGACACCGGCCCCGACATCACCGACGGCAAGGACCTGACCTGGAACTGGAACGCCGGGGCCACGCTCAACTGGAACCTCTTCCAGGGCGGCCTGACCGGCGCGCAGGTCCGCGAGGCCGAGGCCGGGCTGGAGACCGTCAAGGCCGAGCTGGCCAACCTGCGGCTCCAGGTCCGGCTCGAGCTGGAGCAGGCCCGCTTCGCGGTCAGCTCGGCCCGGGCCAAGCTGGTGGCCACCGGCGAGGCGCTGGCCGCCGCGCGCGAGCGGCTGCGGCTGGCCGAGGGGCGCTACAACGCCGGGTCGGGCAGCGCCCTCGAGCTCGGCGACGCGCAGCTCCAGGTGACGCTGGCCGGGGCGCAGCAGGTCGGCGCCGAGTACGAGCTGGCCTCGGCGCGGGCCCAGCTGCTGGTCTCGCTGGGCCGGAACTAGGTAAATTTCCGCAAAACGAGCGTTCCGGGCGCCGCCGCGGTACACCTTGGGGAGGCGCATCGCCCTCCACCGGGATGCCCGACAGTTCGCCACCCGCACCAGGAGCCCACCGTGAACGATACCTACAAGCAGGTGAAGGATCGGCTCCGCACTCTCGACACCGTGCTGACCCGCGGTGGCAACAGCAACCGCGACCTGGCCCAGGCCATCTCCATGGTCCACCGGCTGGTGAAGAAGGGCGATCGCTCTCGCGAGCCGAGCCCGGAGCTGCTGCGCACGCTCGACAAGGCCGAGGCCCTGGGGCGCACCGTCAGCGCCTAGCCGCCCCCGCCTCGCCGCACCGCCGCCGTGCTATGGAGGGCGCCCGTGACGCTCCTCCACGCCGCCAACCTCCGGCTCACCTTCGGCAGCCGCACCGTCTTCGATGGCCTCACCATGACCATCGAGGAGGGGGAGCGCGTCGGGCTGGTGGGCGTCAACGGCTCGGGCAAGTCGTCGCTCATGAAGCTGCTGGCCCGGTCGATGGTGGCCGATCGCGGTGAGCTGCAGCTCAAGCGCGGCGCCTCCATCACCTACCTGCCGCAGGAGCCGGAGTTCGGCCCGGACGCCACCGTCGCCTCCGAGCTCGAGGTGGCGCGGGCCCCGCTCAAGGCGGCCATCGAGGCCCACGCCGCGCTGGCCGGCAAGCTGGAGTCCGAGCAGGACGAGGCGCTCCACGAGAAGCTGATGGCCGAGCTCTCGGCGCTCTCCGAGCAGATCGAGCACCTCGGCGGCTGGGACACCGCCCACGAGGCGCGGCGGCTGCTCGACCGGCTCGGCGTCAAGGAGTGGGACCAGCAGGTGGCCGCCCTCTCGGGCGGCACGCGCAAGCGGGTGGCCATCGCCCGGGCCCTGCTCTCCAAGCCCGATCTGCTCCTGCTCGACGAGCCGACCAACCACCTCGACGCCGACACCGTCGACTGGCTCGAGGACGAGCTCGACCAGCACGCCGGGGCGCTGCTGCTGGTGACCCACGATCGCTACTTCCTCGACGACCTGGTCGACCGGATCGTCGAGATCGTCCCGGGCGCCGGGGTGAAGTCGTTCCCGGGCAACTACGAGACCTACCTGGAGCAGAAGCTGGAGGCCGAGGAGCAGGCCGGCCTGGCCGGCCACAAGCGCGACCGCTGGATCGCCCAGGAGGTGGCCTGGCTGCGGCGCGGTCCCGAGGCGCGGCGCACCAAGTCGAAGTCGCGCATCGAGCGGGCCCGGAAGCTCATGGCCGAGACCGGCCACGTTCGCCCCAAGGTGGCCGAGTTCCAGATGGCCCCGCCGCCGCGCCTCTCCAAGATCGTCATCGAGGCCGAGGGGCTGGTGAAGCGCTACGGGGACCGGACCGTCCTCGACGGCATCGACTTCCGGCTCCAGGCCGGCGAGCGGATCGGGCTGGTCGGGCCGAACGGCGTCGGCAAGACCACCTTCCTGCGGGTGGTGCTCGGCGAGGAGCCGGCCGACGGCGGGCAGGTGGTGACCGGGATGCGCACCAAGGTGGCCTACTACGACCAGCAGCGCACCTCGCTCGACGGCGAGCAGACCGTCTACGAGTCGGCCGGCGGCGGGGCGCCGGGCTGGCGCGGCGAGGACTTCATCGACGTCGCGGGGCGCAAGGTGGCGCTGCGCGACTTCCTCTCCGACCTGCTCTTCCCGCCGTCGATGCAGAAGATGAAGGTCAAGGCGCTCTCCGGCGGCGAGCGCAACCGGCTGCTGCTGGCCCGGCTCTTCCTCGAGGGGGCCAACGTGCTGGTGCTCGACGAGCCGACCAACGACCTCGATCTCGTCACCCTCAACGTGCTGGAGCGGCTGCTGCTCGACTTCGAGGGGAGCGTGCTGCTGGTGACGCACGATCGGTACTTCCTCGACAAGGTTGCCACCTCGATCCTGGCCTTCGAGGGGAACGGCAGGGCGGTCCGCTACCCGGGCAACTACGCCATGTACCGGCGCTTGAAGGAGCAGGCCGAGCGGGCGGGCCTCGCTGGACCACCGTCGTCCGGCCTGAAGCCGGCGGCGTCCCAGGCGGCGCGCGCCGCGACGGCCGGGTCGGAGCAGGTCTCCAGGTCACGCCCGGCCGCCCCGACGCTGGCGAAGAAACCTGGCCGGCTCGGCTTCAAGGAGCAGCGCGAGCTGGAGGGGATGGAGGCGGCCATCCAGCAGGCCGAGGGGCGCCAGGCGGCGGCCGAGGCGGCACTGGCCGACCCGGCCAGCTACCAGCAGGGCGGGGCGGCGGTGGCGGCGCTGCGCGGCGAGCTGGCGGCCGCCCAGGCCGAGGTGGAGCGGCTCTATGTCCGCTGGCAGGTGCTGGAGGCGCTCAAGGCGGGAGGCTGAGCGGGCCTGGCGCGAGCCGCCGCAGGGTGCTTGCCGAGCGGCTCTAGCGGGCTTCGGCGGGCCGGGTCGCCGGGACGGCCACGGCGCTGGACGGACCTGCGCAACCCACGGCCCGGGGCGCGCGGCGCGGCGCGTTGGCCGCCGCCTCGCTGGCCACGTCCTCCCGCGCAGCGGCGAGGGCCTGCGGCCAGCCGATCAGCTCGCCACCCGACTCGCGGACGAAGGCGGCGGCCGCCTCCGGCGTGGCGAAGGCCCACTTCGGCCTGGCGGCCATGATGGCGCGCTTGCGCCCGCCCATGACCCAGCTGGCGGTCGAGGCTTCGACCAGCTCGTGGGTGTTCCGGTCGGCCACCAGCAGCGCCTCGAGCTGCCGCTCGGGGTGGGCGTCGAGCTCGGTCACGGCGCAGTGCAGGCTGCAGACCCCGACCTCCCCCCCGTCCCGGTAGCGGACCAGGGCCCGGCTGTAGCCGTAGGCCTGCCGGTCCATGCCGCAGTAGCTGCACTCGCGGACGCGGGCGACGTCCTCCTGGCCGGCGGCCAGCGCGGCGGCGGCGAAGAGCAGGCCGGCCAGCACCAGCCAGGCCCGCGGGCGGGCCGGCGGGCGGGGGTGGGGGTGGGGGTGGCCGCCGCCGGCGCCGGTGGCGAGCGGTGCCGTCACGGCAGCGCCCCCAGCGCGGCCTGGAGCCTCGGCCAGGTGTACTCCCCGTTGAGGCGCACCACCTGGTCGCGTCCGATCACCACCACCGCCATGCCGGCGCCGTAGAACCGCTCCAGGGAGCCATCGACGTCGGCGAGGTAGGTGAAGCCCGGGACGTCCCAGCCCGAGGCGACCTGCGAGGCCCTGGCGGCGGCGACGCTCCCTGAAAGGTAGTCGATCACCAGGATGGGGATGTCCGGGTAGGCCGGCAGGGCGTTGGCCCGCATGTCGCTCATGTGGGCGTCGCAGATGGGGCACCACATCGTGAAGTAGAGGACCACGCCGCGCGACGAGGCGAGCGTGGCATGGAGCGAGACCGGGGCGCCGGTGAGGCCGGGGATGGTGAAGTCGGGGGCGACCTGTCCGACCGCGGGGCCGATGGTGCCGGGGATGACCGCGGGCCGGCGGTCGGTGCCGGAGGGGAAGAGGTCGTCGCCGATGCCGCAGGCGGAGAGGAGCAACAGGAGGGGGAGGATGCGGCGCATGGCGCGGGGCTCAGCGAAGGACATACCGCACCCCCAGCGTGACGATGTCGGTGGTCGGGAAGTTCCGCCCCCAGCCGTCGGCCTGGATGGCGTGCGACCAGGAGAGGCGCGCCGACCAGTCCTCGTCGGTGCCGGCCAGGGTGATGGTCCCGGCCACGGCCGACTTCTCCATGCCGGTCGACGGGTCGGGGGCGCCGGCGATGGTCCCCTGGCCCTCCCAGAGCCAGGAGAAGGCGCCGGTGAAGGCCAGCGAGGTGCCGCCGGTGCCGATGAAGGTCCGGTAGCCGATCGAGCCGCTGGCCGAGCCCCGGCTCCCGAGCCGCTTCCGGTAGGGCTCGACGTAGTTCCCGTAGGTCCGGTTGACCGGCCGGCCGAAGTGGACGCCGTATGCGAACGACGCCGAGCCGCTCCAGGCCCTGTAGCTCTTGTCGAGCATGAGGGTCCCGTCGAGCCGGTAGAAGCCGCGGCCGGTGACGTCGAAGCTGCTGGCGACGTCGTCGTAGGGGGAGAGGCCGGTCGGCAGGGTGAGGGTCGGGCCGATGGTGACCGAGGGGAGCAGGTCGCCGGCGCTGGCCACCCGCCAGGCCGAGCGCTCGGTCCAGGTCTCGTGCCAGATGCTCACCGAGCCGTCGCCCAGCCCGCGGGTCCTCGACGACTCACCGGAGTAGACGTTGCTGTTCCAGGCGTAGGGGAGGGCCGCGGCCACCTGCCAGGGGCCCCCCAGCCGCCAGGCGCCTGCCAGGTTGAGCCGCCCCTGGAAGAGCCGTGCGCCGGGCGGGTCGGGCTTCTGGATCCGGCCGGTGTCCCAGTAGCCGTCGTAGCGCTCGAGGTCGAGCGAGAGGTCGAGCAGGGCGAGCACGCCCCGCGGCAGGACGCTGGCCCCGCCGCCACCGCCGCCGCAGCACGAGGCGGCGCGCCCCGCGGCGGGCAGGGCCGCGGCGAGCAGCAAGATGGCCATCCGGCTCCAGCGCGCTGCCGACATCGTCCGCTCCCCCCGCGCTCCGCCGCGGCGATCGGTCGCAAGGCGGCCGGGCCCCGATCGGAGGCTCCAGCCTAGGCGCTCCCTCACCGCTGCGTCCGCGTCCATTTGTCACAAACATCGGTAAGCGACCAGTCGGCGAGTGGGCCGGTGGTAGGAAATCGACTCCTGCTTGAAGGAGACCCCGACATGAAGACGAGCTCCCTCGCCGCCACCGGCGCCGCCCTGACGCTGCTGCTCGCGCTGACCGCCTGCGGCAAGACCACCACCGAGTACGTGTCGGTCACCGCTCCGGCCAGCACCTACCTCGTCGAGTACATCCCCGGGATGATGGACGCCGCCATGGGCAAGACGACCTTCAAGCTGCGCGTCCGCACCCGGGCCGACTACCTGCCGGCCACCGGCCTGGCCATCACGCTCAAGCCGCTGATGACCATGCCGACCTACAGCCACTCGGCCCCGGCCGACGTGGTGACCGAGTCCGCCACCCCGGGGACCTACGACTGCGCCATCTACTACCAGATGGCCAGCGGCGCCGGCATGGGCTACTGGGAGGTCACCGCCACCATCGGTGCAGAGAAGGCGGTCTTCAACCCCTCGGTGGCCATGGCCATGGGGACCGACTCGACCCTGGTGAGGCTCTGGGGGGTGACCGATGTCGGCGCGGGCGGAATGGCCATCACCAAGTACGTCATCTTCAAGGACGGACCGCTCACCGCCGCCACCGGCTCGCTCAGGCTCTACCTGGCCCGGGGCGAGAACATGATGATGGACTTCAAGCCGGTCTACGTGGGCGCCACCCTGGCCGGCCCGACCGGCACGGTCACCAGCGCCACGCTGACCGCCTCGGCCGACGCCGCCTTCACGACGCCGCTCTCCGCCAGCCACGCGGCCAACGGCCACTGGAGCGTCGACGTCTCCTCGCTCTCGCCGGCGGCCGGCACCCAGGCGACCGTCTACCTGAAGCTCGACGTCAACGGCGAGAACAAGACCTCCGATGGTAACGTGCTCTCCGCGGGGAACGGCTCGGTCGCCTTCAAGGTGACACCGCAGTAGGCGGGGATCCGGCCAGGGGGAGGAGGGGGCGATGATGTTGGCGCGGTCCCTGCTGACGATCGCCCTGCTGCTGGCCGGGCCGGAGCAGGTCAAGCCGCAGCCGGGGGAGAAGTGCCCGGTCTGCGGGATGTTCGTGGTCCGCTACCCGGACTGGGTGGCCGGCGTGCGCTTCACCGGCGGTGACCGGGTCCTCTTCGACGGCGCCAAGGACCTCTTCAAGTTCCTGCTCCGCTACGAGGACTACGGCGCCGTGGCCCGGCGCACCGACGTGGCCTCGGTCTTCGTCACCGACTACTACTCGCTCAAGCCGGTGGAGGCCCGCACCGCCTGGTACGTCACCGGCGCCGACGTGCTCGGGCCCATGGGGCACGAGCTGGTGCCCTTCGGCCGCCGCGAGGAGGCCGAGGAGTTCAAGCGCGACCACCGGGGCCAGCGGGTCTGGCGCTTCGAGGAGGTGACCCCGGCGCTGCTGAAGGCCCTGGACGGAGAGCCGTGAGGCCCTCGGATCGGCTGCTCATCGCCCTGCTGCTGGCCGGGCTGGCGGCCGAGGCCTGCTGGCTCCACGCCGCCTGGCGGCAGCGTGAGGTCGACGGCCACCGCGCCGCGGCCGCCATCGTCCGCCGCCTCGGGCTGACCGACCTGGCCCTCTTCACCGAGGCGCGCTACACCCGCCACCCGACGCAGGCCGACCGCTTCGCCCCGTTCCAGGACCACCCGGGCGCCCTCGAGCACTTCCCCTCCGGCTCGGTGGTCGGGCCCCCGGTGGCCCGGTGACCCCCGGCTCCTGGCTGGAGCGGCAGCGCTCGCTCCTCGACTACACGCTCTCCTCGCTGGCGCGGCGGCCGGCCAAGAACCTGGCGCTGGTGACGGTCTATGCCCTGGTGGTCTTCGCCGTGGCCTCGGGGCTCTTCCTCGGCGAGGCGCTGCGCGCCGAGGCGACCGCGGCGCTGCAGGGGGCGCCCGACGTGGTGGTGCAGCGGCTCCAGGCCGGCCGGCACGACCTGATCGCAGCCGGGGAGGTGGAGCGGCTGGCGGCCATCCGCGGCGTGGAGCGGGCGGTGGGGCGGCGCTGGGGCTACCTCTACCGCCCGTCGAGCCGGGCCAACCTGACGGTGATGGTGCCGGAGCGCTTCTGGGGCGGCGACGGCGAGGCGGTGATCGGGGAGGGGGTGGCCCGGGTGGAGCAGGTGGGGGTGGGGGAGACGCTGCGCCTCGAGGCCTCGAGCGGTGAGTCCTTCGACGTCAAGGTCCGGGAGGTGTTGCCGCCCGGGACGGCGCTCTTCACCACCGACCTGCTGCTCCTCTCCGAGGCGAGCTTCCTGCGGCTCTTCGGCGGCGGGCCGGATCGCTTCACCGACATCGCGCTCCAGGTGCCGAACGCCCGCGAGATCTCCAAGGTGGCGGAGAAGGTGCTGCAGCTCCTCCCCGGCTCCCGCGCCATCACCCGGCTGGAGATGGCGCGGACCTACCAGTCGATCTTCGACTGGCGCGGCGGCCTGGTCATGGCGCTGCTCTCGACGGCGCTGCTCGCCTTCGCGCTGGTGGCCTGGGACAAGGCGGCCGGGCTCTCGGCCGAGGAGCGGCGCGAGATCGGGATCTTGAAGGCGATCGGCTGGGACGTCTCCGACGTGCTGCTGGTGAAGCTCCAGGAGGGGGCGGTGATCTCGGGCGCGGCCTTCACGCTGGGGGCGGTGGGGGCCTACCTCCACGTCTTCCTCGGCTCGGCGGGGCTCTTCGCCCCGGTGCTGGAGGGCTGGTCGACGCTGGCGCCTCGACTCCACCTCACCCCGGCCATCGACGGGCTGCAGCTGGCGACCCTCTTCTTCCTGACCGTGGTCCCCTACACGGCGGCCACCGTGGTCCCGGCCTGGCGCTCGGCCACGGCCGATCCCGACGCGGTGATGCGATGAGCGCGCTCATCGAGGCCCGCGAGCTCCGCCGGGTATTCCACCAGGGGCGCTCCGACCAGGTCGAGGCGGTCAAGGGGGTGAGCCTCTCGATCGCGGCCGGGCAGGTCACGGTGCTGCGCGGCCCGAGCGGCTCGGGCAAGACCAGCCTGCTGGCGCTGCTCGGGGCCATGGCGCGGCCGACCTCCGGCCGGATCTTCCTCGGCGAGCGCGAGCTGACCAGCCTGCCGGAGCGCTTCCTCACCGAGGAGCGCCGCCGCACCTTCGGCTTCGTCTTCCAGCAGTTCAACCTGGTGCCGGGGCTCTCGGCCCGGGAGAACGTCATGCTCCCGGCCCTGCCGCTCGGGCACCCGCGGGCCGGGCTGGCGCGGCGGGCCGGGGCCCTGCTGGAGCGGTTCGGCGTGGCCCACCGGGCCGCGGCCCGGGCCGACCGGCTCTCGGGCGGTGAGGCGCAGCGGGTGGCGATCGCCCGCGCCCTGATCAACGAGCCCGCGGTGATCATCGCCGACGAGCCGACCGCCAACCTCGACAGCGTGCTCTCCGGCGTCTTCATGGAGCTGGTGGGGACGCTGCGCGCCTCCGGGAAGACCATCATCGTCGCCAGCCACGACCCGCTGGTCTACGAGAGCCCGCTGGTCGACCGGGTGATCTCGATGCGGGATGGCCGGCTCGAGGAGCCGGCCCCGTGATCCTGAGCCCGGCGGTCATCGCGCTGGTGGGGGGCGCCGTGGTCGGGGCGGCGCTGGTGGGCGGCGCGGCGCTGCAGGGGGCGATCATCCTGCGCGGGTGGGACCCGAAGAGCGGCTCGGAGCGCCAGGTCGAGCTGGAGCGCCGCACCGCGCTGGTCTCGACCCTGGTCGAGCTGGCGCTCGGCTTCCAGCTGCTCGCCCTCTTCCTCTTCGTCTACACCGCCGACGCGCTGGCGCCGCAGTTCACCGGCGCCATGTGCGCGGCCGGCTCGCTCAAGGCCGATCCCCACGGCTACCCGGCCCTGCTCCTGATGCTGGCGGCGGCGATCGCGGCCGGGCTCTGGCTCCTCGTCGACGGGGCCGACGGCCTCGGCCACGACTACCCGCTGCTCAGGGCCAAGTACCTGATGCTGCTCGGGCTCGCCCCGCTGGTCGTCGCCGCGGCATGGTGGGAGGTGGCCTGGTTCCGCGGCCTCCACCCGGAGGTGATCACCTCCTGCTGCGGGAGCCTCTTCAGCCGCACCGGCCGCGGGGTCGGGGCCGAGCTGGCGGCCCTGCCGCCCCGGCTGGCCGGGGCGCTGCTCTTCGGGGCGGTGGGCGGCGCGGTGCTGGCCGCGCTCGGCTTCCGCCGGAGCGGGAAGGGGGCGCTGCTGCTGGCCGCGCTCTCGGCCGCGGCGCTGGTCGCCTCGCTGGCCGGCATGGTCGCCTTCGTCTCGCCCTACGTCTACGAGCTGCCGACCCACCACTGTCCGTTCTGCCTCTTGCAGCGCGAGTACCACTTCATCGGCTACCCGCTCTACGCCACGCTCCTCGGTGGCAGCGTCGCGGGGATGGGGGTGGGGCTGCTCTCGCTGCTCGGTGGCGCCGAGAGCCTTGTGACCGCGCTCCCTTCGCGGCAGCGGCGGCTCGCCGGCCTGGCGGCGCTGCTGCTCGGGAGCTTCGCGGCGCTGGTGGCCTGGGCCGTGCTCACCTCGGGCCTGCGGGGCTGAGCCGCGGTCGAGCCGCCCCGCGTCGAGGGCGGATGAGTGTAGGATCACTCGATGGCAACCTTGGCCCAGGGGATCGTCAGCAGGTGCGCCGCCGCCGCGGTGGCGCTGCTGCTCTCTGGCGCCCCCGACCTGGTCGAGCCGCCCTCCCACTCGGCGGGCCACCGCTGCCACTGCCCGGTCAAGGGCGGCCGCCACGACTGCGACTGCCCGCTCTGCCACGCCGAGGCGGCGCGCCGGGACGGCGCCGCCAGCGGCCAGCCGGCCTGCCACAAGTCCTTGGCCGCCAAGGCGCGCGCTGAGTCGGAGCAGGCGGCGGCTCGCAGGGCCGCCTCGGGGCCCTGTTTGACGAGCACCTGCGGCACCGCCGACGGGCAGGCCCGGCCACCGCCTACCATCGAGCGCTACACCGTGCCGCCGGCGTGGCAGCTGGCGCTGGTCCTGTTCAGCACCGAGGTCGAGGAGACCAACGACCTCGTGATCCTCCCGCTCCGCGAGCCCGAGACTCCGCCTCCGCGAGCCGCCTAGCCCGCGCCGCGCCCTCGACGCCGGCCCGGCCCCCGCGTGGAGGGTCCGGGTGCAGGTGCCGTCGCGCGGCCACCGCGCTGGCCACCAGGCCGACCCGAACCGCCCGCGTCACCGGGCACGCGGGGTCGCCGTGGTGGCACCAGCCGGCAGGAGGCAGCGCGCGAGGAGGTCTTCCCTTTCGAGCACGAGGTCGAGGCATGTCTTCACCGTTCACACGCTCCTCCGGACCGGAGGCGCACCGATGACGCGCAAGCACTTCACTCCTGGCGAAGTCTCCGCGGCCCTCCAGGCGCTGGAGGCGGGGGTCCGGGTCCCCGAGGTCTGTCACCGCTTCAACGTCTCCGAGCTGACCCTGGGGCGCTGGCGCCGCAAGGCCGGCCTGCTCAAGAAGCCGCTGGAGCCGGTGGTGCCCGAGCCGCTCGCCGTCGAGCAAGCGGCCGCCGCATCCCGCCCCGCAGCGCGCCAGCCCTCGGGTATGCTCGCGTCATGAGAGATCGCGCCTACGTCACCATCCCCTACCGGATCAGCGAGATCGAGCACCGCTACGGCTCGAACATCCACATCCTCGCCAACCCGTTCCTGCTCGGCCACCTCGCCACGCTCTGCGCCAAGGAGACGGTGCAGCCGGTCATCAACCGCCTGGTCCGCATCCTCTACGAGGACCTGGTCCGCACCGTCATCGCCGCCGAGTTCCCGCGCCGGCGCGTTTCGGTGCCGACCCGCATGATCGACTCCTCGCCGCGCGCCATCTTCGAGGGCGAGGTGGTCGACCGCCAGGTCCGGGTGGTGACCGTCAACATCGCCCGGGCCGGCGCCGTGCCGTCCCAGGTCGCCTACGACCTGCTCAACGAGACGGTCGACCCGACGCTGGTGCGCCAGGACCACATCATCATGAGCCGCATGCTCGGCGACCAGGACCAGGTGGTCGGGGCCGGCATCGGCGGCATGAAGATCGGCGGCGACGTCGACAACGCCTTCCTGCTCTTCCCCGACCCCATGGGCGCCACCGGCGGTTCGCTGGCCACCGCCATCGACACCTACAAGAAGAAGGTGCCGGGGACGCCCAGGCGGATCATCAACCTCCACCTGATCGTCACGCCGGAGTACCTCAAGACCATGACCACGGCCCACCCCGACGTGCTGGTCTACGCCCTGCGCGTCGACCGCGGCCTCTCGGCGCCGGAGGTGCTCGACACCGTCCCGGGCGAGCGCTGGGCCGAGGAGCGCGGCCTCGACGATCACCAGTACATCGTCCCGGGCGGTGGTGGCTTCGGGGAGATCATGAACAATGCCTTCGTCTAACCGGGCGGGCGCCGGCTTCTGGTGGCGCCCGCCCAAGATTGGAGGATGATCTCCTTTCCGGGGTTCTCGCCTGGCCCTCCAGTTCGCCCGGCCGCCCCGGACAGACGAAGACCCGCGCCCCCGAGGTGGGAACGCGGGTCTTCTCTCGTGCAGAAGGCGGTGACCTGTCTTGCGTCGGGGCCGCTAGAGGCCGGCCCCAACGCGATTCAGTGCGCCGCCGCTTCGCTCTTGCCCTTTGGCAGCACCAGGTTCAGCAGCACGCCCACGTAGGTGGCCAGCGACATCTCGCCGATCTCGGTGGCGCCGAAGTGGAGCTTGGCGCCGCCGATGCCGATCACCAGGATCACCGAGACGATGATCAGGTTCCGCTTCTGGGAGAAGTCGGTCTTGTCCTCGACCATCATGCGCACGCCGGCCGAGGCGATGATCCCGAAGAGCAGGATGCAGATGCCGCCCATGACGTGGACCGGGATCGAGCCGATCAGCGCGCCCACCTTCGGCAGGAACGACATGGCGATGGCCATGACCGCCGCGCCGCCGATGACCCAGACCGAGAAGACCCGGGTCACCGCCATGACGCCGATGTTCTCGCCGTAGGTGGTGTTGGGCGGGCCGCCCAGCAGGCCGGAGAAGATCACCGCGGCGCCGTCGCCGGCCAGCGAGCGGTGCAGCCCAGGGTCCTTGACGAGATCCCGGCCGACCACGTTGTTGGTGACGATCAGGTGGCCGATGTGCTCGGTGATCACCACCAGCGAGATGGGGGCCAGCAGGATGATGGCCCCGAGGTCGAACCGGGGGAGGACGAAGTGGGGGACGGCGAAGAGGCCGGCCGAGGCGACCGCGTCGAGCTTGACCTGGCCGGCCAGCAGCGCCGCCACGTAGCCGCCGATGACGCCGATGAGGATGGGGATGACCCCCATGAAGCCGGTCAGGTACTGGGCCGCCAGGATGGCGATGACCAGCGCCACCATCGCCACGGCGAAGAAGTCGCCGCGGAAGAGGGCCGGGTTGAAGACGTTGGCGGCCACGCCGCTGCCGGTGGTGGCCATGGCCACGGCCACCTGGGCCAGGCCGAGGCCGATCACCATCACCACCGGGCCGATCACCACCGGCGGCAGGAGCCGGTTGATCCAGCCGGTCCCGAACTGGCTCACCGCGGCCGCAACCAGCAGGTAGATGACGCCGACCGCGATGCAGCCGCCCATGGCGAGGGCGATCAGCTCGTCGCTCGACGGGGTGCCGAAGGAGGCGTGGGTGATCGAGGCGATGGCGGCGATGAAGGCGAAGGAGGAGCCGAGGTAGGCCGGGATCTTCCCCTTGGTGATGAGGATGTAGAGCAGCGTGCCGACGCCGGAGGTGAAGAGGGTCACCGAGGGGTGGAGGCCGACCAGCAGCGGCACCAGCACGGTGGCGCCGAACATGGCGAAGAGGTGCTGGAGCGAGAGCGGGATGGCCTGCAGGAGCGGTACGCGCTCCTCGATCTGGATGGTCCTTGGGGTGGTCATGGGGTCCCGGGCTGGATGAAGGCGTGGATGTGAAGAGGCGACCACCGGTCTGTCCGATGGTCGCCCGAGAGGTTCAGGTGGTGCGCCGGCTACGGGACGAACTGGGTGAAGGGTGTCCACTGGACCATGACCTGCGGGACCACCACGGTCTTGGAGCCGCCGCCGAGGAAGGCGAGGTTCTCGTAGCGGTGGATGTAGACCTCGGTGCCGATCTGGAACTTGCCCGGGGCGCCGGCGAAGGACCCGAGGTCGAGCAGCAGCTGGGGCTGGGCCAGGATGTCGATCTTCTTGTCGTTGTTGGTGGTGATGTCGACGAAGCCGGTGAACTGCCAGGCCGTCGGCCCGAGCTTGAAGTTGATGTCCCAGAAGGGGGAGATCTGCCAGGTGTTGGTATAGATGCCCGCCGGACCGGCGTTCACGAAGTCGGTGCGGAAGTAGACGTTCAGCCCGGCCACCTGGAAGCCAGGGATGGCCAGGTCGAAACCGGCGCCGGCCATGTAGGCGTAAAAGCCGGCCGCGGCGTTGATCTCGCCGGCGAGCCCCCAGTTCTTGATGAAGCCGCCGGTCGGGGCCCCGAACTTGTTGAGGAAGAGGCGGGGGTGCCACTCGCCGTAGATCAGCGAGCGGTTGCCGGTCTGGCCGTCGGCGGCGTCGAGGAACTTGCCGCGGTACATGTCGACGAAGACGAAGTTGTCGCCGTAGCCCCAGGTGTGGAAGGTGTTGACGGTGACCGTGGTCATCCCGCCACCGGCCGTGTTGTAGCCGAGCAGGTTGTCGTTGAAGTTGAAGCCCTGCAGGAGCTGGAAGTTGGTGGTACCGAACTCGGCCTGGGCGGCGGCGGGGGCGAGCAGCGCGGCCAGGGAGAGGGCGGCCAGCAGGCGGACGGCGGACGACTTCACGCGATCAAGGGGCATGCAATCCTCGGATGGGGGTGGACGACGGCGGCACCCTATCCAACCCCCCTGACAATGCCATCAGAAAGTTGAGGTAGAAGTGCGGCATGGAGACCCTCCTCTTCGTCCTGCTTGGACTGCTCGCCGGCGCCGGTGTCCCGGTCCAGGCGGCCGTCAACTCGGCCCTTCGCCAGCACCTCGGACGCCCCGAATGGGCCACGCTGGTCAGCTTCGGAACCGGGACGGCCCTCGTCGCCCTGGCCCTGCTGCTCCAGCGGATGCCGCTCCCCTCCATGGCCCAGGCGGCCCGGGCGCCCTGGTGGGCCTGGACCGGCGGCGGGCTCGGCGCCTGCTACGTCTTCACCATCATCCTGCTGGTGCCCCGCCTCGGGGCGGCCGCCGCGCTCACCATCACGCTCGCGGGCCAGGTGGTCTTCGGGCTGCTGCTCGACCATGCCGGGGTGCTCGGCCTGGCCACCCGCGAGGTCACGCCCGGCCGGCTGGCCGGGGTCGCCCTGCTGGCGGCCGGCGTCTTCCTGATCCAGCGCTGAGCCCGGTCCGATGAGCGGGCGCACCCTCTGCCGCCGCTGCCTGCGCCCCGACGCCTTCTGCGTCTGCGCGCACCTGCCGACGCTGACGCCGCGCACCCGGGTGGTCATCCTCCAGCACCCGCGCGAGGCCGGCCTGGCCATCTGCTCGGCCCGGCTCACCATCGCCGCCCTGGCCGGCTCGGAGCTCCACGTCGGGCTCCGCTTCGAGGACCACCCGCGGGTCCGCGCGCTCTGCGCCGAGCCGGGCACGGCGCTGCTCTTCCCCGGCGACGGGGCGACCCCGGCCGGCCGGCTCACCGCCGCGCCGCCGGCCACGCTGCTGGTGCTCGACGGGAACTGGCCGCAGGCCCTGAAGATGCTGCGCGACAACCCGTCGGTCGAGGCGCTGCCGCGGGTCTCCGTCGAGGCGGCAGCGCCGAGCGGCTACGGCGGGCTGCGGCGCGAACCGGAGGCGGGCCACCTGGCCACCATCGACGCGGTGGCCGAGGCGCTCGGTGCGCTGGAGGGCGACCCGGCCCGCTACGCCCCGCTGCGAGAGGCCTTCCGGCGCGCGGTCGAGCTGCAGGTGGAATGCGCCCGCGGCGAGCGGCGGAGTCCAAGGCATCGGCCCTAACCGTGCTGGCGCCGGCTTCTGGTGGCGCCAGCGCAAGCTTCGAGAAGCCTCTTCTCTCCCTCCCTAGCCTGCGTACAGCTCGCCGATCCGGCCCCCCAGGAAGGCGACGGTGGCGTCGCGCTTCACCTTGAGCGTCGGCGTCACCAGCTCCGGGTAGTCGGTCGGCGCGCCGGTCACCACCAGCAGTCTCTTCGGCTTCTCGTGGTCGGAGAAGCCGGCCAGCGCGCCGCGGAGCCGCTCCAGCAGCGCCGCCGGCGTCTCGGCGCCGGTCGCGGCCAGCCGGGTCAGGTCATCCTGGTTCACGAAGACCGCCGCGGTCACGAAGGGGCGCCCCTCGCCGAGCAGCACCGCCCCCTGGAACGGCAGGGTCGAGGCGATGGCCAGCTCGATCGGCTCGGGGGCGATCTTCTTGCCGGTGGAGAGGACCATCAGGTGCTTCTTGCGCCCGGTGATCCAGAGCGAGCCGTCCGGGTCGAGGCGGGCCACGTCGCCGGTCTTGTAGAAGCCGTCGGCGGTGAAGGCCCCGGCGTCGTCCTCGGGCTCGAGGTAGCTGGTGAGCAGCAGCGGGCCGCGCACCTGCAGCTCGCCGTCGCCGGCGATCCGCACCTCGTGGTCGGGGGAGATGAGGCCGACCGAGCCGGCCCGGCGCGGGCCGGCGAAGGGGTTCATGGAGACCAGCCCGGCCGTCTCGGTCATGCCGTAGAGCTCGACGAAGGGGATGCCGAGCCCCTCGAAGAAGCGGAAGAGGGCGGCGGCCGCCGGGGCGCCGCCGGAGAAGAGGCCGCGGGCCCGCCCGCCGAGGCCGCGCCGGACCTTGCCCCCAACCAGCGCCGAGGCGATGGCGCCGAGCAGCCGGTCGAGGGGCGAGCGCGAGCCGTCGACAGCCACCCGGGCCCCGGCCTCCAGCCCGGCGGTGAGCAGGGCGCGCAGCGGCGCCGGCATCCGCTCGATGGCGGCCAGCGCCTGGCCGCGGATCCGCTCGTAGACCAGCGGGACCGAGAAGAGGTAGGTCGGCGAGAGGGCCAGCGCCCGCGGGACGTCCTCCTTGCGGGCGATCATGAGCAGGGTCTGCCCCTGGGCCAGCGCCAGGCAGAGCTGGTCGTGGCCGGCCACGTGGCCGAAGGGGAGCAGGTGGAGGCCGAGGTCGTCCTCGCGGGTCTGGCAGCCGGCCGCGCCGCAGTCGACCGCGCTGGTGATGGCGCGCTGGCTGAGCCGCACCCCCTTCTGCCGGCCGGTGGTGCCGCTGGTGAAGAGCAGCAGGAAGGGGTCGTCGGGGGTGACCGCCGCGGCCAGGTCCTGGAAGTCGGGGAGCGGCGCCGCGTCGGGGCCGAGCGCCTCGGCGACGGTGACGGCGCGCAGACCGGGCGGCAGCGACGCGGCCGGCAGCGGCTGGTGGGAGAGGACGGCGCGCAGCCCGCCGGCCACCAGGTCGGCGGCCGCTGGCGCCAGCTTGGCCCACTGGGCCACCCCGGAGACGTAGACCACCCGCGGCCGGACCCGTCGGGCGATTCCAGCGCAGGTCTCGGCCGAGAGGACCGAGAAGAGGCCGGCCGGCTCGGCGCGCAGCGCCTGGGTGGCCAGCGAGACCGCCAGCCACTCCGGCGAGTTCTCCGCCAGCAGCAGCACCCGCTCGCCCGGGGCCAGGCCGGCCGAGGCGAGGAAGGCGGCGGCGCGGGCCGTGGCCTCGAGGAAGCCGGCGTAGGTGACGAGGCGCGGCGGCGCCTCGGGGCGCGCCGGATCGAAGTGGTGGAGGAAGGGCTTCGCCGGAAGCCGCCCGGCGGTGCGGACCAGCTGGGCGGGGAGGGTGCGGTCGGGGAAGCGGTGGACGGGCAGGCGGGTCATTTTCCTCATGGTAACGACCTGCGGTCACCATGGCGTCACCGCGGCCCCGCCGCCAGCCTCACCACCCGTCGAGGGCTCGCTACGAAGGCTCGGCCGGGGCCAGCACGTACCACTGCCCCTTGGCCCCCTGCTCGCGCCGCAGCAGCCCGGCCGTCTCCATCGCCTCGAGCAGGCGCGAGAAGGACGAGAAGCCGTGGTCGCGCTCGTCGAAGTCGGGCTCGCGCCGGACGATGGCCGCCTTGATGGCCGAGGGGTTGATGGGGGCGGTGGCCTTGGAGAGCAGCGCGGCGGTCGCCTCCTTGGCGATCTCCGGGATGACCTTTTCCTTGGCCGGGGCCTTCTCGCGCGAGGCCGGCGCCTCGGAGGCCTCGCGGCGGCGGGCCGGGGCCCGCAGGTAGATGAACTCGTCGCAGGCCTTGACGAAGAGCGGGCTGGTGGCCTCCTTGACCGCCATGCCGATCACCGTCCGGTCGTTCTCGCGCAGCTTGTAGGCGAGCGGGCAGAAGTCGGAGTCGCCGGAGGCGAGCACGAAGGTGTCGATGTGCTCGCGCAGGTAGCAGAGCTCGAGGGCGTCGATCACCAGCCGCACGTCGGCGCCGTTCTTGCCGGCCCGGGTCGAGGGGGGGACGTCGATCAGCTCCACCCCCTTGTCGTGGAGCCGCTGGGTGGCGGCGGTGAAGCGGGTCCAGTCGGCGTAGGCGCGCCGGTAGACCACCTTGCCCTTCTCCAGCAGCGTGTCGAGCGCCGGCTGCAGGTCGAAGTTGTCGGCCGAGTGGCCGGTGCGGGTGACGAGGTTCTCGAAGTCGATGAACAGGGCGATGCGCTGGTCGTGGCTCTCACGTTTCATATGGGCCGCACACTCTCACTCGCGGTCGGCCGGTGCAAGGAAAGGCCCCCCGGAGGGCCCCCCGTCCAGGCCCGGGAAGGGTCTCCCCGAGAACGATTGACACCGGCCCGCCCTCGGACAGACTTCACGCATGGCTCAGAACGACACCCCCCATCGCTGGAGCTTCCACCGCGTCGGTGGCCTCGACCAGGTCGACATCGAGACCGCCGAGGATCTGCGCAACCTCCGCTGGCTCGACCAGAAGCTCTGGGTGGCGCTCTCCTGCCCGGTCACCGGGATCGAGCTCGACCAGCGGACGCTCGAGCTGCTCGACCTCGACCACGACGGCCGGGTGCGCGCCCCGGAGATCCTCTCGGCGCTCGCCTTCTGCGAGGCGCGGCTCACCGACCTCGGGGCGCTGCTGAAGGGCGAGGCGGCCCTCCCGCTCGAGGCGCTCACCCCCCGGACCCCCGAGGGGCTGGCGCTGCGGGCCGCGGCGAAGCGGGTGCTGGTGAGCCTCGGCAAGCCCGAGGCCACCAGCCTCACCCCCGAGGACGTCAAGGACCTGACCCACGTCTTCGAGGCCGGGGTGCTCGACGGCGACGGCGTGGTCCCGCCCGAGCAGGCCGGCGAGGACGCCGCCACCCGCCAGGCGCTGCTCGACGCCATGGCATGCGCCGGGCCCATCAAGGGGCGCAACGGCAAGCTCGGGGTCGATCGGGCCCGGCTCGACACCTTCTTCACCGAGCTGGCCGCCTACCAGGCCTGGCAGCAGGACGGCCTCGACGCCGGCGCCCTGGTCTTCGGCGACGCCACCGGCGCCGCCTGGGACGCCGTCAAGGTGGTGCGCGAGAAGGTCGACGACTACTTCGCCCGCTGCCGGCTGGCGGCCATGGACCCGCGCGGTGCGGCGCTGCTCAACCGCTCCGACGACGAGTTCAAGGCGCTGGCCTCCCGGCAGCTGGGGGCCGGCAGCGCCGAGCTGGCCGCCTTCCCGCTGGCCCGCGCCGAGGCGGGGCGGGCGCTTCCGCTCGAGGAGGGGATCAACCCGGCCTGGGCCGACGCGCTGCGGGCGCTGCGCCAGTCGGCGGTCACCGCCGCCTTCGGCGCCGGGCGGGCCACGCTCACCGAGGCCGAGTGGGGGGCGCTGCAGGCCAGGCTGACGCCCTGCCAGGACTGGATGGGGCGCAAGGCGGGGGCCAGCGTCGAGCCGCTCGGGCCGGTCCGGGTCCGCGCGCTGCTGGCCGGGCAGGCCCGCGCCGCCATCGAGCGGCTCATCGCCGACGACGAGGCGCTGCGGGCCGAGACCGACGCAGTGGCCGACGTGGCCCGCATGGTCCACTGCTACCGGGACCTGGCCCGGCTGCTGCGCAACTTCGTCAACTTCGCCGACTTCTACGACCCCCGCACGTCGGCGGTCTTCCAGGCCGGCACGCTCTTCCTCGACGGCCGGAGCTGCGACCTCTGCATCCGGGTGAGCGACCCGGGCGCGCACGCCCCGATGGCGATGGGCTCCAACCTGTTCATCGCCTACTGCGAGCTGAAGCGGGCCGGCAGCGAGGCCATGAAGATCGCGGCCTGCTTCACGCAAGGTGATAGCGACTTCCTCGCGGTCGGGCGCCACGGCGTCTTCTACGACCGGCAGGGGCGCGACTGGGACGCCACCGTGGTG
>JANMRY010000056.1:0-42989 GCA_031388695.1 Anaeromyxobacter sp. | reverse complement strand
GCAGCTCGGGCGACTCGGCCAGCTCGATCTCGCGTTCGAGCTCGTCTTCGATCCGCGGAGCGCGACGTTCGCGGTCATCATCGCGATCATCTCCTGCGCTGCGACGCTCCACAGCTCCTGGTCGAGCCGGCCTGGTCAGGGGGCCGTGCTCGGTTGGATCGGCCTCTCGACCACCGGGTCGATGCTCCTCTGTGTCGGGGATGGATTTGCGACGGTCCTGGCCGGGCTCGGGATCCTGTCGCTTGGCGCCGGGGGGCTCTCTCGCGGCGGCGATGCGAAATCGAACGCCGCGTCGTTCGGAGGCAACGTCGCCGTCCTCCTCGGGCTCGTGTTCCTCTTCTGGTCGCTCGGCGGTGCCTTCGGTCCGCCGCAACGCGACCTATCCCGTCCTCACCTCGACCCACGTGTACGGCGAAGGTCTCCAGCACAGCGACTGGGGCAGCGGGACGACCACCCCCGTCGCGCTGCAGCTCGATCTCTTCGAACCGCAGGGCGCGCCCGCCGGTCGGCCGGCGCTCGTCATCGTCCACGGGGGCGGCTTCACTGGCGGCTCTCGCACGCAACCCGAGCTCGTCTCCTTCGCCGAGTACTTCGCCTCGCGCGGCTGGGTCAGTATCTCGATCGACTACAGGCTCCTCGGGGACCACGGCACACTCCCTTCCCAGTGGGCGCAATACGTACAGAACGAGGTTCTGCCTGCGGACCAGGGCCAGGCGGCCGCGCTCTACCCCGCCGCCCGCGACGCCAAGGCTGCCGTGCGCTGGCTCTACGCGAACGCCGCGGCCTACCAGATCAACACCGACTACGTGACGGCGATGGGCGGCTCTGCGGGCGCCTACCTCGCCATCGTCCTCGGAGTGACCGACCCGCAGGACTTCCGTGACGAGGTGCCGGCGAGCGCCGACCCGACCCTCGCCACCACCCATCTCGACCAGCCCTCCCGCGTTCGGACCGTCATCGACCACTGGGGTGGCCTCGCGCACCTGCGGATCCTGGAGGCCCTCGATGGTCGGTCCCGCTTCGACGTGACCGATCCACCGATGAGCATCGTGCACGGCACCAATGACCCGACGGTTCCCTTCACCGAGGCAGAGGCGCTCCGGGATGCTTACCTATCGACCGGCGTCCCGTTTGCCTTTCATCCCCTGGACGGCCGCGGCCATGGCCCCTGGGATGCCACCGTCGGGGGCATGACGCTGGAGGAGCTGGCGATGGCCTTCGTCGTCGAACAGCGAGCGTTGACCGTGGCGGACGAGCCGGCGCCGGCTCACTCTGCGGCCCCGGAGATCGTCTCCGAGGCCGCTGACAAAAAAGTGCGGGGTCGCGTCTCCGCGACCCCGCTGGAACAGCTCCCCAGGCATGACTCGAACATGCGACCCGATGATTAACAGTCATCTGCTCTGCCAACTGAGCTACTGGGGAAAGGCAGGGCGGGCAAGATAGAGAACCGGGTCGCCCGGGTCAAGGGGGATCGCCTTCGTGGTGGCCGGACCGGCTTGCCGGGGCGCGCGGGGGATATACTCGTCCCGGATGAAGCTCGACTCCCAAGCCCGCGCCCGCTTCGAGGCGCTCCTGGCCCGGCCGGTGATCCCGCTCGACGAGGCGGCCCTGGCGCTGGCGTCGGAGGAGTACCCGGGGCTCGACGAGGCGGCCTGCCTCGACCAGCTCGAGGTGCTCGCCTCCAAGGTCCGGCGGCGCATCGGCGCCTCCGCCCGCACCGCGCAGCACCTGGCCGCGGTGCGCGAGGTGCTCTTCGAGGACGAGGGGTTCCGCGGCAACGAGCGTGACTACTACGACGCCCGCAACTCCTACCTCAACAAGGTGCTGGAGCGCCGCCTCGGCATCCCCATCACCCTGACGCTGCTCTTCATCGAGGTGGGGCGCCGCGTCGGCCTGCCGCTGGCCGGCGTCGCCTTCCCCGGCCACTTCCTCTCCAAGCTGCAGCTCGGCCACGGCCCCGACGTCTTCATCGACGCCTACAACGGCGGCGAGCTGCTCAGCAGCGACGAGGTGGTGGCCCGCTTCAAGCACCTGGTCCACGGCCGCGAGTTCGACGCCCGCTTCCTCGAGGCGGTGGCGCCGCGCCAGCTGCTCGCCCGCATGCTCCACAACCTGAAGCGCATCTACGTGGAGCAGGGCGACGACGTGCGCGCCTTCTGGATCATCGACCGGCTGCTGCTGCTCGACCCGAAGGCCATGGACGAGGTGCGCGACCGCGGCCTGGTCGAGGCCCGGCTCGGCCTGAAGCCGGCGGCGGCGCGCGACCTGGAGACCTACCTGGCCCACGAACCGGCCGCCCCCGACGCCGCCGACGTCCGCTCGCTGCTCGAGTCGCTGCGCGCCCACCCGTCGCTGCTCAACTGAGCCGGGCCGAGCCGGGCCGAGCCGAGGCGGCGGCTCAGCCGGCCGACGGCTTCGTCACCTTGGCCAGCAGCCGCTCCACCGGCCGGCCACCCTGCAGGTGCTCCCGGACGATCTCGGCCACGTCCGCGGGCTGGACCCCCGCGTACCAGGTCCCCTCCGGGTAGACCACCACCACCGGCCCCTGCTCGCAGAGGTCGAGGCAGCCGGCCCCGTTGGCGCGGATCTCCTGGTCGAGCCCGCGCTGCTGCAGCTCGGTCTTGAAGGCCTTCTTGACCGCCTCGCCGCCGCGAGCGGCGCAGGAGCCCCGCGGCGCGCCGTCGGGGCGCCGGTTCTCGCAGATGAAGACATGGTGACGGTAACGCATGCTCCTGCTCTAGCTCCGGCGGGCCGTGCGCGCCCGGGCCTGGCGCCGCGCCGGGGCCCGGCGCGTCCAGCGGGCCCCGTCGATCACCTCGAGCACCTGCGTGAACGACGAGATGGCCAGCGGCCAGCGGGCCGGGGTGGCGTCGGCGACGTGGCGCCGCGTCACCGCGCCGGCCGAGATGACCTGGAGCCGATCGCGGTACTCCTTGGAGACGTAGGTGCCGTACTCGGCCCATACCCCCAGGGCGCCGCAGGCCTCGGCCACCGGCATGTCCTTCTTGACGTTGTCGCCGACGTAGAGCACCTGCTCGCCCTTCAGCCCGAGGTCGCGCAGTACCCGCCGCAGCCCGGCCGGGCTCGGCTTCTCGTGGTCGGCCGGCAGCTCCACCACTTCGACCCCGGCCCGGTAGTGGCCGGCCTCCTCCTTGCGGCGGATCTCCGGGTCGACGTGGTCGGGGAGGGGGTAGGCGGGGAGGGTGTAGACGGCGTCGAAGAGGGTGTCGAGCTTGAGGGTCCGCAGCCTCCCCTCGGCGGCGTTGCGCGGGGCGTCGGTGAGGGCCACCAGCTTCAGGCCGCGCGCCTTGACCGCCTGGAGCGTCTCCTTCACGCCCGGGTAGGGGTGGAGGTAGCGGTCTCGGGCCGCCTTGAAGGCGAGCCGGGCCGGGTCGATCACCAGCGCGTTGAAGGAGTCGAAGTCGGCCTCGTAGGGCTTGAAGAGCTCCGACTCCTGGATGGCGAACGGGTACTCGTTCGACTCGAACTTGGCGTAGACCGCCTTGAGCGACTGGACGATGCGGATGCGCGGCAGGCCGGTGGTGGCCACCAGCGAGTCGACCATGGCCTCCAGCGAGGGGACGATGTAGTCGACCCAAGGGTAGAGGGTGTTGTCGAGGTCGGTGACGACGGCGCGGAGGCTGGGCACGGGGCGATGGTACCCGGGGCGCCGAAGAACGAGAAGCGCGCCGGAGGGGCTGTAGTAGCATCGGTGCACCCCATGCACTTCGACCGCCTCCGTGCCATCGCCGCGCTCCCCGCCGACGGGGGCTGGCGCGCCGACCTGGCCATCGACCGGGCCGCCAGGCCACCGCGCGCGGTGCTGGTGAGCCGGGTGCCGGCGGTGGTGACCGGGGACGCCGTCGCCCTCTCGCAGCTGGCCCGGGGAATCGATCTCGCCACCCGGGCCGAGCACCCGGCGCTGCGCCGCCTGCTCGGGACCGGCGAGATCGACGGCGACCTGGTGCTGGTCGAGGCCTGGCGCGAGGGTGAGACGCTCCGGGCCGCACTCGACTCGGCCGGACCGCTGGCGCCGGCGCTGGTGACCCGCATCGGCGTCGAGGTGGCCGGCGCGCTCCAGGCCTGCCAGGCGATCCCCTCGGCCGGAGGGCGGCCGCTCGCCCACGGCGGCGTGCGCGCCGAGCGGATCCTGCTGGCCGAGGACGGCGCCGTGCTCCTCTGCGCCGCCGGCCGCCCCTTCACCGAGGAGCCCTCGCTCGCCGAGGACCTGCGCGCCCTGGCCCGCGCCCTGCTCGAGTGCCTGCCGCCGTCGGGCGGCGAGGAGCGGGCGGCGCTGGTGGCGGCGCTCGACCGGGCGCTGGAGGGGGAGGGGCCAGGCTCGGCGGCCGACTTCGCGGCGGCGCTCTCGGCCGCGGTCACGCCGGCCGGACCGCAGGCGGTGGCGGCGCTGGCCGAGGCGGCGCAGCCGGAGGGGACGCCGGCCTGGCTCTCCCGCCGTCGCGCGCTCGCCCAGGCGCTCCGGGCCGAGGAGGGGGCGGCCGCCAACGAGATCGCGGCCGCTCCGCCCGCCACGCCGCCGTCACCCGCGCCGCCCCTGCCCACCACCCCGCCGCCGTTCCGTGGCGGCAGGGAGGAGCGACCAGCAGACCCGCCGCCGCTTCCGGCCGCGCCCCTTCCGCCCGCCGCGACAGCGCCTACACCGGCCGACCGGTTCTACGATGGGGAGCCGTCCACCGCGGCGCCAGCCGCCACCGCCACCGCGCCTGCTGCTCCGGCGCAGCGTGGCTGGACCGAGCACCCGCGCGCCGCGACCCTGGTGCTGGCGGGGTGCGGGCTGCTCGGGCTGGCGCTCGGCCTCCTCATCGGCCGTCGCTGAGCCGCAGTCGCCGAGCAGCCGCCGCTGAGCCGCAGCCGCCGAGCAGCAGCCGTCTACCAGTACCCCCACCGCCGCCGAAGGATCCACTCGGCGCCGAGCGAGCAGCCGAGCGCGACGATGAACCACCAGCGGTTCCAGATCGGCAGCTCCTTGCGCTGGCCGATCTCGACCACCTCCGGCTCGAGCTGCCTCAGCCGCGGCAGGCTTCCGCCCGGCAGCGTGGCGGCGTCGCCGCCGGTCAGCTCGGCGATGGCCGCCAGCAGCTCCGGCCGTGGCGTGGCGTCGCCGTCCTCCGGCCCGGCGCCGCGCACGGTGAGGGCGGTGGTGGTGGTCTCCGGCGTCCCGCCCGGCAGCGGCTCGGCCCGGGCCTGCACCTTGTAGGCGCCCGGGGGTGCGGCCGGCAGCTCCACCCGGACCGCGCCGTCGGTGCCGGTGACCGCCTCGCTGCGCGCCACGCTCCGGCCGTCCTCGGCCACCAGCTCGACCGTCACCTTGCGCCCCGGGGCCGGACCGTAGTCGGCGCCGCGCAGCGAGATGGCGAGGCCGATGGGGGCGCCCGGCTCCACGGCCGGCGCGTCCGGCTCGGCCTTGAGCGGCGTCAGCTCCGGGTCGCGCACCAGCCAGCGCAGCGCCGCCGACCAGAAGCGGCGGTAGGCGCCGTCGCCGCCCCCCTGCTCGGCCGCCAGGAAGCCCCAGCTCCAGCTGCCGTCGCTGGTCACCGCCAGGGTGCGGCCGGCCCCGACCTCGCGGACCGCCACCACCGGCGCCGGCTGGCCGTCGACCAGCACCCCCGGCGCCTCGAGCAGCACCGCCGCCCCCGCGCCCGGCGGCAGGCGCCGGGTCCGGTTGAGCACCTCGAGGGGCGGCAGCGCCTCCCAGGCGGCGGCGGTGGCCGCTTCGCCGGTTCCGAGCGCGGTGATGGGGTGACGGCGCCCGTCGGCGGTCGGCCGCGGGCGGAACCGCTCCTCGACCAGCCCGGCGCCGTCGAGCGGCGTCACCGGCAGGATCTCGGCGAGCGGCGTGGCCCCGTAGCGCCCCTCGCCGAACGACTGCTCGCCGCCGATCATGGCCAGGCCGCCGCCGCCGCGCACGTAGTCGCGCAGGTTGGGCAGGAAGCGCTCGATGTCGAGGACGCGGTAGGGGGCGTAGTTGAAGTTGAGCAGCAGCACGGCGTCGAAGGTCTTGAGCTGCGGCCCGAAGATCTCCGCCACCGGGAAGGGGATGAGCGAGAGCTGGTCCTGCGAGCCGGGCTGGTCGCTGTTGGTCCGCAGGATGAAGAAGCTCACCAGGTCGACGTTGGGATCCTGCTTGAGCAGCCCGCGCAGGAACCGCTCATCCCAGCTCGGTCGCCCCGCCACCAGCAGCACCCGGACCCGGTCGCGGATCACCCGCAGCACGAAGGAGCGCTGGTTGTTGGCGGTGACCGCTTCGCCGGGGAGCACCGGGGCCGCCACCGTGAAGACGAAGGTGCCGGTGGTGTCGGGCCGGAAGGTGAGCGGCACCTGGTAGCGGTCCTTGCCGGCCTCGAGCTGGACCACCGCCTGCGCCACCACCGCCCCCTCGCGCCGCAGCACCACGGTGACCGGGCCGGGGTCGAGCCCGTGGGCCCGCAGCGTCGCCTCGACGGTGATGCTGCTGCGGACGAAGGCGAACTCTTCGGCCGCCACCCGCTCCACCGCGAGATCGCGGGGCGACTCGCGCCCCGCCGCCACGGTGTTGACCGGCACGCCGAGCGCCTTGAGCTCGGCCCGCGCCGCCGGCGTCAGCCCCCCGGCCAGCGCCGCGTTGTCGGCGCCGTCGGAGAGCAGCAGCACGCCGGCCAGCTTGCGCCCCGGCCCGGCCGCCACCGCCTGCAGCGCGCCGAGCAGGTCGGTCCGGCTCCCGTCGGGGGAGAGCCCCTTGGCGAGGCCGTCGAGGTCGGCCGGCGCCGCCTGCGCCGAGAAGCGGCGCACGTCGAGGTCGACCCGCTCGGCCAGCCGGGAGAGCTCGGCGCGACCCCCGGTGAGCAGGCCGGCCACCGCCTCGCCCCGGCTGGCGCCGCCCGGCTCGACCGGGAAGCGCATCGAGCGCGAGCCGTCGACCAGCACGGCGAAGCGGAGCCGGGTGCGGGCGGTCTGCAGCTGCAGCACCGCCGGCTCGAGCAGCAGGAAGAGGGCGAGCAGGGCGCTCACGGCCCGCAGCGCCAGCAGCGCGTACCGGCGCCAGGGGCGCGGCTCGGTGCGCAGCCCGCGCCAGGCCATGATGAGCGCCACCAGCGCCGCCAGCACGGCCAGGGCGATGGCCCAGCTGGGCAGCGGGGTGAGGGCGGCGAGGCGCCAGTCGTTGAAGGCGGGCTGCGGCAAGGTGCGGCTCCGGCGGGGCTGGAGAATCAGGTCCGCCGCTTCATGATGAAGGGCATGTGGACGGCGTCGTCCTTGTAGTCGGTGCAGAGGGCGTACATGGCCAGGTTGACGCCGAGCCGGATGGCGGTCTCGCGCTGCGGCTCGCCCCCCGGCGTGCAGGGGTACTCCCAGTCGCCGAGGTCGGAGCGGGCCCAGGCGCCGCCCAGATCGTTCTGGGTGTGGATGACCGCCAGCCGGCCGTCGAGCGAGACCCCCTCCAGCCAGGGCTTGACCGCCACCCGCCCGCCCTGCCGGTCGAGCAGGTAGAAGGTCTTGTAGAGCACGTGGGCCTGCGGGATGGGGGCGAGCGGGGCGGCCGGGAGCAGCCGAGCCAGCTCGCGCCGCAGCGTGGCGTCGAAGGGTCCTCCCTCGGCGCCGTCGGCCGAGTCGGTGAGCAGGAGGCCGCCGAACTGCAGGTGGCGGCGCAGCGCCGCCCGGGCGGCGTCGGAGAGCGGGGGCAGTGGGCCCTCGCCGGCCAGGTAGAGGAGGGGGTGGCGGTGCAGGCCGGGGGCCTCGAGCCGGATCGGCACCGGCTCCGGGCTGGTCTCTATCGAGGTGCGCCGCGCCAGCTCCCAGCCGAGCCGCTTGAGCGCGCTGGGGCGCGGGTTCCAGCGGCCGTCGTGGACCAGCTGGCCGATGGTGACCGGGCTGGAGGCGACGCCGTCGCGGGCGCGGGCCGGCAGGGCGGCGCCGGCCAGGCCGGCGGCCAGCGTGGCGAGGAAGGAGCGGCGGGTGAGCGGAGACGACATCGGGGCGCATGATACGCTGGGGTCCATGGGCAAGGTGAAGAAGGAGCTCAAGAAGGAGCGCGGCGGCGCGGCCGGCCGGCTGGCGGCGCTGCTGGAGTCGGGCGATCACCGGGCGGCGCGGCGCGAGGCGCTGCTGCTGAAGGGCGACGCGGCGGCGCCGGAGGCCGACAGGGCCGCGGCGGCCGAGGTGCTGGCCTCCTTGAAGCCGGAGCCGGCGGCGGTGCTGGTCGGGCTGGCCTGCGCCGCGGCGGCGCTGCTGATCACCGCCCGGGTGCTGCTCGGCTGAAGCCGGGCCTGCTCACTCCGCCGGCGGGCCCAGCAGCTCGAAGTCGGGGATGGTCTCGCGGAGGTGCTCCCGCAGCCGGTTGGTGAGCTTGGCCTCGATCTGCCTGGCCCGCTCGCGGGTCAGCCGGTAGCGGTCGCCCACCTCCTGCAGCGTCAGCGGCTCGGTCCCCTCGGGCGGCAGCAGCCGGTGCTCGAAGATGAACTTCTCCTTCTCGTCGGTGATGGTCTTCGCGAAGACCGCGAGCTGCTCCTTGAAGAGCCGGCGCAGCTGCTCCTCGCCGAGCGCCACGTCGGCGGGCGGGTTGGCGGCCGAGGGGAGCCGGTCCATGGGGGTGGCCGCCCCCTCGTCGGCCCCGCGGGCAGGGGCGTCGAGCGACAGGTCGTCGGCCCCCATGCGCGCCGCCATCTCCTCCACCTCGCGCTCCTCGACGTCGAGGTTCTTGGCCAGCAGGCGCGGGGTCGGGTCGATGCCGCGGGCGATCAGCTTCTCCCGCTCCTTGCTCAGGTTGAAGAAGAGCTTGCGCTGGGCCTGGGTGGTGCCGAGCCGCACCAGCCGCCAGTTCTCCATGAGGAAGCGGATGATGTAGGCGCGGATCCACCAGGCCGCGTAGGAGGAGAGCTTCACCCCCTTGAGCGGGTCGTACTTCTTGACCGCCTGCATCAGCCCCAGGTTTCCCTCCTGGATCAGGTCGAGGAGCTGGAAGGCGGTGCGCCGGTACTCGTGGGCGATCTTGACGACCAGCCGCAGGTTGGAGGCGACCAGCGCGTAGGCCGCCTGCACGTCGCCAGTCTCCTTGTAGCGGAGCGCCAGCTCGTGCTCCTCCTCGCGGGTCAGCAGGGGGTGGCGCGAGACCTCGGCCATGTAGGCCCGCAGCGGGTCGTAGCGGGCGAGGCCGCCCGCCTCCCGCGCCGCCGGGGCGGGGAGGGGGGGCGACGGCTCGTCCTCTGCCGCGGGGTCGTCGGTGGGGTCGTCGGTCATGCGCCGGGGAGGGGGGTGGCGAACTTCAACCCGCCCCGGCCGTGTGATACAAGGTGGCCCGCCTCCCGTGCAAGCCGTGGGAGGACCACCGGCGCATGGCGGTGCTCGCAAGCACGGCGTGGTACCCGGTCCCCTCGAGCGGACCGAGCCCCTCGCGGAACAGGCGAAGCCGCCATGCGCCACTGAACGAAGCGAGTGGTGACATGGAGAATGAGCTGCAGCCCGAGGCCACGGCCTCGACGGCGTCCGACTACGTCTCGGACGCCTCCTTCGACGAGATGAACCTGGCGGAGCCCCTCCGCCGCGCCATCGCCGAGCACGGCTACACCAAGCCGACCCCGGTGCAGTCGCGCACCTTCCGCCCGGTCCGCGATGGCAAGGACGTCATCGTCCGGTCCAAGACCGGCACCGGCAAGACCGCCGCCTTCGCCATCCCCATCCTGGAGCGGATCCCGGACGGGCGGCGCAAGCCCTCGGTGCTGGTGATGTGCCCGACCCGCGAGCTGGCCATCCAGGTCGGCCAGGAGTTCGAGGCGCTGGCCAGGCACCGCGACCTCTCGGTGGTGACCATCTACGGCGGCGCCTCGATGGGCGAGCAGCTCGACAAGCTGCAGAAGGGGGCCGAGATCGTGGTCGGCACCCCGGGGCGGATCTTCGACCACATCCGCCGCAAGACCCTGGTGCTCGAGGAGTGCATGGTCTCGGTGCTCGACGAGGCCGACGAGATGCTCAACATGGGCTTCTTCGAGGAGGTCACCCGCATCCTCGACCACTTGCCCAACACCTGCCAGCAGCTGCTCTTCTCGGCCACCGTCCCGGCCGACATCGAGCAGATCATCAAGCAGTACCTGACCACACCGGAGACCATCCTCCTCTCCGGCGACGAGTACCGCGTCGACAACATCCACAACGTGCTCTACCACACGGTCGACGCCTACCCGAAGCCGCGCAACCTGCTCTACATGATCGAGCAGGAGGAGCCGGAGACGGCCATCGTCTTCTGCAACACC
The DNA here is from genome assembly GCA_031388695.1 of Anaeromyxobacter sp. Classification (GTDB taxonomy): domain Bacteria; phylum Myxococcota; class Myxococcia; order Myxococcales; family Anaeromyxobacteraceae; genus JADKCZ01. The sequence continues at coordinate 32,748 of JANMRY010000056.1, read as the reverse complement.
CGGAGCGACACCTCCCTGGTCTGCGCCGTGCTCAACCGCAACGGCTACGACGCCGAGCTGCTCAACGGCGACCTGGCGCAGAAGGAGCGCGAGCGGGTCATGGCCAAGGTGAAGCGGGGCGAGGTGCGCTTCATGGTGGCCACCGACATCGCCGCCCGCGGCATCGACATCTCCGACCTCTCCCACGTCGTCAACTACTCGCTGCCCGAGGACCCGTCGGTCTTCATGCACCGGGTCGGCCGCACCGGCCGCATCGGCAAGAAGGGGACCAGCCTCTCGCTGGTCTCGGGCGCCGAGATCATGACGCTTTCGGCGCTCCAGAAGAAGTTCAGCATCGACTTCGAGGAGCGCAAGCTGCCCACCCCCGAGGAGGCCAAGGGGCGCTGGACCGAGCGCCACGTCAGCGAGCTCAAGGAGGCGATGAGCGCCTCGATCTTCGAGGCCTACATCCCGCTGGCGCAGCAGCTCAAGGCCCGCCCCGACGGCGACTACCTGACCGCCTTCGCGCTCAAGTACTTCTTCCAGCACCACCGCATCGAGAAGATGACCGACCTGCAGAAGGCCGAGCACAAGCGGGTGGAGCACGAGCGGAAGGAGAACCTGGAGAAGAGCTTCGTCAAGGACCGCGAGCGCGAGACCCGGGGCCCCCGCCGCGGCGGTGAGCGCGGCGAGCGCGACCGCGGCCCGCGCCGCGAGCATGGCGACCGGCCCCGCGAGGAGCGCGCGCCCCGCGCCGACCGTCCGCCGCGCGAGGATCGTCCGCCGCGCGAGGAGCGCCCGCCGCGCGAGGACCGTCCCCCGCGCGAGGACCGTCCGCCCCGCGCCGAGCGGCCGCCACGCGCCGAGCGCCCGGCCGCCGTCGACATCGACCTGGCGGGCATCCCCACCATCGAGGTCTCGGCCACGCTGGAGGACTCTGCCCAGGCGCTGATCACCGCGCCGCGCGAGACGCCGGCCCGCGAGGTCGCGGCCGAGCGCGAGGGCGGTGGGCGCGGTGAGGCTGGTGGGCGTGGCGAGGCCGCCGAGGCCCGCCCGTCCCGCGGCCGGGTCTTCATCTCCTGGGGCGAGGAGTCGGGCGCCGACGAGGCCGGGGTGCGCGCGCTGGTCTCCGCCAGCGTGCCCGGCACCGAGCTGCTGCTGGTGGAGCTGCGCCGCAGCCACACCTTCGTCGAGGTGCAGCCGGAGGCGGTCGACCCGCTGGTGACCGCCCTCAACGGCAAGCTCCAGGGCGACAAGCCGATGCTGGTGGAGCGGGCCCGCCGCCGTCGCCGCCGCTAGGCGAGGCCGCGGTCAGCCGCGGATGGTGTTGGGCTGCGCGGGCGAGGGGGCCTGGGCCGGTGGCATCTCCGCCGGCGCCGGGCTCGCCACCGCGATCCCGTCGAGCTTGGCCTGCAGCGGGGCCAGCTCGGCCTTGAAGCCGGGCAGCCAGTCGGCGCGCACCGGGGCGTCGCGCGGCACCTTGAGCTGCGTCGGGTTGATGTAGGCCCCGCCGCGCAGCACCGCGTAGTGCAGGTGCGGGCCGGTGGAGAGGCCGGTCGAGCCGACCGCGCCGATCACCTGCTTCTGCGTGACCTGTTTGCCGACCGTGACCGCGGTGCCCGAGAGGTGGCAGTAGAGCGTCTCCAGGCCGTTGCGGTGGCGCAGCGTCACCGAGATGCCGCAGCCGCCGTTCCAGCCCGACTGCTTGACGATCCCGTCGCCGACCGCCCAGACCGGCGTCCCGACCGGCGCGCCGTAGTCGGTCCCCATGTGCTGCGCCTGGTAGCCGAGCAGCGGGTGCCTGCGGTTGCCGAAGCCGGAGGTGACGTGGGCGAACTTGAGCGGGGTCTTCAGGAAGCCGCGCCGGGCGCTCTGCCCCTCGTCGTCGAAGTAGCTGGTCTGGCCGTCGGGGGCGGTCCAGCGGAAGAGCCGCTTCCGGCCGGCGGTGGTCCCCTGGTACTCGATCGCCTGGATCTCGCCGTAGCGCAGCAGCTTGCCGTCGGCCATGGTCTTCTCGACCAGCACCGTCATGCGGTCGCCGCTGCGCACGTCCCGGTAGAAGTCGACGTCCCAGGCCAGCACGTCGGAGGCGAGCACCGCCAGGATGGGATCCTCGTCGGTCTCCTTGAGCGAGAGGTAGAGCGAGCCCTTCACCTCGACGGTGATCCTCGCCACGTCCGACTTGAGGTCGACGGGGCGGCGCACCGCGTCCCAGCTCCCGTCGGCGCGCCGGGTCACCACGTACTCCTCGGCGCGCCCCTGGCGGTAGGTGAGGCGGGAGAGGGCCGACTCCCCGGCGCGCCGCTCGACGATCAGCTGGTCGCCGGTGCGGGCCTTTCGGGCCGGGAAGTGCGACTGGAGCGCGCCGACCACGGCGACCGCCTCGGCGCTGGTCAGCTTGAGCCGGGGCAGCAGCTGGCCCAGGGTCTGGTCGCGGCCGAGCCGGGCGGTGGTGGTCTCGAACCGCTCCGGTGGCGGCAGCGGCGCGGGGGCGAGCACCACCGGTGGGGGCGGGGGCGGCGGCACCGGCCTGGCCACCGGGTGGCCGATGGTGGCGTACCAGTAGAGGAGGCCGAAGGCGACCAGCGCCAGCACGCCCAGGACGATGGGCATTCGGCGGCGGGGCTTGCGGGCCTGGTCGAACATGGGCGCGGAAGGTAGCACGGTGCAGCGGCGCTCCAAAGACGGGCCGGACGGGCGGCCGCCGCCAGGGCCTCAGGGTCGCTTGCGGCGGAAGTACTCGACCTGCCAGGTGCGCACCGCCTGCTCGTGGCAGGCGAGGTCCGGGCAGAAGACGTGGGTGCCGTCGTTGCGCGCCACGAAGAAGAGGTCGCTGCAGGGGAGGGGGGCCAGCGCCGCCTGGATGGCCGCCGCCCCGGGGTTGGCGATGGGGCCGGGGGGGAGGCCGGGCGTGGTGTAGGTGTTGTACGGGTGGGGCCGCAGCAGGTCGGCGCGGGAGATGTTCTTGGACCAGCGGCCGGTGCGCAGGTAGGTGGCGTACATCACCGTCGGATCGGTCTGCAGCTTCATGCGGCGCGCCAGCCGCTGGTGGAAGACGCAGCTGATGCGCGGCCGCTCGCCGGCCTGCCCGGTCTCCTTCTCGATGATCGAGGCGAGCGTCATGGTGGCGGCACGGTCGAGCGTCACCCCGGGGTGCCTCCCGGCGCTGGCCCGGTCGTACTCGGCGAGGGCGCGGCGCACCATGTTCTCCAGGATCTGGCGGGCGGTGACGCCGCGGGCGAAAGCGTAGGTGTCGGGGTAGAGGTAGCCCTCCAGGGTCTCGGCCGCCACGCCGAGCGCGTTGGCCTCGGCGGCGGAGTGGGCCAGCAGCAGGAAGCGCTCGGCCGGGACCAGGCCGCTCTTCCCCACGATCTCGGCGATGTCGTCGAGCCGGAGCCCCTCGGGCACCGTGAACCGGTAGAGCCGCACCTCGCCCTTGTAGATCCGCTCCAGCACCTCGTCGGGGGTGAGCGCGCCGGCGAAGAGGTACTCGCCCTGCTTCAAGGGGCGCGGGTCGCGCTTCAGGAAGCGGACGTAGCGCGAGGCCAGCTCGGCGTCGGAGAGGACGCCGGCCCGGGCCAGCGCCTTGACCACGGCGCGCGCAGAGGCGCCGGGCGGGACCTCCACCACCTTCTCCTCCTCGGAGCCGAACGGGGTGGCGCGGAAGGCGTCGAGCTGCCGCCAGGCGAGCAGGGCGAGGAGGCCGAGCAGCGCCGCCACCGCCGCCAGCAGCGCCGCCGCGGCGCGGAGCAGTCGCCTCACGCCTTCCTCCCGTCGAGCCAGCCCTGCAGGATCACCGCCGCCGCCTCGGCGTCGATGAGCCCCTTCTGATCGCGGGCCGAGAGCCCCTGCGCGCGCAGCCGGGTCGAGGCCTCGAAGGTGGAGAGCCGCTCGTCGTGGAGCTCGACCGGCAGGGCGAGCCGGAGGCCGAGCTTCCCGGCGAAGGCCCGGGCCAGCCGGGCCGAGCCGCCCTCGGTCCCGTCCATGTTGAGGGGCAGGCCGACCACGGCGCGGGTCACCTCGTAGGCGCCGGCCACCTCGGCGATGGCCTCGAGGTCGGCGGCGTCGCCGCGGCGGGGCACGGTGGCGTGCGCCCGGGCGGTCCGCAGCACGTCGTCGGCCAGCGCCAGGCCGATCCGCGCGCGGCCGACGTCGAGGCCGAGGTAGCGCATCAGGCGGCGAATCTAGGGGCCGGGCCCGGTGGCGTCAACCGGCCGATCAGCGGACCTGCGGCCGCGGCGCGGACCGGGGCCGGCGCGCGCCGGACTCGCAACCGGCCGACGTTGCTCGCCGAGGGTGCTGGCACGGGGCTCGCTCCCGGGGAGCCACGGCGGCCTCTGCCGCCTCACCCTGGAGGGAGCACATGTCGATGATCTCGTCGGTCACCAGCGCCGCGGCCAACCTGGCCACCGGCTTCGAAGCCATCACCACGCCACCGCCCCGCGCCACACCCCTGCTGAGCGCCAAGGGGGCGGGGGGCGCCAAGCCGGCGCCCATCAAGACCCCGGCCTCGAAGCCGGCGGCCCCGAAGGCGGCCCCGAAGCCGGGGGCCGCCAAGCCGGCGCCGCCCAGGACCCCGGCCGCGAAGCCGGCGGCCGGGACCGGGTACGCCAGCGCCGGCACCGACTTCGCCTTCCTCAAGGACCCGACGCTCTCGGTCGAGGAGAAGCTCTTCCGCTTCATGTGCGCCATCGCCAAGCGGAACGACGACGCGGTCGTGAAGAAGATGGAGGAGATGAAGGGCGAGGCGGCCAGGGCGGCGGCCAGGTCCGGGTCGACCGCGCCGAAGAAGTCGGGCGGCTTCACCGTCTGGAGCGCGCTCAAGACCATCTTCCCGGTGCTCGGCTTCACCGCCAAGGCGCTCGGTGACGCCAAGGTCAAGTCGATGGTGTCGCAGCTCAGCGGGCCGGTGCTGGCCGCGGGCGCCAGCGCCCTCGGCCTGCCCATGCTGGCGCCGCTGGCCCTGAGCGCCGCGCCGGACCTCACAGGGGCCATCCTCGACATGAAGCTGGGCGACGAGGCGAGCGAGGTGGGGCGGACTGGCTCGCGGTCGACCGGCGGGTCGAGCGGGTCCAGCGGCTCCGGCGGCAGCACGACCTCCAGCGGCAGCGCCACCTCCAGCGGCGCCGCCTCGGGCCCGAACGAGCAGGTGCAGCTCATGGAGCTGCAGCGGCTCATCGACAAGCAGAAGGAGATGTTCGCCATGGTCAGCAACATCCTCCGCGCGCAGCACGACACGCGCATGTCGATCATCGGGAACGTCCGGTGAGGGGCGCCATGGGACTCGAGACCGAAGGGCAGGGCGAGGGGACGCTGGCCGAGGCGGTCGGCCTGACCGAGGAGCTGGGGGAGACGATTGCCGGCCTGGCCGAGCGCGAGCTGGCGGCCGGCCGGGTCGAGGCGGCCCGGGTGATCCTGGAGGGGCTGGTGGTGAGCAACCCCCGCGAGGCGCGCGGCTGGATCCTGCTGGCCAGGGTCCACCGCGGGCTGGGCCAGCCGCTGGCGGCCCGGTTCTGCGCCGAGGTGGCCGCCATCCTCGCGCCGGAGCTGCCCGAGGCCCTGCTGGCGAGGGCGGAGGGGCTCCTCCCCTTCGAGGAGGAGCGGTCTGGCGGGCTCGAGCTGCTCGGCAGGCTGGCGGCCGGGGAGGGGGCGGTCGCGGTCCGCGCCGCGGCGCTGCGGACGGCGGCCGGCGTCTGATCCCCCCGAAGGGGGCATGGAGCGGCCCCACCGATTGCCGGGCGGTCCTTGGCCGATGTCACCCGCTCGTAGTAAAGAGACCGCGCAACACGGGTCGCGGGCCTCCCCAGGCAGCAGCGGGAGACCCCGGCACCTCGGAGCCCGGGATCATCCGGGCCCGGCGCCGGAAGGGACAGTTCGAGTGAGCGAGAAGGAAGCGAACATCGAAGTTCAGGGCATGGTCGACGAGGCCCTGGCCGGAGGCATGTACCGGGTCAAGGTCGACCAGGGGCCGATCGTGCTCGCCTATGCGTCGGGCAAGATGAAGAAGTTCCACATCCGCATCATCCCGGGCGACCGCGTCAAGCTCGAGCTCTCCCCGTACGATCTGACTCGCGGTCGCATCACCTATCGCGATAAGTAGGTGGGGTGACCAGCCCCCCGCCCCCCAGGCGCAAGCTCTGGCTCGACTGGCAGCGCGGTCTCGCCGTGCTGTTCATGATCCAGTTCCACATCCTCGACGCCTGGATCTCACCGGGCGGCAAGGTCGGCCAGGAGGGGCTCTTCACCGCCCTCACCTGGATCGGCGGACTGGCCGCCCCCGGCTTCATCTACATGGCCGGCCTCTCGCAGGCCCTCTCCGACGAGGCGCAGGCCCGCAAGGGCGGTGACCCGGTGGCGCGCCGCCGGGCGGCCATCGGCCGTGGCCTCTGGCTGCTCGGCATCGCCTACCTCTTCCGCGTCTTCTCCTTCGTGGCCGGCGGCGCCTGGGGCCCGGGCTGGGGAATCCCCTACCTCTTCGGCGTCGACGTCATCTCGGTGGTCGGCTTCGGCATGACGCTGGCGGTGAAGCTGGGGGCCTGGCATCCGCGCCGCCCCGCCCTCGCCACCTGGGGCGGGCTGGCGCTGGTGCTGGTCTCGGCGCTCTGGCGCGGCGCCTTCCGCTGGGAGGGCTGGCACGACATCCTCAAGGTCGACGTCCTCAACGTCATCGCCGTCGGCATGATCGTCTCGGCCTGGCTCTCGGTGGGACGGCCGCGCAAGGTGGCGCTGGCGCTCACCGCGGGCGCCGCCCTGGGGGTGATCTTCATCACCCCGTGGCTCGGGGCCGCGCTGGCCTGGCGAGACCAGCCCGAGCTCCTCCGGCAGCTCTCCGCCGACCCGGTCAAGAAGCTGCTCGACCTGCCGCTGGCCTACCTCTACGGCGTCCCGCCCCGCTCCCAGTTCATGCTCTTCAACTGGATCGCCTTCCTGCTGGCCGGGGCCACGGTGGCGCCGCTGGTCACCGGCAAGAGCCGCCCCTTCCTGACGCTGGCCATCGCCGCCGGGCTCTACGGCCTGGGGCGCTTCATCGACCCGTACGTCACCATGCCGGTGAGCGACCCCGGCTTCTGGTGGATCGTGGCGCCGAGCTGGTTCTTCACCAGGCTCGCCATCTGCATCGGGCTGACCGGCCTGCTGCAGCTCCTGCCCGACCTGCTGGAGAAGCCGCTGGCCTGGCTCTCGGTGCTGGGGCGCCAGTCGCTGGTCGCCTACATGGTCTCGCTGCAGCTCACCTACGGCGGCTCGGCCAGGCTCATGGGGGTGGAGAAAGCCATCCCGCTCCCCATCCTCACCTCGACCATGGTCAACATGGTGGTGGCGATGGTGCTGGTGAGCAAGGCCTGGGAGTGGTGGCTGGCCTGGGAGCGCCAGCGGCTCGCCGCCGCCGCGGCGAGAGGCTCAGCGGTCGCCGCCTGAGGCGGCCGGCCCAGCCTCGGCGGCCGGCTCAGCCTCGGCGGCCGGCTCGCGCTCGTCCCCTGCGGGCGGCTCCATGCCGGGCCCGGTCTCGTCGGGCGGCGGGGCGCCGAAGGCGAAGGTGAGCCGCTCGGCCATGGCCTGCTCCAGCGCCTCGTCGGACAGGACCCCGAAGCCGCTCAGCCGCTGCAGCAGGTCCTCCACCCTCGCCCGGTAGGCGCGCTCGCCGAGCCCGGCCGCCACCAGCCGGTGGGAGCGGACCGGGCTGGGGATGATGGCGGCCAGGAAGCAGGCCTGGCGCGGGGTGAGCTGCCGGGCCTCGACGCCGAAGTAGGCGCGGGCCGCCGGCCCGATGCCGCGCAGGCCAGGCCCCCACTCGATCAGGTTGAGGTAGAGCTCCAGCAGCCGCGCCTTGGGGAGGCTCGCCTCCAGGCCGATGGTCACCAGCGCCTCGCGGGCCTTGCGCGCCAGGGTCCGGTCCCGCGACAGGTAGAGGTTCTTGGCCAGCTGCTGCGAGATGGTCGAGCCGCCCCGCACCACGCGCCCGGCCTGGGCCCCGGCCGAGAGGGCGTCGAGCAGCTCGGCGAAGTCGAAGCCCTGGTGGCCGAAGAAGCCGGCGTCCTCCGCGGTGGTGACGGCGCGGACCACGTGATCGGGCAGCTCGGCGATGGGGACGAAGGCGGCGTTGCCGGGGCCGAGCTCGAGGGTGCGACCTCCCTCGCCGTCGGGGCGGGTCACGAAGGGAGAGAGCAGGGGGCTCGGCGCGCCGGCGCGGACCGCGGCGCGCATCTGGGAGAGGTCGAGGGAGGCCACCACGGTCCAGCCGACCAGGGGCGTGAGAGGACCGGAGAGCCGGAGCGAGGCGCCGAGCGTGCCGGGCGGGCGCGGCGCCGCCAGGGGAGGGGCCAGGCCGGGAGGGATGGCGGCCACCAGGGCGCGGTAGTCGACCGGCGGCGCCTGCACGGAGAGCGCGAAGGACTGCGGGGCGGCGAGCGACAGCCGGCCATCGACCTCGAGCCGGACCGGTCCGAGCGGGTCGAACCGCCCCCGGCGCAGCTCGAGCCGCCGCGTGGCCCGGGTCCAGATCAGCTCGCCCTCGCCGCGGGCAGCGAGCGGGCCGATCGGCTCGGGCCCGAGCCGGGCGCCGCCGAGCCGCAGCCGGGACAGCTCGGCCCGCAGCGAGGCCCGGAAGCCTCCGGGGCCGGAGGTCCCGGTCGCCAGCATGGTCAGCTCGCCGGCCTCGGCGCGGAGGCCGCCGTTGCGGGCCCGGTCCGGAAGGTCGAGCGCGTCGAGACTGGCGGTCACCTGGAAGTCCCAGCCCGGTGACTCGGGCGAGGCGCGCCGCAGCCGGGCCTCGATGCGACCTCCCCCCGGGAGCAGGAGCTCGCCATCGACCTGCTCGCCGTCGGGGCCTCCACGCCGGGCCAGCCGGGCGTTGACCGGCCCGAGCTGCAGGCGCCGCCCCTGCCAGGGGAGGACCAGCGTGAAGCCGTGCACGTGGACCTCCGGATCACGCGCCCGGGCGGCCGGGGGGCCTGGCCGCGCCGTGCCCCGGCGGGAGCGCCAGCGCTCCAGCGCCGCCTCCAGCTCTTCGCCATGGGCGCCCGGGGCGAGCCGGACGTCGTAGAGCCGGACCGATGCCGCCTCGAGCCGGCCGGTCAGAGCGGCCAGCAGGCTGGCCCGGACCCGGATCCGCTCGATGACGAGGAGCGGCTCGGCCCCGGCCTTGGCGGCCGGCAGGCGCAGCGGACCGAGCCAGGCCCGGAAGGCCCAGTCGATCTCGACCCGCTCGGCCAGCTCCACCGGGCCGAGCCGGCCCCGCAGCAGCTCCAGCGCCCGGGCCTGGACGCGTGACTGGACGGCCGGCCGATCGACGGCGGTGTGCAGGCCGATCCAGCAGAGGCCGATCAGGGCGGCGGCGACCAGCCCGGTCCGGGCCGGCCAGCCGAGTCGGCCCGGCAGCCTGGGATCGGCCGGTCCCGTCTCGGGAGTACCGGGAGATTCCATCGTTGGCTCAATGGTCTAGCCGGGGTGGCGCCGCGAGGCAACGGGCCGTCGGGGGGCAGGCGCGGACCGATTTTCCTGTTAGGATCTGCGGAGCGGGATGACCCACTTTGGACCTACCCTCAGGCGCCGCAAGCGCACCGACCGACCGGGCCTCCGGACGGCCGCGGCGGTGGCCATCTCGCTGCTCGCCAACTGGCTGCTGGTGACCCGCATCGACCCGGCCACGCTCGGGCTCGGTCCGGCCAAGCAGGTCCGCGCGGTCGACATGGCCTCATTGAGCGCCGCCGACTGGAACGCCAACCGGGCCATCCGCGATCCCGGGGCCGCGCCGCTGCCGCGGGCCCAGCCGCCCCCGCCAGAGCCGCAGCGCCGCTCGCCCGGGCAGGTGGTCGAGACGGCGACCTCCAACGCCAAGCCGCCCAAGGACACCAAGTACGTCTCCGACCGCGACAACTCGGTCGACAAGGAGACCCGCTCCCGCTTCCGCGGCCCGGGCGCACCGGCGGCGCCGGCCGGCCCGTCTGGCCAGGGGGCGGCGGTCGCCAAGGCCCAGGGCGGGCAGGACGGCAAGGCGGAGAAGTTCGTGGAGGGGCGGGTCGGCCCCCGCGCCGGCGAGGACCGGGCGGTCGCCAGGAACCGCACCAGGCCCGGGGATCGCCCGGCGCCGACGGCCGGCGGTGAGATCCCGACGCTGCCGTGGGATCCCAAGCTCACCCCCGAGCAGGATCGCGCCGGCGGGAATGCGTCGGGCGGGGAGGGTGGGCAGCGCCGCCCCGGGCAGTACGATCCACGCCTGGCGCTCTCCCCGGAGACGCTGGCGCGAGTCGCCGGCGGCGGCTCCCCGGACCGGCTCGACGGCGTCAACGACGGGGACGGCACCTTCCTCAACACCCGCGAGTGGAAGTACGCCACCTACTTCAACCGGATCAAGCAGGCGGTCTCCTCCACCTGGAACCCGCAGCGCGCCCTCGACCAGCGCGACCCAGACCGCTCGCTCTTCGGCGACCGCGATCGCTACACGCTGCTCACCGTGACGCTCGATCCGACCGGCAACCTGAAGGACGTGGTGGTCAAGAAGACCAGCGGCGTGGAGTTCCTCGACAAGACCACCATCGAGGCCTTCAAGCGGGCCCAGCCCTTCGCCAACCCGCCGCCCGGCATCGTCGAGCCGAACGGCGAGATCCGCTTCACCTTCGGCTTCTACCTGGAGGTCGGTCACGGCTTCCAGATCTTCCGGGGCGGGCCATGAGCGGCCGCAAGCGGCAATCGGAGCCGGTCAAGGCGAAGGCGGTCTTCAGGCGCTCCATGCCGCCCCGCAAGCGGGTCGCGCTCATCGCCCACGACCGCCGCAAGGTCGACCTGATCGACTGGGTCACCTACAACCTGCCGGTGCTCAAGGAGCACCAGCTCTGCGCCACCGGCACCACCGGGGCGCTGGTGGAGGCGCGGACCGGCCTCCCGGTCGAGTGCTTCCGCTCCGGGCCGCTCGGCGGCGACCAGCAGGTCGGGGCCCGCATCTCCGAGGGGGCCATCGACATCCTGATCTTCTTCTGGGACCCGCTCGAGCCGCAGCCGCACGACCCGGACGTCAAGGCGCTGCTGCGGCTGGCGGTGCTCTACAACATCCCGACCGCCTGCAACCGCGCCACCGCCGACTTCCTGGTGGCCGCGCCGCTCTTCCACGATCGCTACGACCAGCAGGTGGCCGACCACGACGCCGAGCGCGAGGCCTTCCTGGCGGAGCAGCTGGAGCGCTGATGGGGCCGCCCGGTGCGATGGGACCGCCCTCGCCCGAGGGGCTGGGGCTGCTGCTCCAGGCGGCCGGCGCCCTCTACCTGCTCGCCTGGCTGCTGGCCCTGGCCCGCCCGGCCTGGGCGCGGGCCCCGCTGGCGCTCGGGGCGGCGCTCCACCTCGGCTGGTCGGTCTGGCGCGGGCTGCTGATCGGGTTCCTGCCGCTCACCAACAAGACCGAGTCCTTCGCCGCGGCGGCGCTGGCGGTGGCCCTGGTCGGCCTGGCCGCCTTCCGCCCGGCCCGGGCCTACCTGGTGCCGCTGCTCTCGGTGCTGCTGGTCGCGCTGGCGGTGGCGCTCCGCTTCCCGCAGGGGCTCCACTGGCCGCCGCCCTTGATGCGGACCGCCTGGTATCCGGCCCACGTGCCGCTCTCCTTCCTCGCCTACGGCACCTGGACGGCCGCAGCCGCCGCCGCGGTCGCCTGGTTCACCGATCGTGACGGGGCCTGGCTGGCGCTCATCGACCGGCTGGCGCTCTGGGGGCTCGCCCTCTGGTCGATCTCGATGATCTGCGGCGGGGTCTGGGGCGTGGTGGCCTGGGGCGCCTGGTTCCTCTGGGATCCCAAGGTGGTCTGGTCGGTGATCCTCTGGTTCCACGCCTCGACCTTCGTCCACGTCCGGCTCACCCCGTCGCTGGCGACCCGCCCCTGGATGCGCCCGGCGCTGGCGCTGCTCGGCTTCTTCTTCGTGCTGGTCGCCTACGTCGGCACCTCCTTCCTCTTCGGGAACTCGAGCCATGCCTTCGGGTGAGAAGTGGCGCTGGGACTGGCTCCGCTCGCAGGGGCTCGGGGTGCTCTGCGGCTTTGCCACGGTGCTGCTGCTCGGCGTCGGGTCGCTGGTGATGGCCGCCACCCGCGACGGGGCCTCGGCCGGCATCGGGCTCGACGACCTGACCGGCTTCTTCCTGCGCCCCAGCCCGGTCCACCTCTGGTTCTACGCGCTGGTCCCGGTGGCGGGCCTCTACGCGCTCAACGCGCTGCTGGCCACCTGGGAGACGGTCACCAGCCGCTGGCGCGCCGGCCTGCGCCAGCCGAGGGCCTACGCCGCCGCGGTCATGCACGTGGCCTTCCTGGTGGCGCTGCTGGCCCACCTGGTGGGCGGCTTCCTCTCGCAGGAGCGGGGGGCGGTGGTGGTCGGCGAAGGCTGGCAGCCGCTGCCGGCCTTCGGCGAGGCCCGGCTCACCGGGCTCGAGGTCGACTCGATGCCGAACGGGATGCCGCGCGAGGTGCGGGCCGCGGTCGAGGTGCGCGACCAGGCCGGCCGGGTCGAGGTCGCCGAGGTCGGCTATAACCGGCCGCTCTCGGCCGGGTGGGGGAGCCGGCTGGCGCTGCTGGCCGAGATGGGCCAGCTGCCGGTGGCCCGCTTCGCCTCGGGCGAGGAGCGCTGCGCGCTGTCACAGGAGCAGGGCTGCACGCTGGGCGGCGAGCGGGTCGAGGTGCTGGCCTTCGCCACGCCGCGTGGGCCGGACGACCTGCAGGCGCTGCTGCGGCGCGCCGGCCCCGGCGGCCAGCCCGAGACGCGCTGGGTGCGGGCCGGGGAGATGCTGGCGCTGCGGAGCGGGCGGCCGCTCCTGCTGGTGGAGATGGCCATGGCCCCGGCGGTGCTGCTGCGGGTGCGCGAGACGCCGGGCCACCCGATCGCGCTGGTGGCGTCGGTGCTGCTGGCGCTGGGGGTCGGGATGATGTGGAGGAGGCTGGCGCCCTGATCGTGCTGGCGCCGCAATCGCGCGGCCTTTAGGCCGCGCAATCCGGAGGCATCAGGACGGGGGTCGAGGCGAAGACGCTCGCACGTCTTGCGACGGCGGCACCAGAGACCGCCGCCGTCGCGAATGGCCTCGTCGCGATCAAACCTTCATCCCCTTGGTCCACCTGAGCACCGGCTTGCGCGCGGCGCGGGTCTCGTCGAAGCGGGCCCGGACCGGCTTCTGCGGCGAGGCCTTGAGCCCCTCGGCGTCGACCTTGGCCTCCTCGGCGATCGCCTTCATGGCGGCGATGAAGGCGTCGATGGTCTCCTTCGACTCCGACTCGGTCGGCTCGATCATGATGGCGCCGTGGACCACCAGCGGGAAGTAGATGGTCGGCGGGTGGAAGCCGTGGTCGATGAGCCGCTTGGCCACGTCCATGGTGATGACGCCAGTCTCCTTCTGCGCGGTGTCGTCGAAGACCACCTCGTGCAGCGAGTCGGTCTGGTAGGGGAGGTTGAAGCTCCCCTGCAGCGCCGCCCGGACGTAGTTGGCGTTGAGCACCGCCAGGTCGGAGGTGGCCTTGAGCCCCTCCGGCCCGAGCTCGCGCAGGTAGGCCCAGGCCCGGACCATCATGCCGAAGTTGCCGTGGAAGCCATGGATGCGGCCGATCGACTGGGGCCGCTCCTTCGGCTCGGTCACCAGCCGGTAGCTCTCGCCCTCCTTGACCACCACCGGGAGCGGCAGGAACGGCGCCAGCGCCGCCTTGACCGCCACCGGGCCTGACCCCGGGCCGCCGCCGCCGTGGGGCGTGGCGAAGGTCTTGTGCAGGTTGTACTGGATGACGTCGAACCCCATGTCGCCGGGCCGGGCGTTGCCGAGCAGGGCGTTCATGTTGGCGCCGTCGCCGTACACGAGACCGCCCTTGGCGTGGACCACCTTGGCGATCTCGGCGATGTCGCTCTCGAAGACCCCGAGCGTGTTGGGGTTGGTGATCATGATGGCGGCGACGGTTTCGTCCATGGCCGCCGCCACGGTGTCGGGGTGGAGCCGGCCGTCGGGGCCGCTGGCCAGGGTGACGCAGCTGTAGCCGTTGAGCGCCGCCGAGGCCGGGTTGGTGCCGTGGGCGGTGTCGGGGATCAGCACCTTCTTGCGCGGGTTGCCGTGGGCGGCGTGGAAGGCGCGGATCACCATCAGCCCGCAGAGCTCGCCGTGGGCGCCGGCGGCCGGGTTGAGGGTGGTGGCGTCCATCCCGGCGATCTCGGAGAGGGCCCGCTCCAGCGCGTACATCAGCTCCAGCGCCCCTTGCGCGTGCTCGGCCGGAGCCAGCGGGTGGAGGCCGGCAAACCCGGGCAGGCGGGCCAGCGCCTCGCTCGACTTCGGGTTGTACTTCATGGTGCAGGAGCCGAGCGGGTAGAAGCCGGTGTCGATGCCGTGGTTCCAGACCGAGATGCGGGTGAAGTGGCGGACCACCTCCAGCTCGGAGAGCTCCGGGAGCCCCTCGACCCCGTCGCGCAGCAGCGCCGCGGGGAGATCGGAGGCGGCATCGGCGCCGGGGGCGGGGAGGGAGACGCCGCAGCGCCCCTTCGACCCGTGCTCGAAGAGGAGCGGCTCCTCGTAGACCAGGCCGCGCACCGCGCCGCCGAGCCCCGGGGCGTCGACCGAGGCCGAGGCGGCCCCCTGCTCCATGGTCGGCTTCCAGCCGGTCGGGTTGCTCACGGCTTCACCGCCTGCGCGAAGAGCTGGATCAGCTCGGGGGTGTGGAGCTCGGTGGCGACGCAGAGCAGCGCCCCCTTGGCCCGTGGATGGTCGGGGTACCAGCGCGAGAGCGGCAGGCCGGCGGCGAAGCCGCGCTTGGCGAGCCGCGCCACCACCGCCTCGGCGTCGCCGACGTCGAAGGCCTGCTCGTTGAAGAAGGGTCCGCTGAAGACCGGCTGGACGCCGACCTTGCCGAGCTCGGACCGCAGCAGGCGGGCCCGCTCGTGGTTGAGCAGCGCCAGGTCGGAGAGCCCCTTCCGGCCGAGCAGCCCGAGGTGCATGGTGGCCGCCAGGGCGCAGAGGCCGGCGTTGGTGCAGATGTTGGAGGTCGCCTTCTCGCGGCGGATGTGCTGCTCGCGGGTCGAGAGGGTGAGCACGAAGCCGCGGCGGCCGTGCTTGTCGACGGTGGCGCCGCAGACCCGGCCTGGCAGCTGGCGCAGGTACTCCTGGCGGATGGCGAAGAAGCCGGGCACCGGTCCGCCGAAGCCGATCGGGTTGCCGAAGCTCTGGAAGCTGCCGACCGCCACGTCGGCGCCGAGCGCCCCGGGGGCCTGCAGCAGGCCGAGCGAGGCCGCCTCGGCGGTGGCCGCCACGGTGAGCGCGCCGGCCGCCTTGGCGATGGCCGCCGCCTCGGGGAGGGCGTCGATGACGCCGAGCGCGTTGGGCCAGCCGATGATGACCGCGGCCGCATTCTCGGCGGCGCGGGCCAGGGCGGTGAGATCGGTGCGGCCGTCGGCGCCGAACGGGACGGTGACGATCTCGTCGCCGGTGGAGGCGAGGTAGGTGGCCAGGGTGGCGCGCCAGGCCGGGTGGACCGCGGCCGAGACCACCACCTTGCTGCGGCCGGTCACCCGCGTCGCCATCAGCGCCGCCTCGGCGGTGGCGGTGGCGCCGTCGTACATCGAGGCGTTGGAGACGTCGAGGCCGGTCAGCAGGCAGACGAAGGTCTGCCACTCGAAGAGCGCCTGCAGCGTCCCCTGGCCGATCTCCGGCTGGTACGGGGTGTAGGCGGTGAAGAACTCGCCGCGCAGCAGCAGCTGGTCGACGGTGGGCGGCACGTGGTGCGGGTAGGCCCCGGCGCCGATGAAGGGCGGGTGGCTCACCACGTTGCGCCCCGCCATCCGCCCCAGCTCGCCGAAGAGGGCGATCTCGTCGAGCGCCGGCGGCACCTTCAAGGGGCGCTGCAGCCGGAGCGGGGCGGGGATGGAGCGGAAGAGGTCGGAGAGCGACTTCTGCCCGATCACGTCGAGCATGGCGCGGACGTCTTCGGGGGTGTGGGGGTGGTAGCGCAACGGTCACCTTTCGCGGCGCCTTCGCGCCGCGCCGGGAGAGTGGAAGCTTCAGCCCTGCTCGTCGACGTGGGCCTTGTAGGCCTTGGCGTCGAGCAGCTCGGCCAGCTCCTTCGGATCGGACGGCTCGATGGCGATCATCCAGCCCTCCTCGTACGGGTCCTCGTTGATGCTCTCGGGGGCCTCGACGAGCGGATCGTTCACCTCGACCACCTTGCCGGAGAGGGGGGCGAAGAGCTCGGAGACGGCCTTGGTCGACTCGACCACGCCGAAGGACTCGCCGCGCTTCAGCAGGTCACCGACCGCCGGCAGCTCCACGAAGACCACGTCACCGAGCTGGTCCTGGGCGAAGTCGGTGATGCCGACCTGCACCTTGCCGCCCTTCTGGCGGGCCCACTCGTGATCCTTGGTGTACTTGAGGTCGTCAGGGATGGACATGGTCTCTCCTGGTCAGCTGGCCTTGCGGGAAAGGAACGGGGTCTTGACGACGGCGGCGGCCACCGGCTTGCCGCGGATCTCCATGGCCAGCGCCGAGCCCTCGGCGGCCAGCGCGGCCGGGACGTAGGCCAGGCCGATCGAGGTCTTGAGGGTGGGGGAGCGGGTCCCGCTGGTGACGACGCCGACCGGGGCGCCGTCGCGGATCACGGCGTGGCCGTGGCGAGCGATGCCGGCCTCGGTCAGCTGGAAGCCGACCAGCTTGCGGGCCAGCCCCTGCTCCTTCTGCCGGAGCAGGGTGGCGCGGCCGATGAAGTCACCCTTGTCGAGCTTCACCACCCAGCCGAGCCCGGCCTCGAGCGGCGAGGTCTCGTCGTCCATGTCGGAGCCGTAGAGCCGGTAGGCCATCTCGAGCCGGAGCGTGTCGCGGCAGCCGAGGCCGGCAGGCTGGATCCCCTCGGGGCGCCCGGCCTCGATGAGCGCATCCCAGACCTTCTCGGCCTGGGCGGCCGGGCAGAAGAGCTCGAAGCCGTCCTCGCCGGTGTAGCCGGTGCGGGCCACGAGGCAGCCGACGCCGGCCACCGTGCCGGGGGCGTGGCGGTAGGTCCCGATGACGTCGAGGTTGGCGCTGGTGAGCCGCTTCAGCACCGAGAGGGCCTTGGGCCCCTGCAGCGCCACCTGGCCCCACTCGTCCGACTCGTTGCGGACGTCGGCGCCGGCGGCGTGTCCCTTGAGCCAGTCGAAGTCCTTCTGCCGGTTGGCGGCGTTGACGCAGACCAGCAGGTCCTCGGCCGAGCGGCGGTAGATCACCACGTCGTCGACGATGCCGCCGTTCTCGCGGCAGAGGCAGCCGTACTGGGCCTGGCCGTCGGCCACCTTGGAGAGATCGTTGGTGAAGATCGCCTGCAGGGCGGCCAGGGCCTTGGGGCCGCGGAAGACCACCTCGCCCATGTGCGAGACGTCGAAGAGGCCGACGGCGCCGCGCACCGCCTCGTGCTCCTCGATGAGGCCGGCGTACTGGACCGGCATGTCCCACCCGGCGAACTCCACCATCCGCGCGCCGTGGCGGAGGTGTGCGGCATGGAGCGGCGTGCGGAGTGCCATCGGTGCGGTGCCTCGCGAGGGAGGGGGAGGAAGCGGGCGGATTGTAGCGGCGCCGACCCGGGAATCAAGCGTTCCCGGGCATGATTCGTCGGGGCCTGTACAGGCGGCCTACCTGGGGGTCGCCGGGGTCGCCGGGGCGCACGCGACCGGCTCGCAGCGCCCGGCCCCGCTGGCGGCGCAGCAGTGCAGCGGCCCGCCTCGCGCCTCCTCGAAGCGGTAGTCCCACCCACCCTCGCGGACCGTCAGCACCCCGAGCCCCCAGGCGGTCGAGGCGAAGAGCAGCGTGCCCGACGGCGCGGTCCGCTCGAAGCGCTCGGAGGGGCGGGCGGTGGCGCCGTTGCCGGAGATGAGCACGTCGACGCCGCTGGCGGTGCGCAGGTGCTGCAGGTCGTGGTCGTGCCCGGCCAGCCAGGCCCGGATCCGGCCGCCGGCCATCGCCTCGAGCCGGGCCATGCGGGCCACCAGCGCCGGGCTCTCGAAGTCCTTGACGTGCACGCCGGCGAGGACCGGCGGGTGGTGCAGCAGCACGAAGCAGGTCCGGTGCTCGCAGCCTTCCAGCGCCCCGTCCAGGAAGTCGAGCTCGGCCTCGAGGGTGAAGCCGCCGTAGTCGGCGTAGACGGTGTTGGAGTCGAGCACCACGAAGCGGGCCGGCCCCTCGTCGACCACGTAGTGGCGCGCCGGCAGCGACCAGAGCGGCGTGGCGTGGGCCACGTTGAGGCAGGCCTTGCGGCGGGCCGTCGCCTCGGCGGAGAGCGCCGGCACGCCGCAGCCGAAGCGCGAGTAGACGTCGTGGTTGCCGAGCGCCAGCAGGATGCGGGGTGGCCCGCCCTGGAGCAGGCCGGCCAGCGGCCGCTCGTGCAGGTCGGCGAAGGCCGGGTCGGGCGGGCCGGCCGGCGGCGTGGCCACGGTGTTGCCGTCGGGGGCGAAGGTGCAGGCCTCGGCCCCGGCGCGGCCGGCGTCGGGGCCGCAGGGGTAGAGCAGGTCGCCGGCGAAGAGCGCGACCGCGAAGGGGGCCCGGGCGTGGAGCGCGGCGGCGGCGCCGGCCACGGCCGCCTGCTGCGGGGTCCGCTCGCCGAAGTCGCCGAGGTGGAGGACCCGCAGGCCAGCGGGCCCCGGGGCGGCCAGGGCGACCGGGCTGGACGGAGCGGTGGCCGTGGCGGCCGTGGTGGTGGCCTGCTCGGCGGCCGGCGAACCGGCCTGGCCGTGACGGACCGTGAAGGGATGGGGGACGCTGCAGCCGGCGCAGGCGCTCCCCGCCAGCAGCAGGGCGGCGAGGCCGGCCCGGCGGCTCACTTCGAGGTCCGCGCCGCCAGCGCCGCGGTGTTGGCCAGCAGCATGGCGATGGTCATGGGGCCGACGCCGCCCGGGACCGGGGTGATGGCGGCGGCCCGCTTGAAGGCCTCGCCGAACTCGACGTCACCCACCAGCTTGCCGTCGGCGCCGCGGTTCATGCCGACGTCGATGACCACGGCGCCCGGCTTGATCCAGGCCCCCTTGATGATCTCGGCCTTGCCGACCGCGGCGATCACCACGTCGGCACGCCCCACCTCGGCGGCCAGGTCGGGGGTGCGGGAGTGGGCGATGGTGACGGTGGCGTGGCGCTCCAGCAGCATGGCGGCCTGCGGCTTGCCGACGATGTTGGAGCGGCCCACCACCACGGCGTGCTTCCCCTTCAGGTCGACGCCGGCCTCGTCGAGCAGCCGCATCACCCCGAACGGCGTGCAGGCGCGCGGCGCCGCCTTTCCGGTCCAGAGGCAGCCGACGTTGAAGGGGTGGAAGCCGTCGGCGTCCTTGAGCGGCGAGATGGCCTCGAGCACCGCCTGCTCGGCGATCTGCTTCGGCAGCGGGAGCTGCACCAGGATGCCGTGCACCGCCGGGTCGGCGTTGAGCCGGGCGATGAGCGCCAGCAGCTCGGCCTGCGAGGTGGTGTCGGCGAGGTGGTGCTCGGTCGAGACGATGCCGGTCTCGGCACAGGCCTTGATCTTGTTGCGCACGTAGACCGCGGAGGCCGGGTCGTCGCCGACGCGCACCACCGTCAGCCCGGTCGCCACGCCCTTCAGCTTGAGGCCCGCCACCTGCTCCGCCACTTCCGCCCTCACCCGGGCGGCTATCGCCTTGCCGTCGATGATCATGGGGGGCGGAGTATATCTGCCTTCCGCCCCGTCGGGGCGCCGGTCCTGCCCGGGGCGAGGGGCTATCATCGAGGAGGGGAGAGGAGGCGTCGATGGACGCGAACTGTCAGGTCTGTGCCACCCCGCTCGACGAGGGGGGTGGGTGTGTCACCTGCGCGGCGAAGGAGGAGGGGCTGAGCCTCGTCCTGCGCAACGCCTACCCGCAGGTGCGCGAGCTCCACGCCCTGCTCGAGGAGCAGGGGCTGGCGGCCGAGATGGAGAAGGTGCCGGGGACCACGCCGCAGGAGCGGCACCACCCGAAGTGGAACCTCTACGTGCCGGTGGCGGAGCTGGAGGCGGCGCGGGCCTTCCTCGGGCGCGACTGGGCCGCCCTGCTCGGGGACGCCGGGGCCCGCGAGGCGGCGGCGCGGGGCGCGGCGAGCGTCGATCTCGACGCCGGCGGCGAGATCGCCTGCCCGGCCTGCGGCCATCGCTTCACCGTCTCGGCGGCCCAGCCCGACTGCCCGGAGTGCGGGCTCTCGCTCGGCGCGCCCGAAGGAGAGCCCTCCGAGACCCGCTGACCCGGCGCCGGTTTCGGCAGGGATGACGGCTGGTTGCCTGTCCGGGCGCGAAATTCTTCGCAGGGCGGTGAATAGCGGCGTGCGGGGCGCGTCCGGGATGGAACGAACCAGGCCGCCGAAGCGGCCGATCCCAAGGAGAACACCAGATGAAGCTCGCCAAGATCGTCGCTGCCCTCGTCGCCTTCGCCTTCGTCACCCCGGCCTTCGCCGAGGAGGCCAAGAAGGCCGCCCCGGCCCCCGCCGCCGCCCCGGCCAAGGAGGAGAAGAAGGCCGAGGAGAAGAAGGCCGCCCCGGCCCCCGCCGCCGCTCCGGCCAAGGAAGAGAAGAAGGCCGAGAAGAAGTAGTCGGCCTTCCGGCCGTGCTTCGAGGCGCGCCGTGCCCTGCGAGAGCGGGGCCGGCGCGCTGCTCTTTTGCGGGCGCGCTGCACTTTTTCCGGGGACCACCGGCCGCGCGCGATCGCTTCAGCGGCGCAGCAGGATGGCGGTGACCAGCTCCGGGGTGGCGGCGGCCCGCTCCAGCGTGCCGGCCAGCTCCTCGACCCGCCGCCGCGCCAGCTGGAGCAGCAGCGCCCCGGCCTCGCCGTGCCGGCCCAGCCGCGGGTCTTCGAGCGGCTCGAGCGCCGCCAGCGCCGCCGCCAGCTCGCGCACCGGGAGCGGGTCGGGACGGAAGGCCCTCCCG
This sequence comes from Anaeromyxobacter sp., assembly GCA_031388695.1. Classification (GTDB taxonomy): domain Bacteria; phylum Myxococcota; class Myxococcia; order Myxococcales; family Anaeromyxobacteraceae; genus JADKCZ01. The sequence goes on along the minus strand of JANMRY010000056.1, from coordinate 11,922 downwards.
AGCCGCTCGTTGGCGAGCGCGGTCAGGTAGAGGGCCGACAGCCGGGGGCAGTCCCCGTCGGCCTGCGACGGGGCCAGCTCCAGCTCGCGGGCCAGGCCGGCCAGCGCCTCGCAGAGGTCGAGCGCCGCGGCGGCCCGGGAGAGATCGAGCGAGGTGAGGAAGCGGCGCGGCTCGAGCGAGGCGGCCGAGGGCGTGCCCCAGTCGTCGCGGGGCAGCTCGATGGCCGGCTGGTAGCGGGGCCGGCGCGAGGAGAGGGCCGAGAGCAGCTCGCCGAGCGGGGCGTCGAGGAGCGGCGCGGTGCGCGATCCGGCGGCGCCCCCCTTGAAGAGCCGGTCGGCCCGCCAGGAGAGCTCGAGCACCCGGCCGAACCCCTCCTGGAAGAGCCGCTTCACGGCCACGTTGGCCAGCGCCTCGGCCGCCTTCGCCTCGTCGCCGCCGGCCAGCCGCTCCAGCCCGAGCTCCACCATGGCCCGGGCCCCGCGGACGGCGTCGCGGACCTGGTCGAGCTCGACCGGGTCGATGCCGTCGGCCACCAGCACGGCGTTGCCGGCGGTGATGAGCTGCAGGTCGAGCGACTCGCGCCCCACGGCGTCGAGCGCGGCGGCGGCGCGGGCCAGCAGCGAGCGCTCCTCGAGCGGGGCCAGGAAGAAGCCGGGGGCGCGGCTCGGCTGGCCGGGCGGCTCGGCCTGGCGGGCCGGGGGGCGGGCGTACCAGGAGAGCGCCTCCTCCAGCGACGGGTAGCCGAGATCGGCGAGCCGCCCCTGGCGCCAGCGCAGCGCCGTCTCCTCCAGCTCGGCCGGCAGCTCCCAGGTGATGGCGGCCAGCACCCGCGACAGCCTGAAGGGCTCGGCCGCCTCGATGTCGTCGAGCAGGCCGCGGATGGCCACGTACTCGGTCCCCTCGACGACGAACTCCACCAGGTAGGCGTTGTCGGGGGTCCGCATGGTGCGATCGGCCTCGACGTCGGGATCGTCGTTGGCGCGCAGGTCGTGGACGCGGATGGCGTCGCGCAGCAGCAGGTCGACCAGCTCGGCGTCGAGCGTCCGCATCTTGCGGGCCAGCCGGGCCGCCAGCTTCGGGTCCTGCAGGGCCCCGGCCCGGGCGGCGCGCAGCCAGGGGAGGGCGCGGCGGGGCTCGAAGCCGCCGTGGCGCCAGGCGTCGAGATCGATGAAGGTGCGGAACTGCTCGGCCGAGGCGAGCTGCACCAGCTCGACCGAGTCGGCCAGGCCGATTTCACGAATCGTGAAGTAGAGCTCGTCGGCGGGGAGCGCCCGGACCAGGGCCCCGGGGTTGGGCGCGTCGAGGATCAGGTCGAGCCGGCGCTGCCCGGTGGCGGCCGACAGCTGGGCGCGGAACGGCTGCAGCTGCGCCGGCGTCAGGGGCTGCTCGAGATCCTTCGCCATCAGCAGTGAGGGCGCCAAAGAAGCTGCGAGGCAATCCCCGGACCGAGCCAGGCGGTCGAGGTACGAGCCGCGCGAGGAGGAAGCCCGAAGCCGTAGTTCGCGCTACGGCGAGGGCCTCCGACGATGCCCGGCGAAGTACATCGGCCGTCGCGGCGACGGGAGGGGGTTGGCTTGCTGCTTCTCAGAGCGCCCGGACCTACGCCGAGGCGGCGGCGATGGTGCGCCGGCCGGCCTTCTGGACCTTGTTGGCCTTGAGGCAGCGGGTGCAGACGCGGACGTGCTTCACCTCGCCGGCGTCGTTGATGCGCACCGAGCGGAGGTTGGGGAGCGACCGGGTCTTCGACTTGTTGTTCGCGTGGGAGACGTTGTTGCCGACGAGCGGCCCCTTCCCACAAACTGCGCAGCGGCGTGCCATGTCTGATTCTCCGAAAACCGAAAGAGCGCGGCATATTACGGATCCGCGCCGAGAAAGCAAGGGGGTGCGGGCGAAAGCCGGGAACGGCTCTCCCCGTGCGGTTCTGGAGCCGGCCTGGCCGGTCACGAGCGGGGGCGCCCCTTGGCGCCGAGGTGCTGCGCGGCGCAGGCGGCCGCCTGCAGGCCGGCGAAGAGCTCGCCCTCGAGCCCCAGCCCCGGCAGCACCTCGCCGCTGGCGAGGAAGGCGTTCTTCCACGGGGTCCGGACCGGGAGCCCGCCGACGCCGAGCCGGGTGGGCGCCTCGAAGCCGAGCAGGTGGGGCGCCGCCGGCGGCGTGGCCCGGTGGACCAGGTGCCCCTCGTGGAAGGGGAGCGCGGTGGCGAGGGCCTGCGCCAGCCGCGCCCGGGCCGCCGCCTCGTCTCCCCCGGACGGCAGGAGCAGGAAGGCCGAGGCGGTGAAGTGGTCGCCGGCCGGCTCGGGGGGCGCGCCGCGGCGGGGTTCGCGCCGGGCCGCCGAGAGCTCGAGCAGCACCGCGCCGGTGCCGTCGGCGTCGAGCACCAGGGCGGCCTCGCCGAGCCCGGGCGGCCGGGCGGCGCCGCGCAGCAGCAGGTGGCTGGCCAGCAGCCGGTGGCCGGGCTGGACCGCGGCGAGGGCGCGGGTGGCTCGCCCGCTCCGCCCCTCGGCCGGGAGCAGCGCGCCGAGCCGGGCCAGCGGCGAGGCGATCACGAAGGCCCGCGCCAGCCAGGTGTCGGAGTGGCCGGCCACGCGGATGGTGGAGAGCCGCCGGCCCTCGAGGCCGATCGACTCGAGCCGGGCCGGCTCGGCCGCCGAGCCGAGCACCTCGCCGCGCACCTCGGTGATGCGGCGCCGCAGCCCCTCGTCGATGGCCGGCTGGCCGGGGACGGCCCGGTGGAGCCCCTGCATGGCCACGCCGGCCAGCCGCCCGAGCGCCAGCGGGGAGGGCGGGCCGGAGAGCCGCCCCAGCAGCCCGGCGAGGGCGGTGAGCGCGCTGGCCAGCGGCGCCTCGCCCGCGCCGGCGAGGGGCGACGCCCCCTCCAGCAGGGCGCGGGGGAGCCCGGTCTCCTTGGCGGCCCGCCCCAGCGCGCGCCCCAGCGACCAGCGCTCCAGCAGGCCTGCCGGGGGCAGCGGCGGCGCCTCCTTGAGCAGCGCGCCGCCCAGCGCGGCGGCGTCGGCGAGGGTGGCGAGCGCCGTCTCCAGGATCGCGGCCTCGGCGGGCCACTCGCGGCGCAGCTCGCGCCGCAGCGTCGCCGCGTCGGACGACAGCTCCAGCCGGTGGCGGGGGAGGATGAGCTGCAGCGCCGGCGCCAGCGGCTCGAGGGCGCGCGCGGCGTCGCTGGCCAGGCCGAGGTCGGACAGCAGCGCCTCGGCGGCCGGGAGCAGGCGGAAGGCCGGGCGGAGCGCCGGCCCGGACGGGAAGAGCCAGCCGCCGTCGGCGACCGTGGGGCCCGGGCCGCCCTCGTCGATCAAGAGCACGCGGAAGCCGCGCCGCGAGAGCAGCGCGCCGGCCGCGGCGCCGCCGACCCCGCCGCCGACGACGCAGACGTCGTAGACACGCTGGGTGGCGGGTGGCTTGAAGGTCGTGGCCACGGGTCAGGCCAGCTCGACGGACGGTGAGCGGAGCCGCTCTTCAGGGGCGGCGGCGCCGTCGAGGCGGACGTGGCGCCCGTCGAGCCAGAGCCGCCCCTGGGCGATCCACTGGATGGCCTGCGGGTAGAGCCGGTGCTCCTGCTCGAGGATGCGGGCGGCCAGGCGCTCCTCGGTGTCCCCGTCGAGCACCGGCACCGCCGCCTGGGCGATGACCGGCCCGGTGTCGGTCCCCTCGTCGACGAAGTGGACGGTGCACCCGGCCACCCGGACCCCGGCGCTGAGCGCCTGCCGCGGGCCGTGCAGGCCGGGGAAGGCCGGGAGCAGTGCCGGGTGGATGTTGACGACGCGGGGGCAGCCGCGCGAGCGCTTCGAGGGGCCGAAGGCCTGCAGGAAGCCGGGGGTCACGAGGCGCATGTAGCCGGCCAGGCAGACCAGCTCGACCCCGGCGGCGACCAGCCGCTCCACCACCGCCGCGTCGTAGGCGGCGCGGTCGGCCAGCCCCTTCGACGGGAGGCAGGCGCCCGGCACGCCGGCGCGGGCGGCCCGCTCCAGGGCGCCGGCGCCGGGGACGTTGGAGAGCACCAGCGCCACCTCGGCGTCGATGCGGCGGGCGGCGCAGGCGTCGAGCAGGGCCTGGAGGTTGGTCCCCCCGCCCGAGGCGAGCACGCCCAGCCTGATCACCGCACCACCTCGCAGGTGGCCTCGCCCGTCCCCTTCTCGATGGCGCCGACCGTCCAGCTCTGCAGGCCGCGGCCGCGCAGCACCTCGTGGACCGCCGCCTCGTCGGCCGGGGCCACCACGACGGTGAGCCCCAGCCCCATGTTGAAGGTCCGGTACATCTCGTCGCGGGGGACGTTCCCCTCGCGCTCGATCAGGTCGAAGACCGGCGGACGCTCCCAGCGCTTCTCCTCGAGCACGGCGCGGGTGCCGTCGGGGAGGCTGCGCGGCATGTTGCCGGGCAGGCCGCCGCCGGTGATGTGGCCGAAGGCCTTGACCTGGACCCGCTCCAGCAGCGCCAGCACGTCCTTCGAGTAGATGCGGGTCGGGGTCAGCAGCAGGTCGGCCAGGGTCTGGCCGCCGCAGGAGGCGACCTGGAGTTCCAGCGGGTGCCTCTCGAGCAGCGCCTTGCGCGCCAGCGAGTAGCCGTTGGAGTGGAGGCCGGAGGAGGCCACGCCCAGCACCAGGTCGCCGGGGGTGACGCGGGTGCCGTCGATGATCCGGCTCCGGTCGACGCAGCCGACGGCGAAGCCGGCCAGGTCGTACTCGCCGCGCTCGTAGAAGCCGGGCAGCTCGGCGGTCTCGCCGCCGATGAGGGCGCAGCCAGCCTGGAGGCAGCCGGCCGCGATCCCCTTGACCACCTCCGCCGCCTGCTCGGCGGAGAGCTTGCCGGTGGCGTAGTAGTCGAGGAAGAAGAGCGGCTCGGCGCCGACCACCGCGATGTCGTTGACGCACATGGCGACCAGGTCGATGCCGACGGTGGCGTGGCGGTTGGCGGCGAAGGCGACCTTGAGCTTGGTGCCGACCCCGTCGGTGCCGGAGACCAGCACCGGCTGCCTGTACTTCGACACGTCGAGGGCGAAGAGCCCGCCGAAGCCGCCGATCCCGGCCAGCACCTCGGGCCGCATGGTGGGCCGGGCGTGGGGCTTGATCAGCTCGACGAGCCGGTCGCCTTCGTCGATGTCGACACCGGCGTCGCGGTAGGTGAGGGACATGCGCCCCCTGTACCGCGGGCAGGGGCGGGGCCGCAAGGCGTTCCCGCGCCGCCGGTCGCTCCGTGCCCGGCCGCCGCGTGCCCGGCAGCTTCGTTGGCGACCTCTGGTACCATGAGCGAACCCGATGGCCGCCCCCCGCCGCTCCCTGTTCCGCGTCGACGCCTTCCGGCTGGCGCTCTACGTGGGGCTGGTCCTGACCGGGCTCCACGTACTCGACGTGCTCTGGGCGCGCAAGGGCTCGCAGCTGCCGGTGGTCTCGCGCATCGAGCACGCCGTGCAGGACTACACCCTGACCACGCTGCGCGGTCCGCGGGTCCCCTCGGGGGACGTCCTCATCGTCGCCATCGACGAGCGCTCCATCGAGGCCGAGGGGCTCTGGCCCTGGAGCCGGGCCCGGGTGGCGGTGCTGGTGGAGAAGATGGCCGCGGCCGGCGTCAAGGGGGCCGCCTTCGACATGATCTGGGGCGACGAGGACGTCCAGGGGGCTCGGCTCGCCGAGGTGGCGCGCCGGGTCAAGGCGGCGCGGGCCCTGGCCACCGGCGAGGACGCCGCGCGGCTCGACCTGATCTGGGAGGCCTCCAGGGGGAGCGACCCGAGCGTCCCGCCCGACGTCGATCCGACCAGCCTGCTGGCCGACGCCATCGAGCGGGCCAAGAACGTCACCCTCGGCTTCCTCTTCCGCAGCGACGTGCCCAGCCCGGAGGCGGCCCAGCGGGCGGTCGAGCGGCTGGTCTTCTACCGGACCGGCCCGCTGCAGGTGCTCGGCCCGGGGGGGAGCATCCTCTCCGACCCGGCCGGTGGCCATCGCTCGGCCGGCCGGACCTTCCCGAGCGCGCTGCCTCCCGTCGAGGAGCTGGTCAAGGTCTCCGACAGCGGCGGCTACTTCACGGTCCTGCCCGACTCCGACGGCGTCATCCGCCGCTACCTGCTGGTGGCCAGCACCGGCGGGAGCGTCTTCCCCTCGCTGGGGGTGGCGCTGGTGGCCCGGGCCCGGGGGCGCGACGGGCTCCCGGCGCCGGTGGTGCCCATCGGGGTGGCCGGCTCGAGCGTGCTGGTGGGGACGCTGATCGGCGACCTGGTGATCCCGACCGACGACTACGGGCGGGCGCCGCTCTCCTACTACGGCCCGTTCCGCGACTTCCCCTCGGTCTCCGCCGTCGACATCATGACCGGGCGGGTCGGCGCCGAGCGGCTCGCCGGCAAGCTGGTGGTGGTGGGGGCCACGGCGCCGGGGACCAACGACCAGCGGCTCACCCCCTTCGACGAGAACGCCCCCGGGGTGATCACCCACGCCACCTTCGTCGACAACGTGCTGCACGGGCAGCTGCTCGATCGCTCGCAGTGGGTGGTGCTCGGCGAGGTGATCTCGATGGCGCTCGCCTCGCTGCTGCTGGCCTGGCTCTTCTCCCGGGTCGGCCCGGTGGCGGCCGCCCCGGCCCTGCTGGCGGTGACCGCCCTCTGGGCGGCGGTGGCGGTGCTGGCGCTGCGCCGCTTCAACCTGGTGCTGGCCATGGGCCTGCCGCTCATCCAGGTGCTCGGCATGTTCCTCACCGCCACCACCTACCGGTTCTTCTCGGAGGAGCGGGCCAAGCGCAAGGCGCGCGAGTCGTTCTCCCGCTTCCTGGCACCGGCCATCGTCGACGAGGTGCTGGGGCGGGAGGGGTCGCTGCAGCTGGGCGGTGAGAAGCGCGAGCTGACGGCGCTCTTCGCCGACATCCGCGGCTTCACCACCATCTCCGAGCGGCTCGACCCGCACCGGCTCCTCGAGCTGCTCAACCAGTACCTGACCCCCATGACCGAGATCATCGTCTCCGGCCACCAGGGGACGCTCGACAAGTACATGGGCGACGCCATCATGGCCTTCTGGGGGGCGCCGCAGGCCCAGCCCGACCACGCGCTCCGCTCCTGCCTGGCCGCCCTCGACATGCTCGAGGACCTGGAGCGGCTGCGCCGCGGCTGGCGGCTGGCCGGCCTGCCCGACATCGACATCGGCATCGGGCTCAACACCGGCCCCATGTCGGTCGGCTTCGTCGGCAGCCAGGACCGCTTCTACAACTACACGATCCTCGGCGACGCCGTGAACCTGGCCTCGCGGCTCGAGGGGGCCAACAAGCTCTACGGGACCCGGATCATCATCGGGCAGAACACCTACGACCTGGTCCGCGAGCAGGTGGTGGCCCGCCAGCTCGACCTGGTGCGGGTCAAGGGGAAGCTGGAGCCGGTCCGGATCTACGAGCTGATGGGGCTGGCGCCGGCCTCGGCGGCCGACGCCGCCTTCCTGGAGGCCTTCGGCTGGGGCTACGGGGCCTGGCGGGCCCAGCGCTGGGAAGAGGCGATGACCCACTTCCGCGAGGCCGACCGGCTGCGTGGCGGCGACGGCTGCGCCCAGCTCTACCTGGAGCGCTGCGAGCAGATGCGGCGCGAGCCGCCCGGGCCCGACTGGGACGGCGCCTTCACCATGGAGAGCAAGTGAGGCCGGGTCTCTCAAGGGTGCGTGGTGCTTGGTCAATTCGTTGACTGTCCGTCATGGGTCGGGTAAGTGAACACGAGGAAGATCACCCCCGAATGTCCGACGACCCTCTCTTTCAGCGCTTCGGCAAGGAGTTCCCCTCCGGCACCGTCCTGTTCCAGGAAGGGGACGAGGGGCGCGAGATGTTCGTCGTCAACGCCGGGAGCGTGACCATCAGCAAGCGCGTCGGCGAGGTGGAGAAGATCCTCTCGCGGCTCGGCGCCGGCGAGTTCCTCGGCGAGATGGCCATCCTCAACAACAAGCCGCGCAGCGCCACCGCGGTCTGCGCCGAGGACTGCCGGCTGCTGGTGATCGACGCCAGGACCTTCGAGGCGATGATCCGCTCCAACTCCGAGATCGCGGTGCGGCTCATCAAGAAGCTCTCCGACCGGCTCGCCGAGGCCAACGAGCAGATCGAGAACCTGCTCTTGACCGACGCCGCCTCCCGGGTGGTCCACTGGCTGGCGGTGGCCGCCGAGCGGGGATCGCGCACCGCGGCCGGCTTCAAGATCGACATGGCGCCGCGCGACCTGGCCGCCCGGGTCGGGGTCAAGCCCGACCAGGCCGACGAGGCGCTCATGAAGCTGCTCAAGGCCAAGATCGTCTCGGTCCACCCCGACGGCTTCGTGGTGCCCGACGTGGCCAAGCTCCGCCACTTCCTCGAGTTCCTCCAGATGAAGGCCCAGTTCGGAGAGGCCACGTGAAATTCCGAGTCCTGGGCTGCTCCGGCGGCGAGCTCCCGCAGCACCGCACCACCTGCTTCCTGGTCGACGGGAAGCTGGCCATCGACGCCGGGGCCCTGACCTCCTCGCTGTCGCTCGAGGAGCTGCTCGAGGTCGACGACGTGGTGCTCACCCACAGCCACCTCGACCACGTCAAGGACGTGCCGCTGCTGGCCGACCTGGTGGTGGGCCGGCGCCGGACGGCGGTGCGCGTGCACGCCTCGACCGAGTGCGCCCAGACGCTGCGCAAGAACATCTTCAACGGCAAGCTCTGGCCCGACTTCACCCGCATCCCCACGCCGGGGCGGCCGGTGATCGAGCTGCGCGCCTTCAGGCCGCGCGCTGCCTTCCGGGCCGGGGGGCTGCGCTTCCAGCCGGTGCCGGTCCGTCACCCGGTCGAGTCGGTCGGCTTCGTGGTCTCGAAGGGGCGCAGCGCCTTCGGCATCTCGGGCGACACCGGCCCGACCACCGGCTTCTGGAAGCTGGTCAACCAGAGCGTCGGCATCAAGGCGCTGCTGGTCGAGCTCTCCTTCCCGAACGAGCTGCAGCGGCTGGCCGATCTCTCCGGACACCTGACGCCGCAGACCCTGGCGCGGGAGCTCGGGAAGCTCGATCGCGGCGACCTGCCGGTCCTGCTCTACCACCTCAAGCCGAGCTACGTGGTCCGGCTGCGGCGCGAGGTGGCGGCGCTCCGGCTGCGCAACCTGCGCATCCTCGAGGTCGGCGACACCTTCACCTTCTAGGCCGCTGTCCGGATTGCCGGGCCGCCCCGTGACGCGGCTCGTCGAAGGCGGGCAGCGTCAGGACGTTTCCGTCCGGCCCGCTTGGGTGTAAACAGGTCCGGCCCGCCGGCCCCGCGCCGGCGCGCCTGACCGCACCGAGGAGCGATCGCACCCATGGCCTGGTTCTCGAAGGAAAAGAAGCTCAAGACGAAGGGTGGCCCCGTGGAGGCCCAGCCGGCTCCCGCCAAGAAGGGCGAGGGGATCTGGAACAAGTGCGACGGCTGCGGCGAGGTCATCTACAAGGCCGACCTCGAGAAGAACTGGCACGTCTGCCCGCTCTGCGGCCACCACGAGATGATGCCGGTGCGCCGCCGCTTCGACCTGCTCCTCGACCCGGGCACCTTCCAGGAGCTCGACACCGACCTGACGCCGCAGGACCCGCTCGGCTTCAGCGACGCCAAGAAGTACAAGGACCGGCTCAAGGCCACCGCCAAGACCACCGGCCTGCGGGACGCCTTCGTCTCCGGGGTCGGCGCCATCGGCGGCCACCCGGTCTCGATCGGCTCCTTCGCCTTCGAGTTCATGGGAGGCTCGATGGGCTCGGTGGTGGGCGAGAAGGTGGCGCGGGTCATCGACCGCGCCTACGAGCGGCGCATCCCCTGCATCGTCTTCAGCTCCACCGGCGGCGCCCGCATGCAGGAGGGGATCTTCTCCCTCATGCAGATGGCCAAGACCTCGGCGGCGCTCAACCGCTTCCGGGCCGTCCGCAAGCCCTACGTCTCGGTGATGCTCCACCCGACCACCGGCGGCGTGGCCGCCTCGTTCGCCTGGCTGGGCGACATCGTCATCGCCGAGCCGAAGGCCCTCATCGGCTTCGCCGGGCCGCGCGTCATCGAGCAGACCATCCGCGAGAAGCTGCCGCCCGGGTTCCAGCGCTCCGAGTTCCTGCTCGAGCACGGCATGATCGACGCCATCGTCCCGCGCCTGGAGATGCGCGACAAGCTGGCGCAGATCCTCTCGCTGCTCGGCTGAGCGGCGGGCCGGCCCGCGGCGCGGCATGGTCGATCCGCACCGCTACCTCGAGGCGCTCTCGCCGCTGGCGATGCGTTTCGGGCTCGACCGCGTCGAGCGGGCGCTCGACGCCCTGGGCCACCCGGAGCGGAGGGCGCCCATCCTCCACGTCGCCGGCACCAACGGGAAGGGCTCGACCTGCGCCATGGCGGCGGCGGCGCTCCGGCTGGCCGGCCACCGCACCGCCCTCTACACCTCGCCCCACCTGGAGCGGTTCAACGAGCGGATCGCGGTCGACGGGAGCCCCATCTCCGACGCGGCGCTGGCCGAGGCGGTCGCCGAGGTGCGGGCCGCCTGCCCCTGGCACGACGGCGGCGAGCCGGGGGACCGGCTCAGCTACTTCGAGTTCGCCACCCTGGCGGCGCTGGTCCACTTCGCCAGGGCCGGCGCCGAGGTCACCGTGCTCGAGGTCGGCCTGGGGGGCCGGCTCGACGCCACCAACGCGGTCCGGCCGGCGGTGACCGCGGTGGCCGCCATCGGCCTCGACCACACCCAGTGGCTCGGGGAGACGGTCGAGGCGGTGGCGCGGGAGAAGGCCGGCATCTTCAAGGCCGGCGTGGCGGCGGTGGTCCACGGCGTGCAGCCGCCCGGCGTGCTCGAGGTGCTGCGGGCCGAGGCCGAGCGGGCCGGCGCCCCGTTCGAGGTGGCGGCGCCGGGCTGGGACGGTCCGCTGGGGCTGGCCGGGCCCCACCAGCGCGGCAACGCCGGGCTGGCGGCGGCGGCGCTGCGGGCCCTGCGCGGTTCGGGTGTCACGGTAGGTGAAGCCGAGATCGCCCGGGGGATCGCCACGGTCCGCTGGCCGGGACGGCTGGAGCAGGTCGGCGGCGTGCTCCTCGACGGGGCCCACAACCCCGACGGCGCCCGGGCGCTGGCGACGGCCCTGGCCGAGCTCCACCCGGGGCGGCCGGTGGAGCTGGTCTTCGGGGCGCTCGCCGACAAGGATCACCGCGGCATGCTGGCGGCCCTGGCCGGCGCCGTCCGCCGGCTCCACCTGGTGGCCCCGGCCTCGCCGCGGGCCCGGGCCGCCGCCGACCTGCAGGTGGCGGCGGCGTCGCTGGGGCTGGCGGCCGACCTCCACGCCGACGTCGCCGAGGCGCTCGCCTGCGCCCGCGGCTGCGCTGGCGACGGGGCCCCGGTGGCGGTGGCCGGATCGCTCTACCTGGTGGGCGAGGCCCGGGCGCTGCTGCTCCGCGGCCGCTGACGGCGCCCCGCGCCGGACGGGGAGGGCGCCCGCCGATATCGGCAGGGCCGGATTCTTCGGGCCTCAGGGGTCGCGTGCTATCTTTTCCGCCGGAATCGACCGACGGAGCCCTCCGATGCGATCCAGCCACCTCCTGGCCTTCTGCCTCTTCCTCGCCGGCGCCGCCCAGGCGCAGGACCTCAACGTCATCACCGCCGTCGAGGTGAAGGACGAGGGGAACAGCGTGCTGGTGACGGTGCGGGGGAGCAAGCCGCCCAACTTCACCACCTTCTCCATGTCCGACCCGGCCCGCTTCGTCATCGACCTCTCCGAGGCGAAGTTCCAGGGCGTGCCCGAGGACCTGCGCGTCGACGACGGCGTGGTGCGGGTCGTGAAGAACCTCGCCTACGGGTCCGGCGCCTCCGCCATCGCGCGGGTCATGGTCGCGTTCAGCGTCGACGTCGAGCCGCCCGATGTGCAGACCGAAGGGAACACCCTGCTCGTCAAGGTGATCAAGCCGGGTGGGGCCGCCGTGGCCAGCGCCGACGCCAAGCCGGCCGACGCCGCGCCGGCCGCGACCC
>JANMRY010000049.1:0-11615 GCA_031388695.1 Anaeromyxobacter sp. | reverse complement strand
GGCGCCGCGGTGGCAGGGGCCGGGGCGGCCTCGCGAGGAGGGCGCTCCGCGTTGATGGGGGCGGCCAGGGCAGCCAGCAAGAGCAGCAGCTTCATGACCTGTCTCCAAGGAACCGATACGCTTCGACGCGGCGGTGGTGGCCGTCTGCGACGTAGAGGATGCCGGCCGCGACGGCGACGCCTGCGGGGAGCGAGAGCTGCCCGGCCCCCTCGCCGACCTCGCCGGCGGCGTAGAGGAAGGCGCCGGCCGGAGAGAAGACCAGCACCTGGCCGCGCTGGGTGTCGGTCACGTAGACCTGGCCGGCGGCGTCGACGGCGACCGCCTTGGGCCGGACGAACTTCCCCTCATCCTCGCCGGCCTCGCCGAAGCTCGACACCAGCAGGCCATCGGCCCCGAACCGCTTGACCTTGAAGTTGAGCGAGTCGACCACCAGCAGGGTGCCGTCGGGGGCGGCCGCCAGCCCGGTCGGGAAGTTGAAGCCCTCGTCGCCATCGCCACGCAGGCCGAGGCCGGAGAGGCGGGTGCCGTCGAGGGCGAAGGCCTCGACGGCGTGGCGCGGAGGGTCGGCGACGTAGAGCCGGTCGCCGACCAGGGCCAGCGCGGCGGGGCGCTCCAGCAGCCCGCGCCCCCAGCGGTCGCAGCGCCCCTTCGGGTCGATCCTCACGACCAGCCCGAGCCCGGCGTCGGCCACGTAGAGCAGGCCATCACGGCCGGCCACCACCGCCATGGGGGCGCCCCAGGGGGCGTCGTCGCAGCGCAGCGGCGAGAAGACCGCGCTGGCCAGCTCGATCCGCACCAGGGCCGGTCCGTCGGGGTCGGCCACCCAGAGCGTCCCGCCGGCCACGGCCAGGCCGAAGGGGCGGACCAGCGCCGGCTCGTCGCGGCCCGGCTCGATGCCGATGATGGCGTCGAAGACCTTGCGGAAGGAGGAGCGGCCGTCGGGGCGCGCCGGGTCGGGGAGGGTGCGCTCCCACTGGAGCCGGGCCACGTCGGGCGGGCGAGGCCAGGACGGCGCCGGGACCGGGGGGCCGGGGTGAGGCCGGGCATGGCTGCACGCGGCCGCGGTGACGGCCAGGAGCAGGAGCGCCGCGTGGACGAGGGCTTTCATCGTCGGCTAGAACCCGAAGGATCTGGTCACCGAGAAGAAGATCAGGTTCTGCGTGCCGGTGGAGGTACCGTCGGAGCCACCCGTCGTCACCTGGTCGTAGAGGGTGAACTGGAACGCCCCGACGTAGTAGGAGGCGTTGAGCGAGAGGCCGGCCTCCCACTGGTTCTCACGGCCAGGGGCCGAGATGGTCAGGTAACGCCCCACCAGGGAGAGGAAGAGCCGGGACACGGTCGGGACGGTGGCGGTGGCGGTGACGTACCTGGTCTGGGTGTTGAACTCGACCGGGACGAGCGTGGCCGGGGGCGCGCCGGGTGCCAGCACCTCGGCGAGGTCATCGGTGATGCCGGCGTTGAGGCCGAGGTTGAAACCGCCGCGGCTCCCCTGGGCGTCGAGCCGCACGTTGGCCTGCCGGTTCGCGCCGAAGGAGGGCGAGCTGGTGCGCGACAATCCGGCGGTCAACAGGCTGGTGAAGGACCAGCCGAACGGGTTGCCGTTGGCCCCCATGGTGGCGAACAGGCGGGAGCGGTTCCCGGCGCTGGCACCGGTGTTCTCGTCGTAGGACCCGCTCAGGCCGACGTTGCCATGCCAGGTGGCGAGCGGACGCGAGGCGCTGGTCGAAGCGTAGACCCCCCAGGCGCTGGTGTTGGGTGCCCCGCTGGGCTGGTAGAGGCCGAGGGTGGCCCCCACGTTGGCCTGGGCCGCGACCTGGGCGAGCTGGCGGCTCCAGCGGAGGCCGGCCCCGGCCTGCTCGCCGGTGGCGCTCACCTCGCTGGTGCCGTTGCGGCTCTGCGAGCCCGAGGCGGCCGCGGTCAGGTCGAGCCCGAAGTCGCGGTTGAGCTGGCGCGAGCCGTAGGCGTTCACGGCGTGGGTGATCGCCTGGCGCGTGGGGGAGCCGGGCGCCTCGAAGAGGCTGTTGAAGTAGCCGTAGCCGGCGCCGCCCGAGGTGGCCGAGGAGAGGGCCCACTGCGACCAGATCGACATCGACTGGTTGTCGAGGCGGGGGTTGAGCGGGCTGGCCAAGGTGGGCAGGCGGACATCGTACGTCGCCGTGACCTGCGCGGTCACGTTGTTGGCGAGCTGGGCCTGGGCCCGGAGCCCGGCCAGGTGGTTGCGGTAGTTGGTCTCGGCGTAGTCGCCCGCCGACCAGTTGGTGTCGTAGCTGAGCGTGTAATTGAGCGACTCCAGCGACTGGGCCGCCTCGGCGTAGACGGCGGTCACCTCGCTGGCGATGTCCGGGCTGCCGGCGAAGCGGTTGTCGGTGACGGTGTGGCGCACCGTGCCGGTCAGGATGGGGTAGGCGGCGGTGACCAGCACGGCGGAGGCGGCGTAGCTGTCGGTCCGGGTGGTGCCGACCCGGCTGTTGTCGTCGCCGGCGGTGAAGTTGACGGTGCTGCGGCCGGCCGAGGCGCTCAGGCTGAGGGGGGTGCGGGCCAGGGCGCCGAGCCGCAGCTGGTAGTTGAAGGCGTCGGAGGCCGAGCCGCCCGCGGCGCGGTAGCCGATGTAGCTGGCCGAGGCCCCGAGGTCGAGCGTGCCGGGCGTGAAGAAGCTGGCGTCGAGGTGCAGGCCGCCGCTGAACCAGAAGGAGGTCGAGCCGCTCCGGGAGTTGGCGGCGAACTGGTCGATCCGGGTCAGGCTCAGGCCCAGGTCGCCGCCGAAGGTGACGCCGGCCCGGGCCACCGGGGCCAAGGCGAGCAGGGTCAGCGTCAGCAGGGCGCGCCAGGAGGGGTTGCTCATGGCTTGGCTCCGCCGCCGACGACCGTGACCGGCACGTCGACCAGGTAGTCGCTGCTGGCCGAGGGGAACTGCCAGGCGCCGAGGCTCGGCTTGAGGCAGGCCTCCAGCTCGGTGCCCCCGAGGTCGCCGTTGCCGGCCGAGGCCCGGGAGACGCGCCCGGCCGAGTCGACGGTGAGCTTGAGGATCCCCTCGGCGCGCGACTGCCCGCGCCGGATCAGCTGGTCGGTGACGCAGCGCTCGATGTCCGGCTGCACAGCCACCACCGCGTCGCGGAGCTGGCGACGGGCGGTCTCGCCGTCGCCAAGCGCGGCGGCCTGGGCGGAATCGTCGACCGCGTCGGCCCTGGCCTTGCCGCCCTCGCGGAGCGCCGAGACGACCACGTCGACCCCGAGCGCGCCCGGCCGGGTGGTGATGCGGGTGACCACCTGGCGCGGCGGAAGGTTGCCGAGCCGGACGACCAGGGCCTTGATCTCCTCGGCGCGGCGGTTGGCCTCGTTCATCAGCGTCGGATCCTTGGCGCGGGCCCAGACCAGCACCTCGCAGCCCTCGCGCGAGGCGAGCCGGGCGATGCCGTAGAGGGCCTCGCGGTCGAACTCGGCCAGCTTGGCACCTGGCGACGCGAAGGCGATCACGGTAGCGGCCGCCGCCGACTTGTCGCCGGCCGCGCCGGGCCGGGCCGCGTCCGGCGCCGCGACTGCGCCGGCGGCCAGGGCGGCCCCGGTGGCGAAGATGGCGGTGGGCGCCTTCACGACCATGGCGAAGACCGGCCGCGGACCCGCCAGGGGGAGCGCCGGGGCCGGCGCGCCGGTGATGAACTGCTGCTCGAGACGGTCGAGCCGGGTGGTGCGCAGCTCGAGGCGGCGCTGCCAGGCGTCGAGCCGGTCGGCGCGCGCCCGGACCTGGCGGGTGACGGCGTCGAGCCGCTCGCCGCGGGCCATGACGCGGGCCTCCATGCCGGCCAGCATGCGCTGCCGGGCGCCCATCGCCTGGCGCCGCAGCTCGCCCTGCCGGGCCCTGTTCTTCTCGGCGTCGGTCTGGCCGGTGAGCCGCTCGGCCTCGGCGCGGTCGGCCTTCTCCCGGGCCGCGGCGTCGCGCTCGGTGCCGAGGGCGGCGTCGCGGGTGGGGGTGAGGCCGCGCTCCACGGCGGCGAGCTGCCGCTCGCTCGCCTCGAGCTGGGTCTCGCGGGCGTCGGCCTGGGGTGCGGCGCCGGCTGGGGCGGTGGGGAGGGTGAGCCTGCGCTCGCGGGCGTCGAGCTGGGCCTGGCGGGCCGCGAGGACGCGGTCGCGCTCGTCGAGCTTGCGGGCCTCGGCGTCGAGGTTGGCCTCGTCGACGCTCAGCTGGTCGTCGGTGGAGCGCAGCCGCTTCAGGCGTGCCTCGAGCAGCAGCGACTGGTCGAGCAGCTGGGCCATGACGACGTCGTCCTGGCTGGGGGTGACCTGGCGCGGCGGGGCCCCGCCGCCGGCCGGGCCGGCCGGGCGGTAGGGGGCGTGCTGGGTGTGGCGGGCCTCGCCGGGCAGGGCCTGGCCACCGGCCTGGATCTTGAGCTTGAACTGCGGCCGCTCACCGAAGGCCAGCGTCGCCGGCGCCGGCTCGGGCTCGACCGGGAGCGGCGCGACGGGGCCGGGAGCGGCCACCGGGACGCGGCTGGTCGGGACGGCATGGAAGCCGAAGGCGACGGCGATGCGGTACTCCCGGTGCTCGGGCAGGTAGCTGCCGACCAGGCCGACGCCGAGCCGCTTGTTGACGTCGTACCGGACGGCGGCGGCGAACAGGTCGCCGCGCGGCGTGCGCAGCCCCTCCAGCACCAGTTCCAGGCCGGAGGCCATGCGCCCCGAGGCCGCCAGGCCGACCACCAGGCCGGAGCTGCCGCCCGCCTGCTTCTCATAGCCGGCGAAGCCGGCCAGCCGGAGCCGTCCGGCCGGCGCGGTGGAGAGGATGAGCCGGCCGCCGCCAGTACCGCCGCTGTTGAAGCGGTCGAGGTAGGCGTCGACGGCCAGGCCGGGGCGGAAGCCGCTGGCGGGGAGGAGTCCGAGCTTGAGGGCGGTGCCGAAGAGCATCGGGGCCGGGCGGGGATCGCCCGGGTGGCCCGACTCGCGGGCCGAGACGGCCCACTCGAACCGGCCCAGGCCGACGCCGATAGAGAGCGGCATGGGGCCGAAGCGGTCCGGGGTGCCGGGGGCGTGGTCGTAACCGAACTCGAGGCCGACCATGCCGGTGCGCCGCTCCATGATCTCGGCGTCGGGGACGTCGAGCAGGCCCGATTCGCCCTGGTGGGTCGGGAAGCTCCCGGCCACCGCCGGGAGGGCGGCGGCCAGCCCGAGGGCGGCCAGCAGGTGACGGAGCGGGCGAGACTCAGCCATCGCTTCTTCCGGCCACATCGTCGGCCCCGGGCGAGGCGCGGGTCAGGCCGAACTGGCTGAGGGTGCGCTCCACCGACCGGACGCTCACGGCGTGGCCTTGGCGGAGCAGGTCGCCGGCGATGAGCGCGGCGCTGCGGTTGGGATCGCGGAGGCGGGTCCGCACGATGAAGCGGACAACCTCGAGGGGGCGGCGCCAGGCGGTGCGAGGCCCGGGGGGACGGGAGAGCAGCCCTTCGACCCCCTCCTCGCGAAAGCGGCGGAGCTTTTCGTAGTAGGTGCTGCGGGAGCGGCCGAACTCGGAAAGCACCTCGTCGAGCGGGCGGCCGCTGGTCTCTCCGTCGATCAGCATGAGCAGATCGGAGCTCGCCTCGTCGTCGCGACGCAGGGGGAGTTCTCCCCCGGGACCTCGGATGGCGTGGGGCTCGTTCTTCACGGCGGGGGGACCGGGCAGGGGTAGAGCGAGGTGGGACGACGGTATCTCGTGGATTGTGGCGGTGAAGGAAGCGGAAGAAGGCGCGGGACGCCTCCGGGGCGCCCCGCGCCTCGGGTCAAGCTACTTCTTGTGGCAGGCGCCGCAGCGACCGTTCGTGGTCGCGCCGGAGACGCGCAGGAAGAACGGGAAGTTGCCGCCCACGTTCTCCTGGTGCGGCTCGTGGCAGGAGGAGCACTCCACCTGGTAGGCGCCGGCGGCGCCGTAGAGCTTGATGAAGGCGCCGGCAGCCGGGGTGGTGGCACCGGCCACGCAGACCGGGACGCCAGCGGCGCAGCCGGTGACGGAGGCGGTGCCGTACTCGGCGGCGACGGCGACCGAGCCGGTCTGGCCGGCGAACGGGACGCCGACCGGGTGCTGGCCGTTCAGGCTGGCCATGTAGGTCGGGCCGCGCAGGAAGACGTTGGCGCCGGCCACGATGCTGGTGCCACCCTGGGCAGTGGCGCCGCTGGCGGCCTGCGAGTAGACGGTGGCGGCGTTGACGATGGTGTTCAGGGCCACCGTGCCGTCAT
Source organism: Anaeromyxobacter sp. (assembly GCA_031388695.1). Lineage (GTDB taxonomy): Bacteria > Myxococcota > Myxococcia > Myxococcales > Anaeromyxobacteraceae > JADKCZ01. The sequence goes on along the minus strand of JANMRY010000049.1, from coordinate 5,411 downwards.
GGCAGGAGAGGCACTTCTGCGAGCCGGCGCCGAGGGCGGAGTTGAGGGCGTCGAGGGGCGTGCCGTCCGAGGTGTTGGTCGCGGAGAAGGCGGGGCCAGTCGGAGGCGGGCGGGCCCAGAGGGTCCCGTTGCTGACGTTGGCGTCGTGGACCAGGTGGCAGAACTTGCACATGTCGGCGGCGGTGTCGGTGAACTTGACGGTGCCGGGGCCGCTCGAGGTGAGGTTGTGCTTGGTGTTGGAGATGACGGCTGAGGCCATGGTCGGGATGGCGAGAGCCACCACGAAGAGGACCTTGAGAGCGTTGCGCATGTGTTTCCTCCGTGAAGCGGGGGGGGTCCCGCCGGTTGTCCGGGCCGGAAGGCGAACGACCGCCCGGACCGTTACTGCGTGAGCGCCGTGCGGGCCGCGGTGATTGAGATGGGATGAGCCTTAGCAACCCGGATGCCAGTCTTTCGGCTTGAGATCGCTCGGCTTTCTCGGGTTGAGGATCGGGCCCGTTGGGCTCGAACACCCAGCGGTGGGGCATCTGCCCCACGCGGGAGGGACATCACCGGCCGGGAGGGGGCGCGGGGGCACCGGGCGGCGGCGCGGCGGCGGCCTTGGCCGGGGTCGGCTCGGCCACCTCGAGGAACTCGTAGACGTTGATTCGGGGGAGCAGGTTCCCCTGCTCGCCGACGTAGATGAACTTCCCGGCCGCATCGACGACCACCGGGCCGGGCAGGTCGAAGTACTCGAGCATGTTGGCCTTGCCGCCGAAGGCCATCAGCAGCTGGTTCTGCTCGTTGAACATCTGGACGTTGGCCATCTCGGTGTCGACGATGTAGACGACGCCCCGCCGGTCGACCGCCACGCCCTTGGGGCGGGCGAACTTGCCAAGCCCCTCGCCGGCCTCTCCGAACATGCGGAGGACGTTCCCGGCCGGATCGAAGACCTGGACGCGGAAGTTGAGGGTGTCGATGACGAAGAGGTTGCCGTCCTTGTCGACCGTGAGGTGGGCCGGGAAGTTGAACTGGCCGGCCGCCGAGCCGCGGGTCCCGATGGTGCTCAACAGCTGCCCCTGCAGGCTGTAGACGAGGACCCGGTGGTTCTGCGAGGTGGGGAAGGAGCCGTCGGAGACGTAGATGACCTGCCTGCGGACGTCGATGGCCAGCCCGGTGGGGCGCTCGGCCTCGCCGCCGAACTCGCGCAGCAGGGCCCCGGCGGCGCTGAAGACCCGCACCCGGCGGGCCGGCGGTTCGCTCACGTAGACGTTGCCGGCGCCGTCGAGCGCCACGCCGAAGGGCTGGGCGAAGCCGAAGCTGCCGGCGAACCGCTCGGCCTTCCCGAGCTTGAAGTCGAACCAGACCACCTGGCCGAGCGACTGGTCGGTCATGTAGAGGCGGTTGCCGTCCGGGGTCAGGGCCAGCGAGGTCGGCTGGCGGAAGGTGATGGGCGAGGTGCCGAGCAGGGCCCGCTGCACGCCGGGCCAGGTGGAGGTCTCGACGTCGGCGCCGGAGGTGATGGCCTTGACGAAGCGGATGCGGGCCACGTCGGGCTCGGGTGGCCAGCGGACCTTGACGCCCTGGGCGGGCGCCGAGGCGCAGGCGGCGGTCAGGGCGAGGGCGAGCAGGGCGGCGGTGCGGAGGGCGAACTTCATGGTGCGGCTCCTCATGGTGCGGGAGGCGGAGGCGATGATCACTGGGCGTGGGGCGACGGCGCGGCGCGGAGCACCGCCTCGCGGTCGATGCTGATCCTGGCCTTGGACCGGAGCCGGGCCAGCGTGGCGTCGATGGCGCGCTGGCCGGCCTCGGCGCGGACCCGGGCCACCACGGCCGGGCGCACCTCGCCGAGCGGGACCTGCCGCTCCGGGCGCGGCGGCTCGCAGCGGAGCAGGTACTGGGCGCCGCCGGCGGCGACGGGGCCGGTCAGCTCGCCGGCCGGCGCGGTCCGGAAGGCGCGCGCCAGCGGCGCCTGGGCCGGGTCGCGCTCCATGGCGGCCAGCGCGTCGAAGGAGACCTCGCCGAGATCGCCGCCGCGGGCGGCGCTGGTGGTGTCGAGGCTGACCGCGCGGGCCACCGCCTCGAGGGGCTCACCGGCCTGGAGCCGCCGGCGCGCGGCGGTGGCGTCGGCCACCGACGAGACCACCAGCCCCCGGCAGCGGCGCGCGCCGGGCTGGCGGAACTCCTGCGGGTGGGTCCGGTGCCAGTCGACCAGCTCGGCCTCGGTGGGGGCCGGGACGGCGTCGCGCAGCGACAGGGAGAGGGCTGCGGCCAGGGCCTCACGCCGCAAGGGCGCCACCTCGGCCAGCACCTCGGGGAGCCGGTCGGTGCCGGCGCGGACCGCCTCGGCCTCGAGGAGCTGGTCGTCGATGAGGGTGTTGGCCATCTCGACCTTCACCGAGGCCCCGAAGGCATGCCCCTGCGGCTTCCCCTGGAATACCTCGTTGATGTAGGCGAGCAGCTCCCGGTAGCGCAGCGGCTTGCCGGCCACCGTGGCGATGGCCCGGTCCCCCTGGGCCAGGTCGGTCGAGCTGCCGGTGGACTGCAGGAAGGGCTCGTCGAGCTTGACCCCGGCCTTGGCGCGGAGCGCGTCGACCAGGTGCTTGCGGGTGGCGGTCCGCAGCTGCTGGCGGGCGAAGCCGACCAGCTGGCCGCGCTTCTGCTGGAACTCGGCCTCGCCGCCGATGGTGCGCGCCGTGACGTGGACCAGGGCGTGACCGAGCTCGAGCGCCACCGGGCCGTGCAGCTGGTCGAGCGGGGCGGCGAAGACCACCGCGGCCAGCGGCCCGGGCAGCGAGCCGCGGCTGCGCAGCCCCATGTCGCCGCCGTTGCGGGCCGACTCGGCGTGGAGCGAGTTCCTCGACTCCTGCAGGAATGTGCCGCCGGCCCTGATCCGGTCGCGGGCAGCCTGGCCCGCAGCCGGCGTCGTGAAGACCAGCAGCTTGAAGCGGATCGAGTCGGCGTTGAGGTGGTAGACGCCGCGGAGCGTCTCCTCGTCGGGGGTGATTCCCTCGAGGACGGTGTCGGTGTAGCGCCGGCCGGCGACGCGGCGGCGCGCCTCGTCGACCTGCGCGGCCAGGGACGGGGGGAGGGTGAGCTTGCGCCGCTCGGCCTCGGCGGCCAGCAGCACCTCGTCCACCAGCCCCTGCGCCACCGCCTCGGCGCCGGCCGACTCGCCGCGCTGCGTGCGGGCGCCGATCCGGGCGGTCAACTCCTGGGCGCTGATGGAGACGCCATCGACGGTGACCACCGCCGCGGTCCCCGCAGGGGCGGCGGCCAGCAGCAGCGAAAGCAGCAGTGCGAAGCTCAAGAGCGGGCTCCTCGGCCTGGAGAGTGCGGAGGCCGCAGGCTAGCGCACTGGCGGCGCGCCGTCGCCGGACCCTGAGCCCGAGCCTGAACCCGAGCCGCCTGACCCGGAGCCAGAACCGCCGGAGCCTGAGCCGCCGGAGCCCGAGCCGCCGGAACCCGAGCCGCCGGAACCCGAGCCGCCCGAGCCGGCGCCGCCTGAGCCGGCACCACCGGAGCCGCCGCCGGCCGCGCCCGAGTCGGAGTCGGCGCCAGGCTTGCGCGAGCGCGAGATGATGTTCTTGAGCGCCGGGTTCTTGCCGGTCTTGTCGCCGTGGCAGCCGTCGCACGATTCCATCGCGGTGTTCCCCATGTAGAAGAAGTTGGGGAAGTCGGAGCCGTGCGGGTTGTGGCAGCTGGCACAGGAGAAGGGGCGATCCGGCTTCCGCGGATCGGACAGGTTGGCGCCGCCGACGGTGTGGGGGCGCGAGACGATGGTGGAGACGTGGCGGCCGTCCTTCTGCCCCTCGTGGCAGCCGATGCAGAGGTCGTTGGTCTTCTTGGCGATCAGGAAGCGGTTGGCGGTGCCGTGCGGGTCATGGCAGCCGGTGCAGCCGTAGCGCTCCAGCGCGGCGTGCTTCACCTTGCCGGCGTCGACCGGGTTCTGGTGGCAGGCCTGGCAGGCCTTCTTGCCCTCGCCGCCCTTGAGCAGGTGGCGGTTCGCTCCGCCGTGCGAGAGGTGGCACTGGTCGCAGCCCTTCTCGAGCGGCTTGTGGATCACCCTGCGGCCGGTCAGGTCGTCCTGGTGGCACTTGAAGCAGGTGCTGGCCGGGGTGGCCGCCGCCAGCAGCTTCGGCTGCGTGGAGCTGTGCGGATCGTGGCAGACCGAGCAGTCGCCGGCGATGACGGCGGTGTGCGGGAAGCGGGCCTTGTCCTGCCGCTCGTGGCAGGAGTAGCAGAGGTCGAGTTGGCCCTTCTTGAGCAGCTTGAGGTTGTCGCCTGAGTGGCCGATCTCGTGGCAGACCCCGCAGTCGTTCTTCTGGGTGATCACCTTGTGGACCACCGGCTTCGAGAGGTCGACCCGGTAGCCGGCGGTCGGCGTACCCTTGCCGGTCGGGGCCTTGGCGTCGTGGCACTTCTGGCAGGTGGCGGTGCCGGTGCCGGTGATCAGGTTGGGGGCGTCGCTGCCGTGGGGGCTGTGGCAGTCGAGGCAGAGCCCCTCGGCGACGGGGGCGTGGCGGACCGGCTTGGGGAGCAGCGGCTCGACCTCGTGGCACTCGAGGCAGAGCTTCTCGCGGGGCAGCTTGATCAGCTTCGGGTAGGACGAGGCGTGGGCCTCGTGGCAGGAGAGGCAGGAGCCCTGGCGGACCGCGGTGTGGACCGACTTCGACTGGTCCATCCGCTTGTGGCAGCCGTAGCAGAGGTCGGGCTCGGTCTTGAGCAGGGTCCACTTGCTGGCCGACTTCGACTGGCACTTGCCCTTCTCGGCGAGCGACGGGCGGTGGCAGGCGGTGCAGTCGTTCTTCTGGAGCGATGGATGGACGAAGCGCTTGGCGGTGAGACCGGCGTGGCAGTTGGTGCAGCGCTCGGCCGGCGTCGTCGCCGTCGCCGGTGCCGGGGCTTTGCCGCGGGGGGCGCCGGGGACGGGCGGCGGCGGGAGCGGGACGTCGGCGTCGCGGGCGGTGGCTGGGCGGGCGCCGTTGACCTTGAGCGGCGCCTGCGCCAGCGCGGACGGCGCGAGTCCCATCGAGGCGGCGACGAGGAGCACCAGGCGGGCGGAAACGGCGAGCGAAACGGGGCTCTTGGTAGGTCTCTCGGGCACGGAGGTCATCGGTGCAGCGCCCCTTGTGCAAGCCGGGTGCCGCTAAGTCCCCGTAGAGACTGCCAGCACGGGGAGGGCCCGGGACCCTAGGCTTATGCGAGGATGGGCCCGTTTAGGCCAGAGCCGCGACATTCCGCCGCACTCTGCGCCGCCCGCAGCGGTTACGCCGACCCGGCCCGGGTGGGGTGAAATCACGCAACAGTTGTGTGATTTCACCCGGGGGTCTGGAGGAATCTGGCGATGCGCTGGCCGGTCTTCCACGCGGCCGGAGTCTCTGGGATGATGGCGGCGGTCCGCTGCACCTGACGCCCCCCGGGATGGACAC
>JANMRY010000020.1:0-3855 GCA_031388695.1 Anaeromyxobacter sp. | reverse complement strand
CGGGGATGGTCATGAAGTAGCGCTTCATCTCCGGGTGGGTGACCGTGACCGGGCCGCCGGCGGCGATCTGCTCCTTGAAGATGGGGATGACGCTCCCGGCCGAGCCGAGCACGTTGCCGAAGCGGACCGTGACGAAGCGGGTCCTCGACTGCTGCGAGAGCGACTGGACGCAGATCTCGGCCACCCGCTTGGTGGCCCCCATCACCGAGGTCGGGTTGACGGCCTTGTCGGTGGAGACCATGACGAACCGCTCCACCTCATGGCGGTGGGCCAGCTCGGCCAGGGTGCGGGTGCCGCCGACGTTGTTCTTGACCGCCTCGCCCGGGTTCCACTCCATCATCGGCACGTGCTTGTGGGCGGCGGCGTGGATGACGACCGTGGGCTCGTGGAGGGCGAAGAGCGCCTCCATGCGGGGCTCGTCGGCCACGTCGGCGAGGCAGGGGATGAGCACCGAGGGGGAGAGCCCCTTGCCGAGCAGCTCGCGGTGGATCTCGAAGAGGTTGTTCTCGGTCCGCTCCACCAGCAGCAGCGCCGAGGGTGAGAAGCGGGCGACCTGCCGGCAGAGCTCTGAGCCGATGGAGCCGCCGGCGCCGGTGACCATGACGACGTGGCCGGTCATGGCGGCGGAGATGGCCTCCATGTCGAGCGTGACCGCGTCGCGACCGAGCAGGTCCTCGATGGCGACGTTGCGGATCTGGTTGAGCGAGACGCGGCCGTCGATGAGCTGATCGACGCCGGGCATGGTCTTGAAGCGGACGTTGGCCGCCTTGCATAGGTCGACGATGCGGCGCATCTGGGGGCCGGTGGCGGAGGGGACGGCGAGGATCACCTCGTCCACGTCGTGGCTGACGACCATGACCGGCAGGGCGTCGAGGGCGCCGAGCACCCGGACGCCGTGGATGTCGGCCTGGAGCTTCTCGCGGTTGTCGTCGAGGAAGCCGACCACCTGGTAGCGGTGCTCGGAGTGGCGGCCGATCTCGCGCAGGAGCATCTCGCCGGCGTCGCCAGCGCCGACGATGAGGAGCTTCTGGCGCCGCTGGTCCTTGCGGAGGACGGGGAGGCGCTGCGCGGTGGCCATGCGGTAGGCGAAGCGGACGCCGCCGACCAGGATGATGCAGAGCCCCCACTCGATGATAACGACCGAGCGCGGGAGGGTGCGGAAGAGGATGCCGAGCGCCGCCTCGAAGGCGACGGTGGAGGCGGTGGTGGCGAGGACGATGCGCTGCAGGTCGCGGGTGCTGGTGTACTTCCAGAGGCCACGGAAGAGGCCGGCGTAGTGGAAGGCGATGAAGCGGAAGACGATGAGAATGGGGAACCACCGGACCATGCGGCCCGAGTAGGCGTGATCGGTCTCGAAGTCGAAGCGGAGGGCGAAGGCGAGGAAGTAGGAGCCGGTCCAGAGGAGGACATGGCCGAGCACGGTGAGGGCCCTGCGGGCGCCGGGGCTGAGCTTGGACCACCAGGGAGACATGAGGCGGGCAAGATACCATCGGCCCAGATCAACTCCCAGCACAGGTCCGGGAGGGTGCGGCGTTGCGTCAGGAGACCAGGCGCTCCCAGGTCCTCAAGATCTCGCCGATCCGCTCGCTGGCCTTGCCATCCCAGAGCTTCGGGGTGCGCCCGGCCTTGCCCCGCCCTGCAAGCGCCTCCGCCACCGCGGCAACGATCTTCGCTGGGTCGACGCCGACCAGCGTGTTGGTCCCCTCGGTGATGGTGATGGGCCGCTCGGTGTTCTCCCGGATGGTGAAGCAGGGCACGCCGAGGGCGGTGGTCTCCTCCTGGAGCCCGCCCGAGTCGGTGAGCACCACCTTGGCCTGGGAGGTGAGGCCGAGGAACTCCAGGTAGCCGAGCGGGTCGACCAGCTTCAGCCCGGACATGGCGGTGATGGCGCCGTCGAGCCCGAACTCGGTGAAGCGCTTGCGGGTTCGGGGGTGGACCGGGAAGACGACCGGCAGGTGCTTCTGAACGGCCCCGATCGCCTCGAGCAGGCCGCGGAGGACCCTTGGATCGTCGACGTTGGACGGGCGATGGAGCGTCAGCACCGCGTAGCCGCCAGCGGTGAGCCCGAGGCGCGCCAGCGTGTCGGTCGCCTTGGCGCGCGGGAGGTGGGTCAGCAGCGTGTCGATCATCACGTTGCCGACGAGGAAGATGCGGCGCGGGTCGGTGCCTTCCTTGAGGAGGTTCTCGTCACCGTCGGGAGACGGGGTGAGGAGGATCTCGCAGAGCCGATCGGTGACCAGCCGGTTCACCTCCTCGGGCATGTCGAGGTCGAAGGAGCGGAGCCCCGCCTCGACGTGGGCGCAGGGGATGCGCAGCTTGGCGCAGTCGATGGCGCAGGCCATGGTGGAGTTGACGTCTCCGGCGACGACCACCAGGTCGGGCTTCTCCTCGAGGCAGATCCGCTCGAAGCCGAGCAGCACCTTGGCCGTCTGCTCGGCGTGGGATCCCGAGCCGACGCCGAGGTGGACGTCCGGCACCGGCATGCCGAGGTCGGTGAAGAAGACGTCGGACATGGCGACGTCGTAGTGCTGGCCGGTGTGGACCAGCCGCTGCTCGGCGAAGCCGGCCCGAGCGATCGCCTTCATGACCGGGGCGATCTTCATGTAGTTGGGGCGGGCCCCGACCACGTGGATGATCTTCACTTGGTTGTCACTCCCTTGCCGGCGCAGGCGCGGACCGTGTCGATGACGAGCGCCTGGTCCTCGGGCGGCAGGCTCGACGAAGAGGGCAGGCAGATGCCGCGCCGGTAGATGTCGGCGGCCACCTCGCCCCCGAGGCACTCGCTGGCGGCGTAGAGCGGCTGCAGGTGCATGGGCTTCCAGACCGGCCGCGCCTCGATGTTGAGCCTGGCGAGCGCGGCGATCAGGTCGTCGCGCGTGGCGCCGGGCCTGGCCGAGTCGACGAGGAAGCAGCTGAGCCAGTTGGTGTGGAGCCCGTATGGCGCCTGGGGCATCAGGGTAAGCCCGGGGAGGTCGGCGAAGGCGTCGCGGTAGCGGAAGGCGACCGCCCGGCGTTGCTCGACCCGCTGGTCGAGGACCTCGAGCTGGCCTCGGCCGATCCCGGCCAGCACGTTGGAGAGCCGGTAGTTGTAGCCGAGCTCGGTGTGGTGGTACTCGACCGCCGGATCGCGCGCCTGCTGCGACCAGAAGCGGGCCTTCTCCACCCACTCGCGACGCGCGGAGGAGAGCATGCCGCCGCCGGTGGTGGTGATGATCTTGTTGCCGTTGAAGGAGAAGATGCCGATGTCGCCGAGGGACCCGGCCGGCTTCCCCTTGTAGAGCGTGCCGAGCGCCTCGGCGGCGTCCTCGATGACCGGGACGTTGTGGCGGCGGCAGGAGGCGAGGATCGGGTCCATGTCGGCGCTCTGGCCGTAGAGGTGGACCACCACCACCGCCTTGGGCAGCCGCCCCGTCTTCGCCTTCTGGTCGAGCAGCCGGTCGAGCAGGACCGGGTCGAGCATCCAGCTGGAGGGCTCCGAGTCGACGAGGACCGGCTCGGCCCCGAGATAACGGATGGGGTTGGTGCTGGCCACGAAGGTGAGCGTGGGGCAGACCACCTCGTCGCCGGGCCCGACGCCGAGGAGCCGGAGCGCCAGGTGGAGCGCGGCGGTGCCGCTGCCGAGCGCCACCGAGGGGAGGCCGAGGCGGGCCTCGAAGGCCTGCTCGAAGGCGTCGAGGTTGGGCCCGACGGTGGAGAGCCAGTTGGAGGCGAAGGCCTCGTGGACGTACCTCTCCTCGTTGCCGCCCATGTGGGGGACCGAGAGGTAGATGCGCTTCACGTCAGCCCCTCTTGGCCAGTGGCTTGGCAGGGATTCCGACCACGGTGGCACCAGGTGGCACGTCCTTGGTCACGACG
>JANMRY010000013.1:0-7237 GCA_031388695.1 Anaeromyxobacter sp. | reverse complement strand
CGCGCCGCTCGTAGAAGATCTCGTCGATGGGGTTCTGCGCCACGTTGCCGAGCACGTTCAGCTCGAGCTTGGCCGAGACCTGCTCGGTGGGCCGGACCTGGGCCTCCAGGTAGGCCGACTCCATGCGGTCGAAGCCGCGCCCGCCGTTGGGCGCGTCGGCGCGCCGCCAGCGGTCGTTGCCGCCGGTGCTGTAGGTCTCGAAGGAGAGGCGCAGGCCGGAGATGCGCAGCCGCTCCAGGTCGCGCGTCTTCGAGGCCGCCTGGACGGCCTGGTAGTGGAAGGCGAGCGCCTCGGGGGCGATGCCGTCGAAGTGGGCGGCGATGGCCGCGGCGTCGGTGGCCGGGCCGTAGGCGTCGAGGCGGAAGGCCTCCTGGAGGGCGTAGTAGCCGGTGCGCGGCAGGAGCTGGTAGAGGCCGCGGGCGTCGGGCGGCCCCTTGGCGCAGATGCCCCACCACTCCTCGTTCATGTTGTTCTCGCCCTCGACGAAGTCCTCCTTGTAGCCGCCGTTGGGCCAGGAGGCGTTGGTGTCCTGCACCTCGAGGTTGGTCTCCTGCTTGTACTTCCACCAGCCGTCGCTCCACTGGAAGGTGAGGCCGCCGATGGCGTTGCCGACCTTCCCCTTGCCGGCCGACTGCTCGTAGATCTCCTGCCACTGCGCCAGCAGGTAGCGGGCCTGGGTCAGGTCGTCTTCCCGGCCGCGCCTGGCGTCGAAGGCGTCGGCGCCGAACTCGGTGAACATCACCGGGACCCCGAGCTTGGCCTTGACCACCTCGAAGAGGTCGCCCACCGACTTGCCGCGGTAGACGTTGACGCCGAAGACGTCGAGCCCGCGGCACTCGCTGGCGATCAGGTCGATGTATTGCAGGTCGCCGTTGGCCATCGAGACCGGGTGGTTCGGGTCGCGGGCCTTGGTGTCGCGGATGATCTCGCCGAAGAGCGAGTAGAGGTGGCGGGCCTTGGCGGCGTCGCGCTCGCCGGTCGGCAGCGCCTCGATCTCGAAGGAGCTCCAGGAGAGGCCGTAGTTGCTCTCGTTGCCGAGCAGCCACATCAGCAGGCCGGGCGTCCCCTTGTACTCCTCCACCAGCGCCGCCAGCTCGGCCTTGATGGCGGCGCGGAAGCGCGGGCTGGAGTAGTCGACGTTCTGCGTCCAGGCCCCGTCGAGCGTGTAGCCGTAGCGGCCCACCGCGTGGTTGAGCACGGTCCAGATGCCGTAGCGCTCGTGGATGTGGCTGATCCAGCGCTTCGGCACGCCGGTGTAGAGCCGCACCGCGTTGACGCCCATCCGCTTCATCAGCGTCATCTCGGTGGCCAGCGCCGCCTCGATGACGTCGTCGGGCTGGGTCCAGAGGCTGTAGTTGTAGTTGGTGCCGATCGGGAAGTAGTCCCAGTTCATGCCGCGCACCATGAAGTCCTGGCCGTCGACGGCCAGCTTGAGCCCGCCCGGGCCCGAGACCACCTTCACGGTGGCCGGTCCGGCCGCCGCCGCGGCCAGGGCCGGGAGCGGCAGGAAGGCGAGCAGGACGGTGAGCAGCGGGACGGCCAGCGGGAGGCGCTGGGGAGCGGCGGGGGCACGGGGCGGGCGGGTGGTCGGCGTCATGTGAGGCCTCACGGTGACGATGCTTCGGCGGGGACCGCGTCGGCGAGGACCGCGTTGGCGGCCACGACGTCGCGGTAGAAGAGCGCGCTCTCCTTGGGGGTGCGACGCTGGGTGGCGTAGTCCACGTGGACCAGGCCGAAGCGCTTGGTGTAGCCGTGGCCCCACTCGAAGTTGTCGAGCAGCGACCAGTGGAAGTAGCCGGCCACCGGGACCCCGGCGGCGATGGCCCGGCGCAGGGCCCGCAGGTGGCCGTGGATGAAGAGGCGGCGCCGCTGGTCCTGGACCCGGCCGTCGTCGTCGGGGCCGTCGGCGTAGGCGGCGCCGTTCTCGGTGACGTAGATGCGGGCCGGCCGGTACTCGGAGGAGATGCGGCGCAGCACGTCCTCGAGCCCCTGCGGCCAGACCTCCCAGCCCATGTCGGTGAGCGCCTCGCGCGGGGCCATGGGGACGGTGCGGGGCGCCGGCTCGCCGGCCGGCCCGGCCACGCCGGAGAGGACGTTGCGGCTGTAGTAGTTGAGGCCGAGGAAGTCGAGCGGCGCCGAGATGGCCGCGAGATCCCCTGGCTGCACGAAGGCGAGCGGGCCGGGCGGCAGGTGGCCGCGGCGCACCCGGTCCTCGACGGCGTCGGCCGGGTAGCTGCCGCGGAAGACCGGGTCGAGGTACCAGCGGTTGAAGAAGCCGTCGAACCAGCGGGCCGCGTCGCGGTCGGCCTCGCTGCCGGTGGCCGGCTCGACCTGCGAGGCGATCAGGACGATGCCGACCTCCGCGCCGGGGGCGTTGCGCCGCAGCACCGGCACCGTCCAGCCGTGCGAGAGCAGCACGTGGTGGGCGGCCAGCAAGGCCTGGGCCGGGTCGCGCAGCCCGGGGGCGTGGGCCCCCTGCTCGTAGCCGAGGGTGGCGATGCACCAGGGCTCGTTGTGGGTCACCCAGTGCTTGACCCGGTCGCCGAGCCGCATCGAGACGGCCTGGGCGTAGTCGACGAAGGCCGAGGCGGTGTCGCGCGAGGCCCAGCCCCCCTTGTCCTGCAGCGGCTGCGGCAGGTCCCAGTGGTAGAGCGTCGCCATGGGCGAGAGCCCGGCCGCGAGCAGCCCGTCGACCAGCCGGTCGTAGAAGTCGAGGCCGGCTGCGTTGACGGCGCCGCGCCCGTTGGGGAGCACCCGCGGCCAGGCGATCGAGAAGCGGTAGGCGTTGAGGCCGAGGGCGCGCATCAGCGCCACGTCCTCGGGCCAGCGGCGGTAGTGGTCGCAGGCGACCTTCCCGTCGCTGGCGTCCTCGATCTTGCCCGGGGTGGCGGCGAAGCGGTCCCAGATCGACTCGCCGCGGCCGTCGACGCCGCTGCTCCCCTCGACCTGGTAGGAGGAGGTGGCGACGCCCCAGAGGAAGCCAGGAGGGAAGGGGAGGCTCGACATCTAGTTGACCGGTGGCGTGGCGGGGTAGAGGTGGCAGCGGACGGCGCGCAGCCCGCCGACGAGCCGCGGCGCCGGCTCCAAGGTGCGGCAGGCCTCCATGACGTCGGGGCAGCGCGGGGCGAAGGGGCAGCCGCCCTCCGACGGGCGGCCGTCGGCGACCGCCCTGGCCTTCGGCGCCCCCAGCCCATCGGGTCCGGCGTGGGCGATCGAGGCGAGCAGGGCGCGGGTGTACGGGTGGGCCGGGGCCGAGACGATGGCGCGGCTCGGGCCGTCCTCCACGATCCGGCCGCGGTAGAGCACCATGATCCGGTCGGCAAGGTAACGAGCCGAGGCGAGATCGTGGGTGATGAGGATGATGCCGAGCCCCTGCTCGCGCTTGAGCCGGGCCAGCAGGTTGAGCACCCCGGTCCGGATCGAGACGTCGAGCATCGAGGTCGGCTCGTCGGCCACCAGCAGGTCGGGCTCGACCGCCAGGGCCCGGGCGATGGCGACCCGCTGCCGCTGCCCGCCGGAGAGCTCGTAGGGATGGCGCTCCAGGTACTCCTCGGCCGGCTCCAGACCGACCTTGCGCAGCAGGGTGATGGAGCGCTCGCGCAGCGCCGCCTTCGGCGAGGGGCGCAGCGGGGTGTCGAGGTGGCCGGCCACCGTGACGGCCGGGTTGAGCCCGTCGACGCGCCCGTGGCGCAGCAGCGGCCGCTCCAGGTGGTGGGCCACGCTGTGGATGGGGTTGAGCGAGCCGAAGGGGTCCTGGAAGACCATCTGCACCCGGCCTCGGTAGGCCAGCGAGGCGCCGCGCGGCTCGCGGGCCAGCATGTCGACCCCGTCGAGCCGGATCTCGCCGCCGTCGGGGCGGGAGAGGCGCACCAGCATGCGGGCGATGGTGCTCTTGCCGCTGCCCGACTCGCCCACCAGGGCGACCGCCTCGCCGCGCCGGACCTCGAAGTCGACGTCCTGCACCGCCACCACCTGCTTGCCGCGCTTGAAGAGCCCGCCAGAGGTGAAGACCTTGCGGAGCCCGCGGACCTCGAGCAGCGGGGTCCCGGCGGGATGGACGCTGGAGTCGCCAACCATGAGAGCTCCGGAGCCGGACAGGCCGGGGGTGGATCACTTTGTTCGGCTCACGAACAAACTAGTCGGGTGCCCCTCGGGCTGTCAAGGCGAGGCGAGGGTGGGAACCCTCCAAGGCCACCCGCCCGCAGGCCAGAACGCGACCGGCCCGCTGACACGCTGTGTCAACGGGCCGGCCTCGCGGCGGTCGTACAGGGCGGAAAGTGGAGCCATCCCGGCGACCTTTAGGCGATGATCGGTGGACTGATCCGCGCCGGCGCGGGTATCGTCCACCCCCCGCGTGCTCCCCCCCAAGCCCATCCGCAAGGTGCTCATCGCCAACCGCGGCGAGATCGCGGTCCGCATCATCCGCACCTGCCGCGAGATGGGGATCGCCACCGTGGCCGTCTACTCCGACGCCGACCGCGGCGCGCTCCACGTTCGCAAGGCCGACGAGGCGGTCCACCTCGGCGCCTCGCCGGCCCGCGAGAGCTACCTGGTGATCGAGAAGCTGATCGACGCCGCCAGGCTCACCGGCGCCGACGCCGTCCACCCCGGCTACGGCTTCCTCTCCGAGAAGGCCGAGTTCGCCCGCGCCCTGGCCCGCGCCGGCATCACCTTCGTCGGCCCGCGCCCCGAGTCGATGGACGCCATGGGGGTGAAGACCACCGCCCGCAAGAACATGCAGGCGGCCGGCGTCCCGACCGTGCCCGGCTCGCCCGAGCCGCTCGCCGACGAGGCCACGGCGCGCGCCTTCGCCGACGGGCTCGGCTACCCGGTGATGATCAAGGCGGCCGCCGGCGGCGGCGGCAAGGGAATGAAGAAGTGCGAGAAGGCCGCCGACTTCGCCGCCCACTGGGCGTCCGCGAAGCGGGAGGCGGCCAGCGCCTTCGGCGACGACCGGCTCTACCTCGAGAAGTTCCTCGACCGGCCCCGCCACGTCGAGATCCAGGTCTTCTGCGACGACCACGGCAACGCCATCTGGCTGGGAGAGCGCGAGTGCTCGGTGCAGCGCCGCCAGCAGAAGGTGATCGAGGAGAGCCCCAGCTGCCTGCTCGACGAGCCGCTGCGCCAGGCCATGGGCGAGGTGGCGGTGCGGGCCGCCCGCGCCGTCGACTACCGCGGCGCCGGCACCGTCGAGTTCCTCCTCGACGCCTCGCGCAACTTCTACTTCCTGGAGATGAACACCCGGCTCCAGGTGGAGCACCCGGTCACCGAGATGATCACCGGGCTCGACCTGGTGCGGCTGCAGCTCGAGGTGGCGCAGGGGCTGCCGCTCCCGGCCCAGGCCCAGGTGCAGCGGCGCGGCCACGCCATCGAGGCCCGCATCTACGCCGAGGACGCCGCCCGCAACTTCCTCCCCAGCCCCGGCAAGATCACCTACCTGAGGCTCCCCGGCGGGCCCGGCATCCGCGACGACGGCGGCGTCTACGCCGGCTGGACGGTCTCGCCCTACTACGACCCGCTGCTCTCCAAGCTGGTGGCCTGGGCCCCGGACCGGGAGCAGGCCATCGCCCGGCTCATCCGCGCCCTCGGCGACTACGTGGTCCACGGCATCACCACCAACGTGGCCTGGCTCGGCGCGGCGCTCGACCACCCGGCCTTCCGCTCCGGCGACTACGACACCGGCTTCTGCGCCCAGTACGCCAAGGAGCTGCTGCCAGCCCCCAGCCCGGCGCTGGAGGAGGTGGCGCTCATCGCCGCGGCGCTGGAGGCCCACCGGCGCGAGCGCGAGCAGGCCGAGGGGTTCGCGGCCCGCGCCGCCACGGCGCCGCAGCCCGGCTCGGCCTGGGCCAGGCTGGGGCGCGGCTGGGCGCTGCGGGGAGGCCGGCCATGAGCCGCTACGTGGCCATCCTCGACGGCGGCAAGCGCGAGGTCGCCATCGAGGTCGAGGAGGACGGCCCGGGCCGCTTCCAGGTGCGGTTCGGCGATCGCGTCCACCGCGTCGACGCCTTCCGCCACGACTACGGGACCCTCTCCTTCATCGTCGACACCGCCAGCCACACCGCCACCTTCGACGACCGCGGCGCCACGCTGCGGGTGCGGGTGCGCAACGCCACCTTCCCGCTCGAGATCCTGCCCGAGCAGCGGCTGCGGATGCGCCGCGCCCTCGGCACGCTCTCGGTGGAGGGGCGCCAGTCGCTGCGGGCGCCGCTGCCGGGGCGGGTGCTGCGGGTGCTGGTGGCGGCCGGCGACACCGTCTCGCAGGGGCAGCCGCTGGTGGTGCTGGAGGCGCTGCGGATGGAGAACGAGCTGCGCAGCCCCAAGGGTGGGACGGTGGTGGAGCTCCAGGCGCAGGCGGGACAGGACGTGGTGGGCGGCGCGACGCTGCTCACCGTCGAGTAGGCTCTCCTCTCTTCAAGGACCAGGACGACAGGAAGGATCGAGGACGCCATGGCTGACGACAGGGAGCAGAGCGGCACCGAGAAGGCGCGCTGGCTGAAGGGGCCCTACGGCAAGGCGGTGGCCAGGTCGCCGGAGCGGCGCCCCCGCTTCGAGACCACCAGCGGGATCCCGCAGCAGCCGGTCTACGTGGCCGCCGACGTGGCGCCGGGGCTGGAGGCGCGCCTCGGCCTGCCGGGCGAGTACCCCTTCACCCGCGGCGTGCAGCCGACCATGTACCGGGCCCGCTTCTGGACCATGCGCCAGTACGCCGGCTTCGGCACCGCCGCCGAGTCGAACGAGCGCTACAAGTACCTGCTCAAGTCCGGCCAGACCGGCCTCTCGGTGGCCTTCGACCTGCCCACGCAGATGGGGCGCGACTCCGACCACGTCCGCGCCCAGGGCGAGGTGGGCAAGGTCGGCGTGGCCATCGACTCGATCGACGACATGGCCACGCTGCTCGACGGCATCCCGCTCGGGACCGTCTCCAGCTCGATGACCATCAACTCGACCGCCGCGGTGCTGCTCTCCATGTACCAGGCGATCGGCGAGCGGCAGGGGGTGCCCCCGGGCGAGCTGCAGGGGACCATCCAGAACGACCTGCTCAAGGAGTACGCGGCCCGCGGCACCTACATCTACCCGCCGGTCCCCTCGCTGCGGCTCATCACCGACATCTTCGCCTACACCGCCAAGGTGATGCCGAAGTGGAACCCCATCTCCATCTCCGGCTACCACATCCGCGAGGCCGGCTCGACGGCGGTGCAGGAGGTGGCCTTCACGCTGGCCGACGGCATCCAGTACG
>JANMRY010000108.1:0-13357 GCA_031388695.1 Anaeromyxobacter sp. | reverse complement strand
TACGAAGGTGGGCGGCTTGGCTGCGCCGCCAGGGGATCGACGGCGCGCCGGGCGGTCAGTTGCTCCATGGCGCTGCTCGCAGGCGGCCTCGCGGCCCGACCGCCGGGCCCATGCGGCAGCGGCGCCTGCGCTCTCCAAAGCCGAACCGCCGGGCCCTCACGGCACTGCGCGCCGTCGGTTCGGCGTCCGATGGCCCAGGCGCCGGCAGGGCGGGGCTGGCGCGCGAAGGCACGCTCGCCGAGCACGCCGGCGAGGCAGCGCTGCCGAGGCGACCTTTGCCGTCGCGCCCCGCTCCTCACACCCCGTCCGCTCCCGCAAGTCGGGCTGGCGATCGCGGATCACGAACTCGTGTTCAGAAGAGCGCGCCGCCGAGGAGCGAGAGGCGCAGCCCGTCGACCCGGCCGGCCGGTCCGGCCACGTCCTCGAAGACGTAGCGGCCGTCGAGGCCGGTGAAGTAGCGGGCGCCGAACCGGTAGCGGACGCCGAGGCCGGCGTGGACGGCGAAGGTCGAGGCCGACTTGGCTGCCAGCGAGCCACCCTCGAGCCGGGTCAGGTGGACGCCCAGGCCGATCACCGCGAAGGGCTCGAAGCCGAGCTCCGGCTCGGCGGTCAGCTTGAGCGAGAGCGTGAGCGGGATCACCTTGAGGGTGGTGCCGAAGTCGCTGAGCCTGGCCTGGTAGGCGCCGGCGTTGACCTCGACCGAGACCATGTCGGCGATGATGCGGCTCAAGGAGAGCTCGACGTCGGGGCCGGCCGGGTAGCCGGGGATGGCGGGCGAGCGGAGCACGAAGAGGCCGCCCCGCAGGGTCAGCGCCCAGGGCGGGAGCGGGGCCGGCTTCGGGGGCGTGGCCGTGTCGCCGGCGTGCGCCTCGGCGATCACCACCGCCGGGCCGGTCTCCTCCGCGGCGGGTGCCTGGGCCGCGGCCGGCTCCGGGGTCGTCGCCGGGGCCTGGGCTCGCACCGTGGGCGCGGCCAGGCCGAGCAGCAGGAGCGCGGAGAAGAGGGCGGTCAGCTTGGTCATGGTCATGGGCTCCCCCGAGGCGGCCGGCGTCGGAAGCCGCAAGCTACCGGCGCAGCCGGTCGCGGGCAAGGGGAACACCTCATCCGGACGGCGCGGACCAGACCGGACCGGACCGCTTGGCCGGTGCCTCGCGCCAGCGGCGCGCGCCGAACGGCGCACCCGCTCCTGCTGCCCGGCGCACCGCGTCACAGGACGTGAAGCCGGGGCGGGCGTTGGCCACCCTCCGACCTTGCGACCCTCCAGACCCCGTGCCAACGTCCGGACCGGGCCTGCCCCCGCGCGCCCCCGGACCACCACCAGGGAGAAGCCATGCACCAGCCCAGGACGTTCGCCGCCAGCGCCGTCGCCTCGCTGCTCCTCGCCGCGCTCGGGCTCGCCGGGTGCCAGAAGGACCCGAAGGAGCACCGGGTCGCGGTGCTCTTCACCACCGACGAGCA
Organism: Anaeromyxobacter sp.; assembly: GCA_031388695.1. Classification (GTDB taxonomy): domain Bacteria; phylum Myxococcota; class Myxococcia; order Myxococcales; family Anaeromyxobacteraceae; genus JADKCZ01. The sequence continues at coordinate 11,899 of JANMRY010000108.1, read as the reverse complement.
CTCGCACGTCTTCGGCATCGCCCCCGAGGTCGACGACTGGCCGCTGGCCTCCAGCGCCGGCAGCGGCGCCCTGGTCGGCGGCATGGCCCGCCGCGCCACGCTGATCGCCCAGCAGCGGGCCGCCATGGCCGACACCGTGGTCCTCTCCTCCGGCGACTCGACGCAGGGCACGCTGGCCACCGTCCCGTTCGCCATCGCCAACTTCGACCACCAGCTCATGAAGGCGATGGGCTACGACGCGGCCTCCCTCGGCAACCACGAGTTCGACCAGTCGCCGGCCCTGCTGGCCATGGCGGTGAGCGCCGCCAGCGCCAACGGCGGCGTCGGGGCGCCCCAGCTCGTCCTCACCAACCTCAAGTTCAGCTCGAGCAGCGCCGCCGACGACTCGCTGGCGGCCCTCTACGGCCCGGGCAAGGCGATCGCCCCCTCCCACGTGGTCACCACCCCGGGCGGCATCAAGGTCGGCCTGGTCGCCTCCATGGGGGTCGCGGCCGCCTCGGTGGCCGCCCCCTTCGCCGCGCCGGTCACCTTCACCGACGGTGTGCCGACCTCCGCCGCCACCAACGCGCTCAGCGCCATCGTCGCGCAGCTCCAGCCGGCCATCGACGGCCTGCGCAGGGACGCCAAGGTCGACCTGGTGGTGCTGCTGAGCCACGGCGGCGTCGTCGAGGGGACCGGCGCCAACGAGGACGAGGCCCTGGCCTCACGCCTCACCGGCCTCGACCTGGTGCTGGGCGGCCACAGCCACGCCGCCGCCCAGCCGGCCCGCTACGTCAACGATCCCTCCGGCCACAAGGTGGCGCTGCTGCAGACCAGCCCGTACGGCAAGGAGCTGGGGCGGGCCGAGCTGGTCTGGCTCGAGGGCGACCGGCCTCGCCTCGACACCGACGCCACCCGGACCCGGTACATCCCGGTGAGCGAGGCGGTGGTCCCGACCACCGACCCGGTGGTGGTCGGCCTGCTCAACGCCATGGTCAACGGCCTCGAGGTGAGCGCCACCGGGCCGTCCTTCCTGCAGGCCACGCTGACCGCGGTGCTCGGCACCACCCCGGCGCGCACCACCCCCGGCTCGCTCTACTTCTACCCGCTCGGCCAGACCAGCTTCGCCGTGCAGGGGCTCGGGACCGGCGAGTCGAACATGCTCAACCTCGACACCGACGCCCTGCTGCGGGCGGCCAACGCCTTCGGCGGCCCCACCCAGGTGGCGCTCCAGGCCCGCGGCTCGATGCGGGCCGACCTCTTGCCGGGCAAGACCGGGGTGATCTCCTTCGCCGACCTCTACCGGGCGGCGCCGCTCGGCGTCGACCCGACCAACGGCACGCCCGGCTACCCGCTGCTGCGCTTCGGCATGGTGCGCGCCGAGCTGCGGGCGGCGATCGAGGGGACGCTGCTCAAGAGCCTGGAGGACCCCGACTACTTCGTCTCGCCGGCCGGCCTGAAGGTGAAGTACGACCGGACCCGCGCCATGTGGAACCCGGCCGACCCGGCCGGCCTCGGCTGGATCACCTACATGGCGACCGTCGACCCAACCAGCGGCGCCGAGACCCCCTTCTACGACACCACGCTCTCGGCGGCCGGCTGGCTCAGCGCCGGGGCCCCGACCAGCCCCATCCTCGTGACCGCCACCTACCAGCTCGGCGCCTTCGCCGCCTCGCTCGGGATCACGCCGCGCGACCCGACCACCTTCGCCCCGACCACCGACCTGCTCTCGCTGATCGTCCGCTACCCCTGCGCCGGTCCGGCCGCCTGCCCGGCGGTCAAGGACCACCAGGCGCTGGCCAGCCACGTGGCCCAGGTGAGCGCCGCGAACGGCGGCGCGCTGCCGTCGCGCTACGACGCCGCCAGCGTCACGGCCGACCCGGCCACCAACGGGCAGCTCCCCCGCCGCATGGTCTGCGAGGGGGCCGCCTGCCCGTAGGTTTCACGGCAGGCCGGGGAGGCGTACTGAGAGTCTTGCCGGGCCGGGGCGGCCTTGGTAGGCTCGCGGCCTCACTCCACCCCTGCAAGGAGCCTCCGATGAAGAGCGTGAGACGGGTGCTGCTCGGCGTCACGCTCGCCCTGGCCGGCTGCGGGTCCAGCAGCGGCGGTTCGAACGGATCGTTGGGAGGCAACTTCACGGCGACCGGGGCGATGGCGCTCTCCTACGCGCCGGCAGTCTGCCCCGCGCTCGGCGGCGGTACCGTGGGGCTCACCAAGCTCAACTTGATGTTCACCAACATCCCGAACATCTGCAGCGCCTCCCTGGCCGCAGGGCAGTGCCTCGCCAAGGCGAACCTGGCGGCGGTCATCGTCTTCATCGACAGGGGCAAGCCGGGCGGCGCCACCACGGCGCTGACGGCCGGCACCTACCCGCTGACCCTCACCGGATCCGTGGTGGATGCCGGGGGGAATCACACGTCGACCGTCGTCGCCTACGGCAAGACCGACGCCACCTGCACGGCCGCCGCCGTCTCGGCCATCGCCGGCAGCGTGACCATCAGCACCATCAGCGCCACCCGGGTCACCGGCAGCGTGTCCGCCACCTTCAGCGATGGCAGCAGCTACAACAGCGCCTTCGACGTGCCGATCTGCGCCGATTCGACCTCGGTCTGCGCCGCCACGGCCGGCTGCACCGGCACGCCGGCCTGCGTCCCCTGAGCCCTGCGGGCAGTCACCCGGCCGGTCACGCTGCATCCGTGGCCGGCGTCGGGTAGACTGCACCCGTGCCCCGAAGCGCCCTCGCCCGCGTCCGCCGCCTCGTCGTCAAGGTGGGGACGGGCACCCTCACCGACGCCGCCGGCCGCTTCGACCGGGAGAACTGCCACCGGCTGGCCGCCGAGCTGGCCGCCGCCGGCGCTGGGCGCCGGCTCACGCTGGTCTCCTCCGGGGCCATCACCCTCGGGGCCCAGCGGCTCGGCCTCAAGCGCGAGAAGGGGCGCCCCTGGGACATCGCCACCAAGCAGGCCTGCGCCGCGGTCGGCCAGCCCCACCTGATGAACGCCTGGGCCGAGGCCTTCGCGCCGCACGGCCTGGCGGTGGCCCAGGTGCTGCTCACCGCCGACGACCTGGCCAGCCGCAAGCGCTTCCTCAACGCCCGCCGCACCTTCGAGCAGCTGCTCTCGCGCGGCGTGGTGCCGGTGGTCAACGAGAACGACACCGTGGCGGTCGACGAGATCAAGGTGGGCGACAACGACTCGCTGGCGGCGCTGGTGGCCGGTTGCGTCGAGGCCGAGCTGGTGGCCATGCTCACCGACGTCGAGGGGCTCTACGACCGCGACCCCTCGCAGAAGGGGGCCACGCTGCTGCACCACGTGGCCCGGGTCACCGCCGAGGTGGAGCGGGTGGCCGGCGACGCCGGCAGCGAGCGCTCCACCGGCGGCATGGCCACCAAGGTCAAGGCGGCCAAGCGGCTCGGCGCCCAGGGGGTCTCGACGGCGCTGCTCTCCGGGCGGCGCCCCGGCGCGCTGGCGGCGCTGCTGGCCGGCGAGGCGATCGGCACCATCTTCGCCCCGTCGGCCGAGCGGCTCTCCGGGCGCGACGGCTGGCTCACCTCGGCCGCCAAGGCCCGCGGCACCATCCTGGTCGACGCCGGGGCGCGGCGGGCCATCGCTGAGCAGGGCAGGAGCCTGCTGCCGAGCGGCATCAAGGGGGTGCTGGGCAACTTCGGGGTGGGCGACCCGGTCGAGCTGGCGGTCGACCCGAAGCAGCCCTTCGCCCGCGGGCTGGCCGGCTACGGCGCCGACGACGTGCGGCGGCTGGCCGGCAAGAAGTCCTCGCAGATCGAGGAGGTGCTCGGCTACCGCGACACCGACGAGGTGGTCCACCGCAACGATCTGGTGTTGCTCGAGTAGTGCCCCGGCCCAGGCACGATGACGTGACGAGGCCGCCTGCCGCAGCGAGAGGATCGGCTTCCGCAGTAGGCATCGTGCCTGGGTCGGGGCACTAATGGTAAGAGGAGCGGCGAGCGCGCCATGGCGACCACCACCAACGACCTGAGCGGGGAGATGCGGGCCCTGGCCACCGAGGCCAGGGCGGCCGCGCGCCGGCTCTCGCACGCGCCGTCGGCCAGCAAGGACGCCGCCCTGCGGGCCGGGGCGGCCGCCATCCTCCGGCGGGCCCCGGCCATCCTGGCCGCCAACCGCGAGGACCTGGCCGCCGCCCGGCAGGCCGGCAAGAACGCCGCCTACCTGGATCGGCTGGCGCTCGATGGGCCGCGGCTGGCCGGCATCGCCGCCGCCATCGAGGAGGTGGCCGCGCTCCCCGACCCCATCGGCCAGGTCACCGACTCCTGGCGCCGCCCCAACGGCCTCGAGGTGAAGCGGGTCCGCATCCCGCTCGGCGTGGTGCTGATGGTCTACGAGGCCCGACCCAACGTCGCGGCCGAGGCGGCCGCGCTCTGCGTCAAGAGCGGCAACGCCGTGCTGCTGCGCCCCGGCTCCGACGCGCTGCGCTCCTCGCTGGCGCTCTGCGAGGCCTTCGCCGAGGGGCTGGCGGCGGCCGGGCTGCCGGCGGCCTCGGCCACGGTGGTGCCGACCAGCGACCGCGAGGCCACCTACGCGCTGCTGCAGCTCGACGACCTGATCGACCTCTGCATCCCGCGGGGCGGCCCCTCGCTGATCACCGCGGTGGCCGAGCGCTCGCGGGTGCCGGTGGTGAAGCACTTCATGGGCGTCAACCACCTCTTCCTCGACGCCGGGGCCGACCCCGCCAAGGCCGTGGCGCTGGCGCTCAACGGCAAGGTGCAGCGCCCCTCGGCCTGCAACGCGCTCGAGTGCCTGCTGGTCCACCGCGACGCCGCCGCGGCGCTGCTCCCGGTGGTGGGGCGGGCCCTGGCCGAGGCCGGGGTCGAGCTGCGCTGCGATCCGACCGCGCTCACCATCCTCGGGCGGGCCGGGGTGCCGGCGGTGGCGGCGGCGGCCGAGGACTTCGGCCGCGAGTTCCTCGACCTCATCCTCGCCGTGCGGGTGGTGCCGGACCTCGACGCCGCCCTCGACCAGATCGCGCGCCACGGCACGCTCCACACCGAGTCGATCCTCACCAACGACCTGGCCAGCGCCCGCCGCTTCGAGCGCGAGGTGACGGCCAGCGCGGTGGTCATCAACGCCTCGACGCGGTTCAACGACGGCGGCGAGCTGGGGCTCGGCGCCGAGATCGGCATCTCCACCACCAAGCTCCACGCCTTCGGGCCGATGGGGCTCCACGAGCTCACCACCCGGAAGTTCGTGGTGGAGGGCGACGGCCAGATCCGGGCCTGACCGGATCCACGAGGAAAGAATGGCGACGAAGAAGAAGACCCCGGCGAAGAAGACCCCCGCCAAGAAGTTCTCCGCGAAGAAGTCAGCGCCGAAGAAGACGGCCTCCTCCGGGCGCCCGGCCTTCAAGGCCGGTGGCGGCAAGGGCAAGAAGAAGCCGGCGCTGGAGCGCAAGCTCCCGCGCAAGTACGGCCCGCGCCGCAAGATGCCCAGGTCGATCGGCCGCGAGGCGGCCCCGCCGCCGGTGGTGATCGACGCCAACCTCCCCGACCCGTCGCGCGACACCGCGCTGGCGGTGGCCCGGGCCGGCCTCGAGAAGAAGGCCGAGGACGTCATCGTCTTCGACGTGCGCGGCCTCTCCTCCTACGCCGACTACCTGGTGCTGCTCACCGCCGACTCCGACCGGCAGGCGGCCGCGGTCGCCGACCACGTCGACCAGCAGCTCAAGGCGGCCGGCCACTCCAAGATCGCCGTGGAGGGGTACGAGACCGGCAACTGGATCATCGTCGACTACGGCGACGTGGTCACCCACGTGATGGGCCGTGAAACCAGGACCTTCTACGATCTCGAGGGGCTCTGGGCCGACGCGCCGCGCATCGAGATCAAGGGCTGATCCGGCCCGTTCGATCTGCTACACTCTTCGCCCCTCAAGCAGCTTCGCAGCTCTTCCGGCGGGTCGTGGCGGCCAGTGAAGCCATCCCCCCTCCGGGTCGACCAGATCACTCGATTTCGCGTGGCGCCTGATAGCGCCCCGCCGCGGGAGGCACGATGGCTGGCAGGCGCATGGTCACCATGGACGGCAACGAGGCGGTCGCCTCGGTGGCCTACCGGATCAACGAGGTCGCGGCCATCTACCCCATCACCCCGTCCTCCAACATGGGCGAGTGGGCCGACGAGTGGGCGGCCAAGGGGCTGAAGAACGTCTGGGGCACCGTCCCCTCGGTGGCCGAGATGCAGTCGGAGGGCGGCGCCGCCGGCGCGGTCCACGGCGCGCTGCAGGCCGGCGCCCTGACCACGACCTTCACGGCGTCGCAGGGGCTGCTGCTGATGATCCCGAACATGTACAAGATCGCCGGCGAGCTGACCGCGTTCTGCATGCACGTCTCGGCCCGCACCCTGGCCACCCACGCCCTCTCCATCTTCGGCGACCACCAGGACGTCATGGGGGTCCGGCAGACCGGCTTCGCGCTGCTCTCCAGCAACTCGGTGCAAGAGGCGCACGACTTCGCGGTGATCGCCCAGCTCGCCTCGATGAAGAGCCGGGTGCCCTTCCTCCACTTCTTCGACGGCTTCCGCACCTCGCACGAGGTGGCCAAGATCGAGGAGCTCACCGACGACGACCTGCGGGCCCTGATCCCCGAGGAGCTGGTGGCGGCCCACCGCGCCCGCGCCCTCACCCCCGACGCCCCCACGGTCCGCGGCACCGCCCAGAACCCCGACGCCTTCTTCCAGGCCCGCGAGGCCTGCAACCCCTGGTACGCCGACGTCCACCTGCACGTGCAGGCGGCCATGGACGAGTTCGCCAAGCTGGTGGGGCGCAAGTACAGCCTCTTCGAGTACTACGGCCACCCCGAGGCCGACCGGGTCGTGGTGCTGATGGGCTCCGGCTGCGAGACCGCCCAGGAGACCATCGATCACCTGATGGCGCAGGGCGAGAAGGTCGGCATGGTCAAGGTCCGGCTTTACCGGCCCTTCGCCCTCGGCGAGTTCATGACCTCGCTGCCGCGCTCGGTCCACCAGATCGCCGTGCTCGACCGCACCAAGGAGCCCGGGTCGCTGGGTGAGCCGCTCTACATGGACGTGGTCACGGCGCTGCGCGAGGCCGAGCAGGCCCACATCGACCGGTTCCACCACCAGCTCACCGTGATCGGCGGCCGCTACGGCCTCTCCTCCAAGGAGTTCACGCCGGCCATGGTCAAGTCGGTCTTCGAGGAGCTGCAGAAGCCGCGCCCCAAGCGCCACTTCACGGTCGGCATCAACGACGACATCACCCACCTCTCGCTCAAGTACGACCCGACCTTCGACATCGAGGGGAAGGACGTGGTGCGGGCGCTCTTCTACGGCCTCGGCGCCGACGGCACCGTGGGCGCCAACAAGAACTCGATCAAGATCATCGGCGAGGACACGCCCAACTACGCCCAGGGCTACTTCGTCTACGACTCCAAGAAGTCGGGCTCGATCACCGTCAGCCACCTGCGCTTCGGGCCCCAGCCCATCCGCTCCGCCTACCTGGTGACCAAGGCCAACTTCGTGGCCTGCCACCAGTTCGGCTTCCTCGAGAAGTACGAGATGGCGGAGTTCGCCGTCCAGGGCGCCACCTTCCTGCTCAACTCCATCTACGGGCCGGAGCAGGTCTGGGAGCACCTGCCGCGCGAGGTGCAGGAGCAGATCCTGCGGAAGCAGCTCAAGGTCTACGTCATCGACGCCTTCAAGGTGGCGCGCGAGACCGGCATGGGGGTGCGCATCAACACCGTCATGCAGACCTGCTTCTTCGCCATCTCCGGGGTGCTGCCGCGCGACGAGGCGATCGGCCACATCAAGAAGACCATCGAGAAGACCTACCAGCGCAAGGGCGCCGACGTGGTCCGCAAGAACTTCGAGGCGGTCGACCAGACCCTGGCCAACCTCCACGAGGTGAAGGTCGCCGGCAGGCAGGTCAACGGCACCCCGCGCCCGCCTGCCGTCTCGGCGGCCGCACCCGACTTCGTGCAGCGGGTCACCTCGCTGATCCTGGCCGGCAAGGGCGACCTGCTGCCGGTCTCGGCCTTCCCGGTCGACGGCACCTGGCCCACCGCCACCGCCCAGTGGGAGAAGCGCTCCATCGCCCTCGACATCCCGACCTGGGAGCCGAGCCTCTGCATCCAGTGCAACAAGTGCGCGCTGATCTGCCCGCACGCCTGCATCCGCCCCAAGTTCTTCGAGGCGGCGGCGCTCAGCGGCGCCCCGGCCACCTACAAGTCGATGGACTTCAAGTCGCCCACCGACAAGGGCAAGAAGTACACGATCCAGGTGGCGCCCGACGACTGCACCGGCTGCACCCTCTGCGTGGAGATCTGCCCGGCCGAGTCGAAGACCGAGAAGGGCAAGAAGGCCCTCAACATGGCCGACGCCCTGCCCATCAAGGACGCCGAGCGCAAGAACTGGGACTTCTTCCTCGCCATCCCCGACCCGGATCGCGCCGCCCTCAAGCTCGACGTCAAGGGGACCCAGTTCCTCCAGCCGCTCTTCGAGTTCTCCGGCGCCTGCACCGGCTGCGGCGAGACCCCGTACATCAAGCTGCTGACGCAGCTCTACGGTGACCGGGCCCTGATCGCCAACGCCACCGGCTGCTCCTCGATCTACGGCGCCAACCTGCCGACCACGCCCTACACCGTGAACGACGCCGGGCGCGGGCCGGCCTGGGCCAACTCGCTCTTCGAGGACAACGCCGAGTTCGGCTTCGGCATGCGGCTGGCGGTCGACAAGCAGGCCGAGCACGCCCGCGAGCTGCTGGCCCAGCTCGGCACCGTGGTCGGCGACGACCTGGTCAAGGCGCTGCTCGAGGCCGACCAGTCGGACGAGAAGGGGCTCGAGGCCCAGCGCGGCCGCATCGCCCTGCTCAAGGGGAAGCTGGCCGGGCAGCAGCGGTTCGAGGCGCGGCGGCTCTCCGAGGTGACCGACTTCCTGCTCAAGAAGTCGATCTGGATCGTCGGCGGTGACGGCTGGGCCTACGACATCGGCTACGGCGGCCTCGACCACGTGGTCGCCGCCGGGCGCGACGTCAACATCCTGGTGCTCGACACCGAGGTCTACTCCAACACCGGCGGCCAGGCCTCCAAGGCCACGCCCATGGGGGCGGCCGCCAAGTTCGCCATGGCCGGCAAGGCGACCCAGAAGAAGGACCTGGCCCTGCTGGCCATGAGCTACGGCCACGCCTACGTGGCCCGCGTCGCCATGGGGGCCAAGGACGCCCAGACCGTCAACGCCATGAAGGAGGCCGACAGCTTCCCGGGGGCCTCGCTGGTGCTGGCCTACTCGCACTGCATCGCCCACGGCTACGACATGGCCGACGCGCTCACCCAGCAGGAGAGGGCGGTCGACTCCGGGTACTGGCCGCTCTTCCGCTACGACCCGCGCCGGGTCGCCGCCGGGGAGAGCCCCCTCAAGATGGACAGCCCGGCCCCCAAGATCGACCTGTCGGCCTTCGTGGACGGCGAGACCCGCTTCAAGCAGATCGCCATCTCCAACCCCGAGGGCTACAAGAAGCTGATGGGCCAGGCCCAGGCCGACATCCGCGACAAGTACGCGCTCTACGAGCAGCTCTCCCGGGCGATGAACCCGACCAACATGGTGCCGGGCGGCAACAAGCCGAAGGGTTAGTCGCGACGGCGCTAGTCGCGACGGCGCCGGCTTCTGGTGGCGCCGCCGCAAGATTCGAGAACGGGCCCGGTCCGCACCGCGCGGATCGGGCCTTTCACGTGGGGGTGGTGATCGCGGCAGACCACCCGTCCCGCGCCGGCACGATGACCCTCCCCGGGGGCGGCGGCGACCCAGCCTGCCACCTGCGTCCGATCCCACATCCACATGGATCAAGGAGCCTTTTTCCGGCGGTCCTTCGGCATCCCGCGTGCAGAACGCACGGGCAGGGAGCACGAAGATGGCACGGACACCCTGCCCATGCGCCGCGCTCTGCGGACTCGACCGGACCATCGCCATGGAGGCGGCGCTCCACGTCTGGGAGTCCTTCTACTGCGACGGCAACTTCGGGCGCTGCGAGCGGTTCCTGCTGCGCCAGACCGGGCAGGAGGTGCCGGCCCGGCTGCTCCCCAACGGCCGCCTGCTCGATGGCCTCGACGAGAGCCGCCCGGGCCTCTCCCGGCACGACCAGCCGCCGGTCGCGCCGCCCGAGCCCCGCCCCCCGCGCTAGAAGCCGCGCTACACTCCCGCCAGATCCCTTTCCCTGCCTCGTGCGTTGAAGTCGCCGAGGCCCGCGTGAGGCCGTGGCGGCGGACGAGACCGACGAGCAGCTCATGCGGAAGTTCCAGCGCGGCGAGGCGCGGGCCTTCGAGACGCTCATGCTCAGGCACCGCAACCCCATCCACGCCTTCCTGCTCCGGCTCACCGGCGAGCGGACCCGCGCCGAGGACCTGACCCAGGAGACCTTCCTGCGGCTGGTCCAGGGGGCGGCCGGCTGGGAGCCGCGCGCCGCGGTGCGCACCTGGCTCTTCACCATCGCCCGCAACCTGGCCACCGACCTGTCGCGCCGCCAGGTCCACCGCGCCACCGAGTCGCTCGAGGCCCCGGCCCCCGGCCAGGACCGGCCGCGCCTCGCCGAGCCGGCGGCGCCCGGCCCCGCACCCGACGAGGCGGCCGAGGCGGCCCGGCTGCGCCCCCGCCTCGAGGCGGCGCTGGCGGCCCTCCCGGCCGAGCAGCGCGAGGTCTTCCTGCTGCGCGAGCATGCCGGCCTCGGCTTCGCCGAGATCGCCGAGGCGCTCGAGGTCAACGAGAACACCGTGAAGAGCCGGATGCGCTACGCCCTGCTGGCGCTGCGCGACCGGCTGGCCAGCGAGGGGATCGTCACCAGCACCGGGAGCCGACCGTCATGACCAGCGAGCCCCGCCGCGAGGAGCTGCTCGACCTGGCGCTCGGCCTGCTCGAGCCGGAGCAGGCCCGGGCGCTGGAGGCGCACGCCGAGGGCTGCGCCGCCTGCCGGGCCGAGCTGGCCGCCCTGCGCCAGACACGGCAGCTGGTGGCCGGGCTGCCGCCGCTCCCGGCGCCGGAGCGTGGCGCTGCGGTGCTGCTGGCGGCGGCGCGCCAGGCGGCCGAGGCCGCGGCCGAGGCGCGGCGGCCACGCTGGGCGCTGCCGCGCTGGCTGGCCGGCGGGGCCCTCGGGCTGGCCGGGGCCACGGCGCTGCTGCTGCTGGTGCTGCGCGGGCCGGCGGTGCCGACGCGCGGACCACTCTCCGAGGATCGAGAGGCGCTGCTCGGGCAGGCGGCCCCGGCGGCGGCCCCCGCTGCGGCTCCTTCTGCGTCGGCGGCCCCTGCGGCGGCCCCGCCCGCGCCGGCGGTGATCGCCGCGGAGGTGGCGACCGTGGAGGAGAAGGCGGCGGAGGAGCTCAAGGCCGGGCCGGTGGCGCCGCCCGCGCCGCGCCGTGGCGCTGGCGCGCCGGCCGAGAAGCGCGCTGCGGCGCCGGCCGAGAGCCGCGCTGCAACGCCGGCCGCACCGGCCGCGCCCAGCGGAGAGCGCGCGGCAAGCGACGAAGTGCGCAGCGAGGCGCGCGAGGCGCGCGAGGCGTTCAGCATGGCCGCCCGGCCGGCGGCGCCGGCCAGGAAGGACGAGGCCGGCGTGGGCGGGGCGGGCCCCGGCCTGTCGGCGCTGGCCCGGCCAGCGGCGCCGCCGGTCGGCGCCATGGCCAGCGATCGCGGCAGCGAGGAGGAGGCCCCCTGCCGGCTGGAGCGGCGCCGGCAGCTGGTCCGCGACGCCGGCGGCCGCCTGCAGCTCCGGGTGCGCGAGGGGCGCTACCCGGCCGAGGGTGGCGAGGTGGCGCTGCGCGTCGAGGAGCGGTACGGGACCGACGGCCGGCTGCTCGGCGCCACGGTGCGGGCCGGCGACCAGCTCTACACCGTGAGTGGCAGCGACGTCGCCGCCGGCCGGCTCGAGCCGCTCCCGGGCCTGCTGCTGGCGCCGA
>JANMRY010000103.1:0-19053 GCA_031388695.1 Anaeromyxobacter sp. | reverse complement strand
CTGCACCAGCTGCCACAACGACAAGGTGTCCGGCCACCAGGACGGCTGACGCGGCGGACCACGAGGCGGGGCTGGCCCGCGGCGCCCGGGCCGCCCCGGCCGCCCCGGGGGGGGGCCAGCGCCTCCTACAGCCGCCCCTTGCCCACCTGCCGCCGCCGGTGCAGCGCTTCGTCCGCGCCTCGGGGTCGGTGGGGCGCCCGCAGGTGCAGAACTTCAGGGCCGAGTTCGACGCGGAGATGTACCGGAAGCCGGGCGCCGCGTCGATGACCGCCACCTCGGTGCAGTACAACTTCGTCGCCAGCCCGACCCGCCTCTTCTTCATGAGGAGCCGGATGGTCGGGCTCCCAGTCCAGGTCCTCCACGACTACGCTTCCTCGTGCTCACGCCCGACGAGCTCGTGGCACGGCTCGCCACGCTGGTGCCGCCACCGCGGACCCACGCGCTCAGGTACCACGGAGTCTTCGCGCCCAACTCGAAGGACCGGTCGAGGGTGGTGCCTGGGGCAGCACCCGCGCCCCCCACCCCAACAGGAGGCCGCCAAGGTCAGCGCGGACCGGATGGCCTGTCGGGCCAGCCACCGCTCGGGGCGCCCGCCACGATGGAACTCCCTGCCGGTTCGGCGACGGCCGCCGGCTTCACCCTCGCGGCGCCGGGCGATGCGCCTGGGGACGACCGGTGCGGCCCCCGCTACCGGGTGCCCTGGGCCGAGCTGCTGCGGAAGGTCTTCTCGCTCGACGTGCTCGCTTGCCCCGAATGCGGCGGGCGGATGGAGCTGGTGGCCTTCATCGCCGAGGCGGCGGTGGCAAGGAAGATCCTCGACCACCTGGGGCTCGCCTCCACCGGGCCGCCGCTGACGAGGATGTCGGCACCGGAAGAGGCCGGCGATCCCGGCCCCGAGTACGGTGGGGCCGACCCTTCCTACGACGACTGACTGCTGACGGACGGGTTCTGGATGCCGGCCGGTGGCGGAGCCATGCCCCGGGCCCGCTTCCAGCGCCCTTGGCGGCACCCTTGCGGAGCGTCCGGGGCGCGTGGCAACGTCTGGGGGTCGAAGAAACGGGGTTTGAACCTATCACCATAAGTCCCATTACTGGACTCGAACGGTGGGTTGGATCTCTTATCCCTTGAAGGTCGGGCTCTCCATCCGGACCTCGGAGGACCAGGTCCAAGCACTCCTTGACGGGGCTGGAGCCGAGATCCTCAGCCGATCTCGTACCAGGCGCCGCGGCCGGCCCCCAGCAGACGCAGGCGACCTGCCTCGGTGAGCTGACGCAGGTGGAGCTTGATCGTGTTGCGGTTGGCGTCGGTCAGCTTCACGGCCGAAGCGACCGTGAGCCGGCCATGCTCCTTGGCCAGGCGCAACAACGACTCGTCGAGCGCGGAGAGGGCAGCCATGAGCTGCTCCCGCTCCACCTTGCGCTCGAGGACATGCATCTGCTGCGACAGGCAGCGCAGGAAGAAGGCGAGCCACTCGCCGAGCCGCTTCTCGCCCTTGCCGAGCGTGGACTGGGCTCGCCTCAAGGTCCGGTAGTACTCCTCTTTGTTCTCCTCGATGACCCGCTCCAGCGAGGAGTAGGGCGCGTACTCGTAGCCGGCGCGCAGGAGGAGGAGCGTGGTCAGCACCCGCGACAACCGTCCGTTGCCGTCCTGAAACGGATGGATGGCGAGGAAGCGGACCGTGAAGGTCCCGATGACGAGCAGGGGGTGGAGATCACCGGCCTCAAGGGCCTGGCGAGTCCAGGCGACCAACGCCCCCATCTGGCGCGGGGTGTCGAAGGGGCTGGTCGTCTCGAACACGACCCCCAGGCTCTTCCCGTCCAGGCCGAAGGCCTCGACGTGGTTGGGGAGCTTCTTGTACTGGCCGCGGTGGCGCTGGTCCTTGGTCGAGTGCCGGAGCAGGAGGTCATGCAGCTGCTTGAGGTGGTTCTCGGTGAACGTGAGCTCGCGCCAGGACTCGAAGACCAACTCCATGGCCGCGGCGTAGCCGGCCACCTCCTGCTCATCGCGGGACCTGAAGGAGCGGACATCGAGCCTGGAGAGGAGCCGGTCCACCTCGGCGTCGGAGAGCCTCGCCCCTTCGATGCGGGTCGAGGAGCCGACCGACTCGATGGTCGCCACCCGGCGCAGGGCCGAGAGCCGGTCGGGAGCCAGCCGGCCGAGCGCCTGCCATCGCCCCTTGAACTCGTCGAGACCGGCGATGAGGCGCAGGAGCGCTGGCGTGATGGTGAGCGAGGAGAGCGGGTTCACGGCTACCCGTGAATATACCCATTCCTGACCGATACGCAAAACGGATATGATTGGCTATGGCGATGGGTGGCCCGGGCCCCTCAGATCCTCAGCTGCTCCACCTTCGCCTCGTCCCGCTCCGGCTCCACCACCAGGGTCTCCTCGCCGCCGTCGGCGTCGCGCCAGCTCACCTCGACGGTCGGCTCGTCCTTCCCCTTGCCGTAGCGGGCCAGGATGCGCGCCGCCAGCTGCCGCTCCTCCCAGCTCGCCTCTCCCTCGACCAGCCCGACCGGGCCGGCGTGGTTGGCGGCCGCCAGCCGGGCCCGGGTGGTGCCGGCGTAGCTCTCCAGGGTGGCGTTCTCCACCTCGCTGCGCCCCACCATCAGCTTCACGGTCGGTGAGAGCCGGAAGTGGCGCCCGGTGGTCATCAGCACCACGTCGTCGCGGTCGATGGTGCGCGGCGCCCCGGCCGCCTCGCGCTGCCCGAGGATGTCGAAGAACTTCCGGGAGAAGCTCTCGTCGGTCAGGAAGCAGCAGCCTCCGGCCGGCTGCGGCCACTCGGCCAGCCCCATGGCCTTGGCCATGGCGATCTGGCGGATGCGCCCGCGCCCGCTGATGTCGCCGAGCCGGGAGCGGTCGAGGATCCCCTCCTGCTCGGGGATGGAGGGCGGCAGCAGCTTGGCGGAGAGCGGCCGGACCAGCCGCCCCTTCAACCCCGACTCCTTCTCGATGGCCCAGAGGGTGTCGCGGCGCTGGCTCTTGGGGCGCTGCCCCAGCACCTCGCCGGTGAAGATGAAGTCGGCCCCCTCGCGCTCCATGACCTCCTTGGCCTTCTTCATCATGAAGATGCGGCAGTCGACGCAGGGGTTGGCGTTGGCGCCGTAGCCGTACTTGGGGTTGAGGATCATGTCGAGGTACTGCTGCCCCGAGATGTCGATGTACTCGATCTCGATCTCCAGGTCGGCGGCGGCCCGCAGCGCCTCGTTCTGCGGCATCGAGCCGTCCGGCCGGCCGCCCTTGCGGCGCTGGGTCTCGGTGATGCAGAAGCCGGTGTAGAAGTTGATGGCCTTCACCTCGACGCCCTGGGCGCGCACCATGGCCAGCGCCAGCGTCGAGTCGAGCCCGCCCGAGATCATCGCGATCGCCTTGCCCTGCTTCTTCATCCGCTCCCCTTGTGGAGGGCCGAGCCGCGCGGCGCGCGGGGGCGCTTGCGCAGGTAGCTCTTCCAGCTGGCCCCGTCCTTGAAGGTGGCGAGGTGCTCGTGCCGCATCGCCTTGCACCACATGGGCATGTCGGTGGCGATGCCGGCGTCGGTGGCGATCACCAGCAGCACGTCGCCGTCGGCCAGCTGCTTCACCAGCGCCGCGGTCATGACGATGGGGATCGGGCAGAGCAGCCCGGAGGTGTCGAGGACCTGGACCGGCTCGGGGAGTGAGGTGGGCGCCGCCATCGGGGCCCCACATAGCGGCTCGCCGCCGCTGCGGCAACCCCACCGGGGGCGGCCGCGGTGTCGCCTTGCCCGACCGGCACCCCAAGGGTACTCTCCCGCGCACCGTGCGAGCCCCCCTGCTCCTCACCCTCTCCGCGCTGGCGTGGTCTGCCGGCGTGGCCCGCGCCGAACCGAGGACCGCGTCGCCGTCGGCCCCCATCGGGCTGGTGGCCGCCGCCTCGCTCGGCGCCGGTGGGGAGATGGGGCTAGACCAGGGGAAGGCCGGGCTCTTCGAGCTGGAGCTGGCCGTGGGCTGGGAGCACGGGCCCACCCGGCTGCGCCCCGAGCTGGCGCTGGCGCTCGGCGTCGCCCCCGACACCCACGTCGCCGTCCGCCCCGGGCTGCGGGCCGGCCTCGCCGAGGTCCCGGTCTGGCTGCGCGCCGCCCTCGACCTCTCCTCCTCGCGCCAACAAGGCCTCCACCCCCGCTGGCTGCTCTTCGGCGCCGCCTGGGAGCTGCGGCTCAACACCACCCTGGCCTTCGATCTCGGGCTCGAGTTCGGCATACCGCTGGCCGGCTCGGCCGGCGTCCCAATCATCCTCCGCGGCGGCGGCACCTTCCGCCTCTAGCGCGCCTCTCCCTCCAAGCACACGGTCCACAAGGAGTCGGTCATGAAGCACGTCAGCTGGATCCTCGCCCTCGTCGTCGGGCTCGCCATCGGCTTCACCACCCGGTCCGCCATGACCGGCCCCGGCCAGGGGCGCAACGTCGCGGCGCCGCCGAACGCCCCGGTGGCGCAGCGCCCCACCCGCCCCCAGGAGGACCCCAAGGCGGTCTACCGCGTGGCGCTCGACGACTCGCCCACCCGCGGGCCGGCCACCGCGCTGGTGACCATCGTCGAGTCGAGCGACTTCGAGTGCCCCTTCTGCAAGCGGGTCGGCCCGACGCTCAAGCAGCTCGACGAGGCCTTCCCCGGCAAGCTGCGCTGGTCCTTCAAGCACAACCCGCTCCCCTTCCACCAGCGCGCCCTCCCGGCCGCGCTGGCCGTAGAGGCGGCCCGCGAGCAGAAGGGTGACGCCGGCTTCTGGGCCATGCACGACCGGCTCTTCGAGTCGGCCCCGGCGCTCGACCAGGCCGCGCTGGAGAAGGCGGCCACCGCGGTCGGCCTCGACCTGCCCCGCTTCCGCGCCGCCCTCGAGGGGAAGGCGGCCGAGCCGCGCATCCGCCGTGACCAGGCGGCCGTCACCGCGCTGGGCGCCTCGGGGACACCGGCCTTCTTCATCAACGGCCGCAAGCTCTCGGGCGCGCAGCCCTTCGAGTCCTTCCGCGCCGTCGTCGCCGAGGAGCTCCAGAAGGCCGAGGCGCTGGTGGCCGGCGGCACGCCGCCCAGCCAAGTCTACGCCAAGCTGCAGGAGGGGACCGCCACCGCCCCGGTCATGGTGGCCCAGCCCGGCGGCGCTCCCGGCGCGCCCGGCGCCCCGCCGCCCCCGGCCCAGCCTCCGGCGCCTGCGCCGAGCCCGTACAGGAAGGTGACGGTGCGCGCCGACGACCCGGCCCGAGGCCCGGCCGACGCCAGGCTGACCATCGTCCTCTTCTCCGACTTCCAGTGCCCCTTCTGCGCCCGCGTCGAGCCGACCCTCAAGCAGCTCGAGGAGACCTTCAAGGGGAAGGTGCGGGTGGTCTGGAAGCAGCAGCCGCTCCCCATGCACCCGAACGCCATGCCGGCGGCGCTGGCCTCCGAGGCGGCCCGCGAGCAGGGCAAGTTCTGGCCCTACCACGCCCGGCTCTTCCAGAACCAGAACGCCCTCTCCCAGGCCGACCTGGAGAAGGCGGCCGTCGACACCCGGCTCGACCTGCGCCGCTTCAAGGCCTCGATGGCCGGGCCGCTGGCCAAGGCGCGCGTCGAGGAGGACCAGCGGCTGGCCGGCCAGGTGGGCGCCAACGGCACCCCCAACATGTTCTTCAACTGCCGCCAGGTGGTCGGCGCCGTCCCCTTCGAGACGATGAAGCCGATCGCCGAGGAGGAGCTCAAGAAGGTCGAGGCGCTGATCGCCAAGGGCGCCAAGCCCGGCCCCGGGCTCTACGAGAAGGCCTGCGACGCCAACGTGGCCGCCGCCCCCGCCGCCCCCGCCGCGCCGGCCGCCGCCGCCGCACCGGCGCCCGGCAAGCCGGTCGAGATCGCGCTGCGCCCCGACGACCCGGTCAAGGGCAACCCCCGGGCCCCGGTGACCGTGGTGGTCTTCTCCGACTTCCAGTGCCCCTACTGCAGCCGCGTCGAGCCGACGCTCAAGCAGGTGGAGCAGGCCTACGGACCCAAGGTGCGCCTGGCCTGGAAGCACAAGCCGCTCCCCTTCCACCCCAACGCCGTGCCGGCCGCGGTCGCCGCCGAGGCGGCCCGCGAGCAGGGCAAGTTCTGGCAGATGCACGACAAGATGTTCGCCGGGCAGCAGGAGCTCTCGCCGGCCGCCTACGAGCGCTGGGCTCGCGAGCTCGGGCTCGACATGGCCCGCTTCAAGGCGGCGCTCAACAGCCAGAAGCTCAAGGCCCGCGTCGAGGAGGACGACCAGCTGGCCACCCGCCTCGGCATCGACGGCACCCCCACCATGGCGGTGAACGGCGAGCTGGTGGTCGGGGCCGTCCCCTTCGAGACCCTGAAGGCGGTCATCGACAGGAAGCTGGGCGGCAAGTAGCCGGCCGGTCCGGGCCTCAGCGCCCGGCCTCGAACCAGCGACGACCGAGCAGGCGGACCAGCAGCGCCGGCCCGCCCTGCTCGGCGCAGAGCTCCCAGACGGTGACGCCGCCCAGCCCCTTGAAGGCGGCGCGGCCGGCGCGGCGGAAGAGCTCGCCGAGCCGCCCGTCGGGGTGGAAGCAGGCCACCAGGTACTGCGGGCCGGCGCCGAAGTACCAGTCGTCGCGGGTTTCGGCCGGCAGCTCCTCCGGCTTGAGCTCGACGCGGCGGATGACCCGGCGATCGCGCACCTCGGCGAGGAAGGCGGTGAGCGCCTCCTCGGAGAGGGCCGCGCCGCTGTTGTAGATGTCGCCGGGCGGGTCGCCGCCCTCCTGGGCCGCCAGCTCCAGCGCCTCGCGCACCGGGCCGGCCAGCCAGCGCATGGCCCCGGCCAGGTCGCCGGCGCGGGCCGCCGCCACGGCGCGGGTCTCGAGCTCGGGCGGCACCGTCAGCGAGAGCGGGCGCTCGATGAAGACGCTCCAGGCGTGGGCCAGGGCCGGGCGCTGCCGGGTCACGCGCTCTACGGCGAGCTGGGCGTCGGCGCGGAGGCGGGCCGAGGCGGCGCGCGCGGTGCCGCGGGCCGACTCGTTGATCTTCTCGGCGATGGCGACGCGGTTGTGGCCGAAGACCTCGTCCTCGATCATCACCACCAGCGGCGCGTCCCCGTGGCTGATGAAGACACCGGCCTCCAGCCCCTCGCCGAGGGCCCGCTCCATGGCCCGCTCGCGCTCCCCGGCCGCCTGCGCCTCGGCCGCCTGGAGCCGGGCCAGCTGCGCGGTGAGCTGGCGGTGCGCCTGGCTCCCGGGCGCGGCGGAGACCAGCGCCGCCTCGGCCGCGGCGCGGGTCCGGGCGGCCTCCTCGACGCTGGCCGCCTGCTGGCGCTCCAGCGCCTCGAGCTGCTGCCGCACCGCCGCGTCGTCGACCTGCCGCTTGAGCCGCGCCGCGTAGGCGTCGAAGGCCCGGCGGATGGCGACCGCCAGCTGCAGCATCGCCTCGATCTCACCGGAGAAGCTGATGGCGTCGCCCAGCAGGTTGTTGAGCGAGACGCCGCCGCGATCGGCGAGGTGCTGCATCCCGCCGTAGTGGTCCTTGGCCGCCACCAGGATGGGCAGGTAGAACTCGCGCCGCAGGAACTCGGCCATCGAGGCCTGGCCCAGCAGCGTGGTCCGCCGCGTGAAGTCCTTGACGTCGGCGAAGAGGTGGGCGAGCGGCAGCCTGGCGGAGGCCTTGAGGAGCGGACCGGGGCGGGCGCTGAGCCGGTAGAGCCGGCCGGCCTCGTACTCGCCCTCGGCGCCACCCTCGGCCTCGCGCCCGGTCCGGAAGGCGAGCGCCCGGTTGGCGCCGGCCGCCAGCCGCTCCAGCGCCAGGTCGGCGCAGACCGCCGCCGCCGCCGCCGCGTACTCGGCCCGGGCCGCCTCGCGGGAGAGGCCGAAGATCGCCGCCGGCTCGCGGGGGCGCCAGCCGTGCAGCGCCTTGACCGCCCGATCCAGGAAGGCACCGGCCTCGCCCCCCACGTTGCAGGCCACCAGTTGCCGGTGGAGGGCCTGGCGCGGCCCGGTGTCGGAGGCGCCCGAGGCCAGCCCGCCCGGCAGCTGCAGCAGCTCTCGCACCGGCGTCACCCGCGCCGAGAGGCCGTGGGCGTCGGCCGCCACCACCGCCTGCAGCAGCAGCTCCCGCAGCCTGGCCACCGCCACCGCCTGCTCGGCCTTCACCGCCACGGCGTCGTCGACGGCGAGTCCCTGCGCCAGCTCGCGCTGCAGCGCCCCGGCGGCCAGGCCGGCCGAGAGCCGGGTGGCCACCTCGTCGGCGCGCGGCACGCCGACCGCCAGCTCGCAGCCGTAGACGGTGGCGCCGACCGCCTGGAGCGCCAGCCTGCCGCCCAGCAGCGCGGTGGGCGAGAGGGTGGCCTCGAGCCGGGCCCGGCGCGGGTCGGACGGGGCCAGGCCGGCGTCGCGCAGGGCCCGCTGCAGGCCGGTCTGCGCCGCCACCCAGAGCGCGGTCATGGCGCCGGCCCGCAGCCAGCGGTCGGCGTGGGTGAAGGGGAGCGCCTCGCGGACCACCTGGTCGGCCGCCGCCGTCTCCGCCACCAGCGCCAGGGTCACGATCAGCGGGGTGTCCTCGCCGGCGGAGGCGGCCTGCTCGACGAAGGCGCGGCGCAGCAGCTCGATCCAGAGCCCCACCAGCGAGCGCCCCTTGCCCCCCTTGCCGAGCCAGGCCGCGGCCAGGGCGGCGGTCAGCGACGGGTGGGCCGCGGCGGCCAGGGCGGCGGCGGCGCGCAGGTCGGGCCCGCCGGCGCTGCTCGCCCGGCCGGCCTCCACCGCGGGGAGGCTCACGGCGCCCTCGCGGAGCAGGAGCCGATCCTGCTCCTCGGCGGAGATGAGCCGCTGGTGCTCGTGGACCAGCAGCATGGCCATCTCCACGGCGGCGGCCTGGACGATGGCGCGGGCGTCGGGGGCCACCTCCACCGGGATGGAGAGATCGGCCAGCGAGGTGCCGAGCGAGAAGCGCGCCGCGCCCGGCTCGAACTGCAGGTAGCCCTGCCCCACGGCCTGCGCGGCCGCGAGGATCTCGAGACGTCGGGCGGCGACCGGGTTCGACACGCTCGACGCATACCGCGACCCCAGCGGAGGCGCCATCCGGGCTGCAGGCCGGGCCTGCCGCGCCGCCCCGGGGGCGCTGCAGGCGAGCGACCGCCGGGCCTTGCGGCCAGTCCACCTTGCGGGTAAGAGTGTCAGCCCTATGCGCGGCATGACGGTGTTGCTTTGGCGCTGACCTGCGCCCCCAGCCAGACCTCCCGACGTTCCTGAAGCTCTGCCGACCGGGGCGCGCCGTCCCGGTGCGCGTCGAGGTCGACGCCGACACCGAGACCCCGGTCTCGGCCTTCCTCAAGCTCTCGCGCGGGCACCCGCACGCCTTCCTGCTCGAGTCGGTCGAGGGCGGCGAGCGGAGCGCCCGCTTCACCTTCCTCGGCGCCAGCCCGCGCCGGGTGCTGCGCTGGAAGCTGGGCGACCCGGCCGATCCCGTCGACGCCATCCGCGCCGCGCTGGTGGGCCACACCGCGGTGCGGGTGCCCGGCACCCCGCCCTTCTCCGGCGGGCTGGTCGGCCACGTCACCTGGGACGCGGTCCGCCTCTTCGAGCCGCGCGTCCCCATCTCCAGGCCCGACGAGCACGGCTTCCCCGACGTGCTGCTGGGCGACTACGACGAGGTGGTGGCCTTCGACAACGTGCGCCACTCGCTCCACGTCATCTGCGAGGTGCGCTGCGACTTCGGCGACGACCCGAAGGCGCTCTACGCCGCCGCCCTGAAGCGGATCGCCGCCCGCCTGAAGACCCTGGCCCGCCCGCTCACCGATCGGCGGGCCCGGCGCAGCGCCTCGCCGGCGGTGCTGCGGCCGCGGGTGAGCAAGAAGGCCTTCCTGGCCGCCATCGAGCAGGCCAAGGAGTTCGTCCGCGCCGGCGACTGCCAGCAGATCGTCCTCTCGCAGCGCTTCGACGCCGAGGTCCAGGTCCCGCCCTTCGAGATCTACCGGGCGCTGCGCCGGGTCAACCCCTCCCCCTACCTCTTCTTCCTCCAGGACGGGGAGCGGGCCCTGGTCGGCTCCTCGCCCGAGACCCTCATCAAGCTGCAGGACGGCGAGATCACGCTGCGCCCCATCGCCGGGACGCGGAAGCGCGGTCGCGACGCCGCCGAGGACGCCGCGCTCGAGGCCGAGCTGCGCGCCGACCCCAAGGAGAACGCCGAGCACGTCATGCTGGTCGATCTCGGGCGCAACGACGTGGGGCGGGTGGCGGCCATCGGCTCGGTCAAGCTGACCGCCTTCAAGACCGTGGAGCGCTACTCGCACGTCATGCACCTGGTCTCGGAGGTGAAGGGGCGGCTGGCCCCGGGGCGCACCGCCGTCGACGTGCTGCGGGCCGGCTTCCCGGCCGGCACCGTCTCCGGGTCGCCCAAGGTGCGGGCCATGGAGATCATCGACCGGCTCGAGCCGGCGCGGCGCGGCCCCTACGCCGGCGCGGTCGGCTACTTCGACCGGGGCGGCAACATGGAGCTCTGCATCGCCATCCGCACCCTGATGGCCAACGGCCGGCGGGTCTCGGTGCAGGCCGGGGCCGGGCTGGTCTACGACTCGGTGCCGGAGGCCGAGTACCAGGAGACCGTCAACAAGGCCCGGGCCATCTTCACGGCGGTGGCCCAGGCCGAGGCCCGCGTGCTCGACGCCGTGGCCCGCGCCCCGGTCTCGCGCCCCTCGCGCCGGCCGGCCCGGCCAGCCCGGCCGGCCAGGGCGAAGGCGGCCAGGTCGAAGCGGCCGGCGCCGAAGGGGGGCCGGTCATGAGCGGGCCGAGCGTCCTGCTGATCGACAACTACGACAGCTTCACCTTCAACCTGGTCCAGTACCTGGGCGAGCTGGGGGCCGAGGTGACGGTCCACCGCAACGACCAGATCGATCTGGCCGGGATCGGCGCCGCCCGCCCCGACGGCCTGCTGCTCTCCCCCGGCCCCTGCACGCCCAACGAGGCCGGGGTGACGCTGGCGGCCATCGAGGCCTTCGCCGGCCGCCTCCCCATCCTCGGCGTCTGCCTCGGCCACCAGGCGATCGGCCAGGCCTTCGGCGGGCTGGTGCGGCGCAACGAGCGGATCGTCCACGGCAAGGCCAGCCCGGTCCACCACGCCGGGGCCGGGCTCTACCAGGGGATCCCCAGCCCGTTCCAGGCCGGGCGCTACCACTCGCTGGTGGTCGACCGCGAGACCCTGCCCGCGGCGCTGGAGATCACCAGCTGGACCGAGGAGGGTGAGCTGATGGGGCTGCGCCACCGGACCCTCGACGTCGAGGGCGTGCAGTTCCACCCCGAGTCGATCCTGACCGAGGCCGGCAAGCCGCTGCTGCAGAACTGGCTGCGCCGCCTCTCACCCGGCGCGCGGAGCACCCCGTGATCCAGCAGGCCCTCTCCAGGCTCCTCGAGGCCCACCCGCTCTCCCGCGTCGAGGTGGCCGCGGTCATGAACGAGATCGCCGACGGCGCCGCCACCCCGGCCCAGGTCGGCGCCTTCCTGGCGGCGCTGCGCATCAAGGGGGAGACGGTCGAGGAGATCACCGGCGCCGCCGAGGTGATGCGGGCCCGCGCCGAGAGGGTCCACGTGGCCGCCCCGGTCTTCGTCGACACCTGCGGCACCGGCGGCGACTCGCGCAACACCTTCAACATCTCGACCACCGCCGCCTTCGTGGTGGCCGGGGCCGGGGTGGTGGTGGCCAAGCACGGCAACCGGGCGGTCTCCTCGCGCTCCGGCTCGGCCGACGTGCTCGGGGCGCTCGGCGTCGACGTCGACGCCCCGACCGCCACCGTGGAGCGGGCCATCGCCGAGATCGGCATCGGCTTCCTCTTCGCGCAGCGGCTCCACCCGGCCTTCAAGGCGGTGGCCGGCATCCGCCGCGAGCTGGCGGTCCGCACCGTCTTCAACCTGCTCGGCCCGCTCGCCAACCCGGCCGGCGCCCGCCACCAGGTCATGGGGGTCTACGAGCCGCGCTGGGTGCCGGTCATCGGCGGGGTGCTGGCCGCGCTCGGCGCCGTCCACGCCTTCGTGGTCCACGGCGAGGGGCTCGACGAGATCGCCGTCACCGGCATGACCCACGTGGCCGAGGTGAAGAACGGCGCCGTGGAGCGCTACTGCATCCTCCCCGAGGACCTCGGCCTGCCGCGCCGCCAGGAGTCGGAGCTGGCCGGCGGCGACGCCACCCGCAACGCCGCCATCCTCCGCGACGTGCTCTCGGGCCAGGCCGGCGGCCCGCGCGACGCCGTGCTGGCCAACGCCGCCGCGGCGCTGGTCTGCGCCGGGGCGGCCCCCGACTTGAGGAGCGGCGTCGGGGTGGCGGCCCGATCGATCGACGGCGGCGCCGCCGCCGAGAAGCTGCGCCTCCTCGTCGAAGCCACCCGCGCCCCGGCGCCGGCATGACCACCTACCTCGACGCCATCCTCGAGCGGAAGCGGCTCGAGGTGGCGGCGCTGGCCGCCGCCACGCCCGAGCGCGAGCTCACGGCCCGGCTCGGCGACGCCCCCCCGGTGCGCGACCTGGCCGCGGCGCTCTCGCCGCCGGGCGGGCCGACCCGGGTCATCGCCGAGGTGAAGCGGGCCAGCCCCTCGGCCGGCGCCATCTCGGCCGGCCTCGACGCCGTCGACCAGGCCCGCCGCTACCAGGCGGCCGGCGCCGCCGCCATCTCGGTGCTCACCGACGGCCCCGGCTTCGGCGGCTCGCTGGCCGACCTGCTGGCGGTCCGCGCCGCGGTCACCCTGCCGGTGCTGCGCAAGGACTTCACCGTCGACGCCTGGCAGCTGACCGAGGCCCGCGCCGCCGGGGCCGACGCGGCCCTGCTGATCGCCGCCGCCCTCCCCGGCGACCTGCTGCGGCGGCTCCACGACCGCTGCGGCGAGCTCGGGCTCCACGCCCTCGTCGAGGTCCACGACGAGGCCGAGGCGGAGCGGGCGCTGCTGGCCGGGGCCCTCCTCGTCGGCGTCAACAACCGCGACCTGCGGACCTTCGCCGTCGATCTCGCCACCTCGGAGCGGATCGTCCCGGCCCTGCCGGCCAGCGTCAAGGGGGTGGCCGAGAGCGGGGTGCGCGGCGGCGCCGATGCGCGGCGGCTGCGGGCCGCCGGGGCGGTCAACCTGCTGGTGGGCGAGGCGCTGGTGCGGGCCGCCGACCCGGGCGCGCTGCTCCGGGAGCTCTGCCGGTGACGGTGCGGGTCAAGATCTGCGGCCTGACCCGGCTCGAGGACGCCCTCGCCGCCGTCCGGCTCGGCGCCGACGCGCTCGGCTTCAACTTCTGGCCCGGCTCGAAGCGCTTCATCGCCCCGGCCGAGGCCCGCGCCATCATCCGCAAGCTGCCGCCGCTGGTGACCTGCGTCGGCGTCTTCGTCGACCCGACGCACGAGGAGGCGGTGGCGGCCGCCGCCATCTCCGGCGTGCAGCTGCTCCAGCTCCACGGCGCCGAGTCGCCGCTCGCCTGCCGCGCCTTCCAGCTGCCGGTCCTGAAGGCCCTGCCGGTTGGCGGCCCCGAGGCGCTGGCGGCGGCCGAGCCGTACGCCGGCCTCGGCGGACTGCTGCTCGACGCCCCCACCCCCGGCCACGGCGGCAGCGGCCAGCCCTGCCACTGGCCGACCGCCCGCGCCCTCGCCGAGCGCGGCCCGGTGGTGCTGGCCGGCGGCCTCACCCCCGCCAACGTCGCCGCCGCCATCGCCGCGGTCCGCCCCTTCGCCGTCGACGTCGCCAGCGGCGTCGAGGCCTCACCCGGCGTCAAGGATCACGAGCTGCTGGCGCGCTTCATCGGCGCCGCCAAGGAGTCGCCATGAGTCTCCCCACCCTCCCCGACGCCCGGGGCCGCTACGGCGACTACGGCGGCCGCTTCGTCCCCGAGACCTTGGTGCCGGCCCTCGACGAGCTGGAGCAGGCCTGGCACGCCGCCCGGGCCGACCCGGCCTTCGAGCGGGAGCTCAAGGAGCTGCTCACCCGCTTCGCCGGGCGGGAGACGCCGCTCGGCGAGGCCAGGCGCATGGGCGCGGCGCTGGGCGGCTGCCGGGTGCTGCTGAAGCGCGAGGACCTCTGCCACACCGGCGCCCACAAGGTGAACAACACGCTCGGCCAGGTGCTGCTGGCCCGGCGCATGGGCAAGACCCGCATCATCGCCGAGACCGGCGCCGGCCAGCACGGCGTGGCCACCGCCACCGCCGCCGCCCTCTTCGGCCTCCCCTGCGACGTCTACATGGGGGCGCTCGACGTGGAGCGCCAGGCGCTCAACGTCTTCCGCATGGAGCTGCTCGGGGCCCGGGTCATCCCGGTCCAGTCCGGCTCGAAGACGCTCAAGGACGCCATGAACGAGGCGCTCCGCGACTGGGTCACCAACGTCGCCGACACCCACTACATCATCGGCTCGGTGGCCGGGCCCCACCCCTACCCGGCGCTGGTGCGCGACTTCCAGAGCGTCATCGGCACCGAGGCGCGCGCCCAGGTGCTCGAGGTGGCCGGGCGGCTCCCCGACGCCGTGGTGGCCTGCGTCGGCGGCGGCTCCAACGCCATGGGGATCTTCTCCGGCTTCCTCGCCGACCCGGGGGTGCGGCTGGTGGGCGTCGAGGCGGCCGGCCACGGGCTCGACAGCGGGAAGCACGGCGCCGCCCTGGCGCGCGGCACGCCCGGCGTGCTCCACGGCTCGCGCAGCTACGTGCTGCAGGACGCCAACGGCCAGATCATCGAGGCCCACTCGATCAGCGCCGGGCTCGACTACCCGGGCGTCGGGCCCGAGCTCTCCTGGCTCAAGGACCAGGGGCGGCTCGAGCTGCGCCAGGCCACCGACGACGAGGCGCTCGACGCGCTCGGCTGGCTGGCGCGGCAGGAGGGGATCATCCCGGCGCTGGAGACGGCCCACGCCGTCCACGCCGCGCGCGGGCTGGCGCGCGAGCTGGGGCCGAAGGGTCTCCTCATCGTCAACATCTCCGGGCGCGGCGACAAGGACGTCGACACCGTGCGCAAGGCGCTGGCGGCGCCGAAGCGAGGCAAGACCGGCCGGGCCGGGAGGCGGTCATGAAGCGGATCGCCGAGGCCTTCGCCCGCTGCAAGGCCGAGCGGCGCGGGGCGCTGGTCACCTACGTGATGGGGGGCGACCCCGACCTGGCCGGCTCCACGGCGCTGGCGCTCGCCTGCGTGGCCGGCGGCGCCGACCTGCTGGAGCTCGGCGTCCCCTTCTCCGACCCGATCGCCGATGGCCCGACCATCCAGCAGGCGGCCGGGCGGGCGCTGCGCCACGGCACCACGCCGCGCGATGTCCTGAGGGTCGTGAAGGCGGTGCGGGCGAAGAGCCAGGTGCCGGTGGCGCTGATGGGCTACCTCAACCCGCTGCTCTCGGCCGGGTTCGAGGGCTTCGCCGCCGAGGCGGCCGCCGCTGGCGTCGACGCCTTCATCATCCCCGACCTGCTCCCCGAGGAGGCCGGCGAGCTGGGGGAGATCGCCGCCCGCAACGGCCTGGCGCTGGTCTTCCTGCTGGCCCCGACCTCGACGCCGGCCCGGGTGGCGGCGGCGGCGAAGGCGTCCAGCGGCTTCCTCTACTTCGTCTCGGTGGCCGGCGTGACCGGCGCCCGCGCCGAGGTGCCGCGCGACCTGACCGAGCGGGTGGCGGCGGTGCGGGCCGCCAGCCCGGTGCCGGTGGTGATCGGCTTCGGGGTCTCCACGCCGGAGCAGGCCCGGCTGCTCGGCGCGCTGGCCGACGGCGTGGTGGTGGGGAGCGCCATCGTCTCCCGCGGCGCCGCCCCCGGCACGCGCGCGGCCAAGGCGGCAAGGGTCAAGGGCTTCGTCGCCTCGCTGGCCAGGGCGCTCAGGAGGTAGGCGCGTCGCCCGGCGGCGAAGACCCAGGCCCGGTGATCAGCGCGGGTGCCTGCCGTGGTCGTCTCCGCCTGGCGCGAGCATGCGCCAGTAGTAGTCGAACTGGTCCCCTGCCGACCCTGGCGGCAGGCAGGGCGAGTTCGGACCGAAGTGCGACTCGCCGCCTTCCTCCGTCGTGAAGAGCCCCACCTGCTGGCGGTTGTTCCAGGCCCAGCGCGGCGTGAGGTACCTGCGATAGCCCGGCTCGTGCGCCAGGTGGGTCTTCAGGAAGGCGACCGCCAGCTCCGAGGTCACCTCGCTCACGAGGTGGGGGTCGACCCGCGGGAACCCGCCGTTGGCGGGATCCGGGTCGCTGCAGAACATCGAGGTCAGGAAGTCGGAGGTCGCGGCGTCGATGATGCCCTTCGATTGCAGGAGGGGGACCTCGTCGCACCAGCGGGTGAACGACTGGTGGTTGGAGTGGATGACGTCGACGCGCAGGTTCACGTCGGAGGCGTGGGCGGCATGGCTGCGCGCGTTGGCGCCCGGGCAGAACGCCGCGAAGGAGTCGGTGTCGGTGTTCAGCGTGATGATCGGGACCTCGACCCGGGCGAGCTCGTGCCACCTCAGCGCCCAGTCGCTGGCGTCGAGGAGGATCACGGCTCGGAACCGGGGATCCGCCATGAAGCCCTGGCACCACGGACCCGCGTAAGTGTCGCCGAGCGCTTCGTTGATGGCGTCACAGGAATCATCATCCCCTCCCGCCACGGCGAGGGCCGCGTAGCCGCCGATGGAGTGGCCCATCGCGGCGACCGCGTTCCGATCGACGAGCCCGTGCCGGCGCCCCTTTCCCGACCCCAGCTGGTCGAGGAGCCGTGACAGGGCGAAGGAGAGATCGCGCGGCCGGTCATGGATCACCTTGGCAGGGTGGACTCCGGACCCGGTCATGAAGTCCCCGTCTCCCGCGTGGGTGAGCCCGGCGACGACGAACCCATGGCTCGCGAACCGGGCACCGTAGTAGGCGTAGAAGGTCGGGTCCTGGCTCCAGCCCGGCGAGAGCAGCAGCAGCGGGAACGGGCCCTGCCCGGATGGCGTCGCGTCCCAGGCCCGGTCGATCCCGAACGCCTCCAGCTCCGTCGAGGTGGCGGTGTTCCCGGGCGCGTAGATCGGGTCGAGCGGGTAGACCGCCTCCGGCGTGCCGGGGGGGACGGCGCTCGCGTCGACCGGGTACCAGAGGTGAACCGGGATGGAGCGGACGCCGCCGCGATCGTCGGTTCGGGAGGGATCCTCGAGGACCAGGTACCTGAAGCCGGCGGCGAAGGGGCCCGGCGCCGCGGGAGTCGCCGCGGACTCGCGCAGGGAGGCGGCGGGTGGCGTCGCCGGAGCCCGGTCGACGCTGCTGGTCTGGTCACCGGTCCTGGCCTGGTCAGTGCCGGGCGGGACGCATCCCGCGACGGCGAGTGAGGACAACGCCAGGACGAGAGTCTTCGCCACCATCGAAGCCATCGAAGCCATCGAAGCTCCTCCACGCGGCCAGGCCGCTCCAAGAGTCCAGAGTGTGTTCGGCGCCGCAGCGCTTTGTGACGCCCACGCCGGGGCTCAGGCGCGCGCGGTGTCTAGCAACCCACGATCCTTCAGCATCTGCGCCAGCTTGGAGCGGAGGCGCTCGTATCGCTTGCGGAGGGCGGGGGCCGAAGAGGGATCGCCCAACTCGCGGAGGATCTGCTCGATCTCCCGCCAGCCGAGGCTGCGGTCCAGCCGCAGCACGAGGAGCGTCCTCTCGGAGTCGGAGAGCTCGGCCCGCACGGCGGCCAGGCCCCGCTCCAGGTCGTCCGCGGCGGGCTGCGACGAAGGCGCCTGGCGGGCCACGAGCGCCGCCGCGCCGGTCGTCGAGAGCCGGCGCGCTCGCCGGCGCCAGGGCTCCTCCCGGACACGCCGGGCCGCGTGAGCAGCGACCCCGAAGCACCAGGCGCGAAGCGAAGAGAGTCCGCGGTAGGAGCCGATCCCACGCCAGACCCATTCGGCGAAGAGTGCGTGGGCGTCGTCGGCCAGGGTCGGGTCGCCGAGGATGGCGAAGAGCAGGCGGTGGGCGGCCAGACCGTGTGCACGCAGCACGATCGTGGTCGCCCCCTTCGCGTCGCCCGCGGCGAGCAGCTTCGCGACCTGCTCCTCGAGCGTCATCGCCGGGCCTCCACCTGCGCACCACCGCGCGCCAGCTCGGCCTGCAGCGCCTTCGCCCTGGCCAGGAGTGGCAGCCCCGAATCGGCGCGCTCCCAGAGGCGAAGGAAGCGGCCCAGGACGACCCGCGCCTCCTCGGTGCGGCCGAGGCGCGCCAGGGACCTGGCCTCGAGGAAGAGGCTCCGCGGGAAGTTGTAGGAGTCCAGGAAGCCCTCGAAGAAGTTCAGGCCTCGCCGAGGCCGATAGGCGCGCCAGGCCTCGATGGCCTCGGCATCGCGGCCTTGCTCGGCGAGGATCTCTCCCCGGTAGAAGTCGCTGGTGCCGATGGGGTAGCGCGCCAGGATGGCGAGTGCACCGGGGACGTCCCCGCGCTTCCACCGGGTGATCGCGCGGGTCATGCCGGCGCAGACACCATGGCTGTCCCCGACGAAGTTGAAAACCATCAGCTCGGCACGGTCGAGATCTCCCATGGAGGCGAGCGCCCATCCTTCGCAGATGAAGGCGACGCTCCCGGTCTCGAGCATGCGGTGCAGCTCACGGAACGTCACCGCGGGATCCTCCAGCGGCGTGTAGACGTGGGCCATTCCCACGTGGAAGGCGAGCTCCAGGTACCGGTCGCCGCCGGGCGCCGGCCGGTTGCGATTCACGATCGAGGCCGCCTCCCGAACCCTGCCACGGCTGCCCAGCCACTTGACCCGACCAACGGGCCGGCTGGTGAGTAGCAGGTCCCCCTCCTCCAGCGCCTCGGCGTCGAGGAGGAGTCTCAGGTTGAGGAGGCCGTCCGGGAGCGAGGCGCCACGGCGAGCTGCCGCGAGCCCCTCCACCAGCTCTCCACGCTGCCGGTGCACCTCGGAGAGCCAGTACCAGGACCTGCCGGAGGGCTCCTCCTCGGCCCATCGGCGCGCTCGCGCCAGGGCCTCGTCGGTGCGCCGAAGGTAGAGCAGGAAGAGGATGGTGTGGTTGGGCAGGATCGACGCGGCACCGAGGACCCGCTCCAGGTATGGGCGCGCCGCGGCGACATCGGCGCGGTCCCAGAGCAGCTGCCACGCGGCGTGGAGCGGGAACCGGGGATCGGCCGGCGCCGCCTGCGCAGCCCGATCGGCGGCGGCGATGTCCTCACCCAGCGTCCCCCCGTCCGCTCGCTGCAGC
>JANMRY010000097.1:0-1745 GCA_031388695.1 Anaeromyxobacter sp. | reverse complement strand
CGACGACCCCGACGCCGCGCTCGACGACCAGGAGTCGCCGCTGCCGGCCCTGCAGGAGGGGCAGGCGGTGCCGGTCAGCGCCCTCGAGCCGATCGGCCACGTCACCTCGCCGCCGGCCCGCTTCACCGAGGCCTCGCTGGTGAAGAAGCTGGAGGAGCTCGGCATCGGCCGCCCCTCCACCTACGCCTCGATCATGGGGGCGCTCGCCTCGCGCTACGTCTGGAAGAAGGGGCAGGCGCTGGTGCCGGACTGGGTCAGCTTCCCGGTGATCCGGCTCCTCAAGGAGCACTTCACCGAGCTGATCGACTTCGCCTTCACCGCCGAGATGGAGGAGGACCTCGACCAGGTGGCCGCCAAGGAGCGCGGCCGCGTCGAGTTCCTCAAGCTCTTCTACTTCGGCGACTCGAAGCACAAGGGGCTGAAGCAGCTGGTCGAGGCGCTCGGCGACATCGACGCCGCCGCCATCAACTCGATCCCCATCGGCCTCGGCCCCACCGGGCTGCTCATCGAGGCCCGCCCCGGCCGCTACGGCCCGTACCTGAAGCACGGCGAGGAGACCGCCTCGATCCCCGGCCACCTCGCCCCCGACGAGCTGACCGTGGAGGTGGCGCTCAAGATCCTCTCGGCGCCGACCGGCGGCCGCGAGCTCGGCCGCGACCCGGCCACCGGCCTGGAGGTGCGCGTCAAGTCGGGCCGCTTCGGCCCCTACGTGCAGCTGGCAGCGCCGCCGCAGCCGGCCGCTTTACCGGCCGCCGCGACGGCGGCGGCCAAGCCGAAGGCCAAGGCCAAGCCGGAGACAAAGACCAAGCCGGAGAAGCCGCTCAAGACCCAGTCGCTGCTCAAGTCGATGGACCCGGCCTCGGTGACGCTCGACGAGGCGCTCCAGCTCCTGGCGCTCCCCCGCGCGCTCGGCCGCTCGCCGGAGGGCGACGAGGTGATGGCCTGCTACGGCAAGTTCGGCGCCTACCTGACCAAGGGCGGCGACAGCCGCAACCTCGGCGGCGAGGACGACCGGATCTGCCTCACCATCACGCTCCCGCAGGCTCTGGCCATCTTCGACCAGCCGAAGCAGTTCCGCGGCCGCGGGGCGCCCAAGCCGCCGCTCGCCACCTACGGCGAGGACCCGGTCTCGGGCAAGAAGGTGATCCTCAAGGACGGCAAGTTCGGCCTCTACGTCACCGACGGCGAGACCCTCGCCTCGCTGCGCCGCGGCGACCAGCCGGAGGACATGACGCCCGACCGGGCCCACGAGCTGCTGGCCGAGCGGCGCGAGTACATGGCCTCGCCGGAGGGGCAGGCCAAGGCGGCGCTGCGGGCAAATCGGGCGAGAGCTGCGCCGAGGGCGACTTCCAGGGCTGCGAAGACGGCGACGCCAGAGGCGTCAGCCGAGCCCAGGACCGTCAAAGCGAAGAAGCCGGCCAAGAAGAAGGCCGCCTCCAAGACGTAGAGCGGTCAAGCTCCTGCGCGGCGCAGCTTTCTGCGCCTTGCGGTTTGCTGCGCGCCGTCGCTAGCGACGGCTTGCGATTAAAACTGCGCGGCCCAGCGAGCTGGGCCTTGCGATAAGGAACTGCGCGCCGCAGCAAGCTGCGGCTTGCTATCGCAACACCGGTTTGAACCTGATCCTCCTCGGCCTCGCCGCGTCCTCGCCGAGCCGCCGCCGCTTGTCGGACTCGTACTCCTGGTAGTTGCCGGTGAAGAAGCTCCACTGGGAGTCCCCCTCGGCCGCCAGGATGTGGGTGCAGATC